>JBILNK010000232.1:0-5445 GCA_044375105.1 Planctomycetota bacterium
CGCGGCAGGGTGCGCGACTGGGCCAGGTTGAACGAGCCGGGCGCGCGATCGTCGGCGCCGGACAGGGACAGGCCCCAGCCCGTGGCGCGCTCCCAGGCATACACCAGGATCAGGCCGGGGTCGGTCTCGAGTTCGAGCACGCGCCAGGGCGCGCCCAAGCGCTCGAGGCAGACCCCCAGCTCCATGCCCGGTGTCAACTCGGCGACCGCCTCGGCAGGCGGCGCCTGGAAGCGATCCATCGATCGATAGCTGAGCTGTACGCAGCCCGTCAGGCCCAGGCAGAGGCTGGACCCAAGGCTCGCGCAGAGCACGGCGAATCCGCCGCGCACCGAATCAGCCCAGCCCATACTCGACCTCATCGGCTTCGTAGGTCGTGCCGACGTGGGTCAGGTGGTCGTCCTTCGAGAAAAAGCACCAAATGCGGTCGGCGGAGGTTTCTTCGTTATTCCAGTTGAACACGAACAGGAACAATCCGGTTTGTTTGGTGCGCTCGAACTCGAAGCGGTAGGCGGCGCGCTGGTCCAGCTCGACCACCTGCACGGGCGCGCCCAGGATCGCCACGACCTCGGCGGCGCTCATGCCGGGGACCAGTTTGGCAACCGCCTCGCGCGGGATCGGCTGGTTGACGTGGTTTTGGGAGAGCAGGCAGCTCGAGAGGCCGAGGCAGGGCAGCAGGGCCAGGAGCAGAGCCGAGCGCAGGAGCAGCAGCGGGGAGCGCATGGGGGGGCGCGGGGGAGGAGCGGTGGAAGGGGGGGGCGGGATCGGAACGGGCCAGCGCTGGAGGCGGCCCGGGCCAGGACCGCGATCAGGGCCGGGCCGGACCGCGCGGGTCCGCGGCGGCCGGGGCCCGTCGGCGCGCGGCCAGGAGCCGCGGCGCTCCGGGCGGATACGGGCTTCCCGCCGGTTCGGATTCAGGCAGCCGCTCCAGTTCCCGCCCTTCCCGTGCATCCAGCCAGGCCTCGACCTGCTGGGCCTCCGTCTCGCCCCCGGGGTGCCCCGGATAGACCACCAGGGCCAGCAGGCCGCCCGGCGCCAGCAGCTCGAGCGCCCCATGGAGCGCCGCGAGGGTGCTGGCCGAGCGCGTGATCAGCCGGCGGTCGCCGCCCGGCAGATAGCCCAGGTTCATGACGACGGCCGCCGTGGCCCCGCGCCACTCCGGCCCGGCCAGCTCGACCAGCTGGGCGTGGTCGCCGAGTTCGAAGCGCACCGGCGCAAGGGCCTGTGGATCGGCGGCGATCAGGCGCCGGGAGGCTTCGATGGCCTCGACCTGCAGATCGATGGCCAGCACGCGCCCCGCGGGCCCGAGCAGGCGCGCCAGCAGCAGCGTGTCGCGCCCGCGCCCCGCGGTGGCATCGATGGCGCGCTGGCCGCGCCGCAGCCAGGCCGCCAGCAGGGCGTGGCAGCGCTCGACCGCGGAACCCATGGCCGCGCACTGTACGCCCCGGGGGTCGCCGGGTCAGCTGCAGGGCGAGGCCCTGCGGATCACTGGGTCTTGGCGCGGATGCCGTTGGTGGCCGCGAAGCCCTGGACCGCGCCGGGATCGGCGAACCAGAACTGCAGCACCACGTCGAGCCCCGCGGGCACGGCCGCGGGCCAGGTGACCGGGATGTTCAAGACCCCGGCCGGCCCGAAGGCGAAGCCGAAGTCGAGCACGCTCGGGAAGGGCACCAGGGTCCCGCCCAGCAGCGGCAGATTCAGCACCGAGTTGCCGTAGACCAGGATCGCCGGGGCTCCCGGAAAGCCGTTGCCGGCCTGGATCAGCACCTGGGAGCCCGGCGCCAGCGCGCCGCGGGCCTTGAGCCACGGCAGGCCGTTCAGGCCGGCCAGGGCGCCGCCCAGGGACACCCATGGATTGGCCGAAAGGGCCGCCACCGCGTCGATGTCCGCGCCCGGGCTGCAGCCCGTGGTGTCGCCCTGGGCCGGGTCGTCGACCAGGCGCACGAATCGGAACAGATCGAGGGGACCGAAGCCGAAGGCATCGAGGTCGATCGAGGAGACCGCGCCGGCGACCAGGCCGACCGGGGACCAATTCACCCCGTCGGCGCTGAGCGACACGAAGGTGGCCTCCACGTCCGGGCCGCGCTCATAGATCCACAGGTCCGGGTCGGGCGTGCCGCTGCCGGAGATCGAGCTCGATTGGAACTCGAGCGTCAGCGAGCCGCCCACGCCCACGGTCACCGTGGCCTGCTGGGTGTCGCTGCAGGTGCCCGCGCCGGGGGCGTTCGGGTCGTAATCCGAGGCGCCCAGGCCTCGAGCGGGGTCAAGAACTGCGGCAGCGGGCCCGGACCCGGGGAGAACCCGGCCAGGGCGTCGAATTGGAAACCGCCGAGAGAGATCTGGGCCTGGGCACCAACCGGTGCGGCCAGGCACAGGCCGAGGCCGAGCAGGGCCGGCAGGCCGGATGGGGAGCGAAGTGCGGGCGTTTGGGCTGCGTTGCGGGGCATGGATTCGTCGGGGCTCGGGGGAGGCCTGCTGGAGATCGAGCGCGGGCGCCGATCGTCCCGCTCACCCCGTGCCTTTGGGCCAGGCCAGGGCCCTGGCCTCCGCTCCCTGAGCGCTGCTCCACCCGATGGCCGTTCCCCGGTGCCGTTCCCCGCCCCCTATTCCATGGCCAGCTGCCCCCCCCCCAACGCCGACGCGCTACCGATCCCTGGCGGGCCGCGGGATCAACCGGCGCACCGCCAGGGTCTTGGGGGCCGTGGGATGCTGCGGTGCACCGGTCGGAATCAGGCCGGTAGCGGACCAGCCCGGGGTCTGGCTTGCCGGGCTTCCGGCCTCGCCGCGAGGTTTCAGTCCTCGGCGCCGAAAGCCCACTGGATGAAGGGGCCGTCGAGGTAGTCGGCGGGGGGGATCTGGCTTTGCAGCAAGGGGCCGCGCAGGGTGCGCTTGAGGATCAGGCGCAGCACCTCGGCCACGCCGGCGGCGGTGGTGGCTTGGATCGCGGACAAGCGCTGGCCTTCGATCTCGATCGGGGTGCAGAACATGCCGTGGCGCAGGGCGCGCAGGCGGCCGGAGGCGTCGCGGCCTTCGACGTCGGCGTAGATCGCGATCAGGTCCTCTTCGCAGTGGGGCACGGCGGCTTCCATCTGCTCGAGCAGCCAGCTGGCGCGGTCGACGCCGGCGGGGGCGCGGGACAGCAGGCCCTCGACCCAGGCGAAATGCCCGGGGTAGCGCAGGGTCTTGTAGTCGAGCTCCTGGACGTAGCCCGCCAGGGCCTGGGGCAGGTCCGCGGCGCCCCCGGAGGTCACCGCCTCTTCGAGCGGCAAACCGTCGAGCAGCAGCGCTTGGCGCTCGCTCAGCGGCGGCAGCTCGACCAGCCGGCCTCCGCGCAGGGCCTGGCCCGGATGCACGTACTCGGTGGCCACGCCCACGGTGCTCCAGGTGAAGCCGTAGAAGTGCGGGCCGACCGCGTGGTCGGTCAGGGCGCCGACGCGCATGCGCAGGCGTTCCAGCTTCTGCACGCCCCAGGTCTGGCAGGCCTCCTGGAACAGCCCGTGGGCCAGGATGTTGACGAAACCGGGCGCCAGGCCGCATTGCAGGGCGAAGCAGGTTTCGGCGCCCTGGGCGATCTCCAGCACCTGGCGCGTCTCGGCGACGTATTCGGTCAAGTTTAGGTAGTGGCAGCCGTGGCGGCGCGCCAGGCGGGCCAGGCGCGGGGCCTCCGACCCGGGCAGGCAGTCGACGAGCACGTCGGCCGCCTCGAGCTCCGCCTCGAGGGCCCCATCGCTGCCCTCCGCGGGCATGGGGACCGCGCGCGGGGCTGCGACCCGCGGGGCGCCCGCAGCGCTGAACTCGGCGGCGGCCTGGGCCGCGGCCGGGGACACGTCGCCGATCACCACCTCGGCCATCACGGACGGCTCGTTGCGCAGCATCAGCGCCAGGGCGCGGCCGATGCCGCCGCCTCCGGCGATGAAAACCTTGGGACGCAGGGCGGTGGAGTGGGAGCGGGGCGCGGGCTTCATGGAGTTCGGATCCTGGCGGGGAAGCCCAGCAGTCTACGCGGGATTGGCCGCGCCACCAGCGGGGGCCGCGCCGGTGAAAAATCCGAGTCCAGGTGACACCGGCGGCGCGCGGCCCTGTCATAGGAGGCACAGGCGTTGCGGCAGCGCCGCAGAACCGAACGATGCAGACCCAGACCGAACGACCGACCCCGCGCGGCAGCGCCGGATCCCAAAGAAGCAGCACGTCCCGCGATCCCTTGGGCCGCTTGGGGCGACTCAGGCGCATCCCGGTGCGAGTGCAGGGGGCCGGCCTGGCGCTGCTGCTGCTGGCGGGCGCTCTGGCCCAGGATGCGGGCGCGCGGGCGGCGGGAGCAGCGCGAGCGACAGGCGCGGATGGGCCTCCGGCGCCGGTGCGGTCCCCGGCGGAGGCGGAGCCGCGCGAGCAGGTCCTGCGCCTCGAGGTCATCGATCGCTCCGGCCTCTTTCCCCACGCCCAGATCGAACCGCGCCTGTACCTCGCCAGCTCGGCGGAGGGCTGGGCGCCGGACGGCCGGGGAGCCAGCGGCGCCTATGGACCCCTCGGTCCCGAAGGCAGCCCGTTGGGCTGGGTTTTCGAGCTGCCCCGGCCGCTCGCCGAGTCGCCGCAGCTGGCCTTCAAGTTCACCCGCGGAAGCTGGGCCACGGTCGAGGTGGATGCCCTCGGCCGGGACATCGAGAACCGGCGGCTGCCGGAGCTCGAATGGCCGCGAGGCAAGGCTCCGGCTCGCCTGCGGCTGGAAGTGCTGCGTTTCGCCGATCAGGGCCGGTCCGATTTGGCGGGGGGCACCCCGCCGACGAGCACCGTCACCGGGCGGCTCGAGGTCTTCGAGCTCGAATCGAAGCAGCTCGGCGACCGGCGCAGGATCCGCGTCTGGCTGCCGGCCCAGTATCCGCTGCCCGGGGAGGCCGACGAGGGAGCTGGGAAGGCCGCCGAGGAGACCGCGGAGCCGAAGCGCTTCCCGGTGCTCTACATGCACGATGGGCAGAACTGTTTCGACGTGGCCACCAGCGCCTTCGGGCAGGAATGGCGCTTGGATGAGGCCTTGAGCGACCTGATCGGCTCTGGGGCGCTCGAGCCCTGGATCGTGGTCGCCGTCGACAACATCGGCGCCACCCGGGCCGCCGACTACAACCAAAGCGGCCTCGAGGTGCGCGGCAGCACCGGCCGCGGCGGCAAGTACCTGGCCTTCCTGTGCGACGAGCTGGCGCTGGCGATCGAAGCGCGCTATCGGGTCGATGGGCGCCCCGAGCGCCGCGCGCTGGGGGGCTCCTCCTTCGGCGGCAACATCACGCTCCTGGCGATCCTGGAGCGCCCCGGCTTCTTCGGCCGCGCCCTGGGGGAGTCCCCGGCCCTGTGGGTCGGGGATGGCGTGCTGATCGAACGGCTCGAAAAGCACCGCGGCAGCGTGCCTGCGCGGCTGTTCATCGGCATGGGCGGCCGCGAGTACGGGGATGCAGAGCGCGA
>JBILNK010000102.1:0-15169 GCA_044375105.1 Planctomycetota bacterium
CGACACCCCGCATCCCGCGCCCCACGCCCGCCCGAACCACCTCAGCTCCACGCCTTGCGCCCGCCCCGCCGCGCCGCGGCGCTTGCCCGCCCCCGCCGCCCGCCGGCTCCCAGCGCGTCGCGACAGGCGGCACCCGCCCCGCTCCCGCTCCACGCTCCCAGGCGCCGGCGTCGACGCCGCGCCGGCCGCACGGCCCCGCCGAACCCATCACCGGCCACCGCCCGCGGAACCCGGGGACCGACCGTAGTCCGCGGCTGGTTCCGCCCGCAAACGCCGCCCACAATGCGCCCATGTCACCCCCCGCCCCCGGCCGCGGTTCGGCCCTCGTCGCCCTGCTGCTAGCCAGCGCCTGGATCGCCGCCGGCGCCCTGTTCAAGCTGTTCATGGGCAGCCCCAACGACCTGCCGCCGGTGCTGCGCCAGGTGCCGATCCCGATCGGAACCCTGTTCCCGGCGGCGATCGGCATCGAGCTGGCGGTGGTGGCTTCCGCCTTGCTGCGTCCGGCGCTCGGCTGGCGCCTGGTGACGTTGCAGTACCTGGCCTTCCTGGGGGTGCTGGGCTGGCTGCTGAGCGCCGGCGCGGAGAGCTGCGGCTGCTTCGGCAGCCAGGTCAAGATCCCGCCCGCGGTGATGCTGGGCATCGACGGCGGCCTGCTGGCCCTGCTGCTGAGCCGCCGACCCTGGCGCAGTCTGGCGGAAGCCGGCCAGCGCCGCGGGGCCCCCCTGGCCCTGCTCGCTCCCGCCTTGGGGGCCTGCCTGGCGCTGCCGTTCCTGATGAGCCGCGAGGTCAAGCTGGCGCCGCGCGAGGGCAACCTGCGGCTCAGCGGAGCCGAACAGGGCGCCTTGGTCCCCGCACCGCAAACGAGCGCCCAGGCCCCAGGCGGCGAGGCTGTGGCCGACGGGGTGGCCCCAGCGGCGGAAACGGTCCCCGCCGCCGACGCCGAGCCCCCCGCGGCTCGCGCCAGCCAGGGCTTCGTGATACTCGAGCCCGAGAAGTGGGCCGGCAAGTCGATCTTCGAGACCGGCCTCGATCGCTGGCTGCCGCTCGAAGAACTGCCCGGCGACGGCCTGTGGGTCTTCTGGCGCATCACCTGCGACCACTGCCGCGACCACCTGCTGCAGCTGATGAACACCGAGCAGGGCCAGCGCCCGCTGGTGCTGGTCCGCTTGCGCGAAGCCAAGGACCGCACCTCGACCCCGGTGGTCGAGATCCTGCCCCAGGGCGGGCACGTCACAGAGGTGGAGCTGCCCGAAGGCTTCGACTGGGTCGTGACGACACCCGCGGAGCTCGAACTCTCCGGCTACACCGTGGTGCGCGGCGCCCAGGGCGTGAAGCCCCACTGACGGGCCCGGAAACCATCGACTCGGGCGCCGCCCGAGCGGTCGCACCCGCCCGTCAGCCAGCCCCTGGGCCGCCATACGGCGGCCCCACAGGCTGGGATCGGCGCTGCGCAGCCTTCAAAGTCCCCGAGCGGCCCAAGGGCGGCGAAGCGAGCGCCTCGGTCCAGGGCCAAGGCCGGCCTGGGGGTCAGCGGCGCTTGCCGCCCGGCCCCTGGTCCATGGCCTTCTTGAACAGGTTGCCGAGGTTGGTGGAGAGCGCCGGGCGCTGGGTCTCCCCCATCACGCGGCCCAGGTCGGCGGAATCGACGGCTTCTTCGGAGCCGAGCACCGCCCCGCGCTCGTCGAGGCGCGAGAGCGAGATGCGGCGCTTGTCCGCATCGACGGACAGCACGCGCACCGAGATCTCTTGACCCGCGCTCAGCACGTCGCGGGCGCGGCGCACGCGCTCGCCGCCGCGGGCGATCTGCGAGACGTGCAGCAGGCCTTCGAGGCCGGGCTCGAGCTCCACGAAGGCACCGAATTCCTCGAGCCGGGTGACCTTGCCGGTCACCACGCGCTCCGGCGGGTAGCGGCCGGCCAGGCCCGCCAGGGGGTCCGGCTCCATGGCCTTCATCGAGAGGCCGATCTTCTTGCCGCCCTCCTCGAGCTTGACCACCTTGGCCCGCACCGTGTCGCCCACGGCCACGAAGGACTTGGCGTCCTCGACGCGGCGGTGACTGAGCTGCGAGACGTGCACCAGGCCTTCGATGCCGCCGATGTCCACGAAGGCCCCGAAGGCCTCGACACGGGTGACGCGCCCTTGGACCTCGTCGCCGATCGACAGGTGCCCGAGCACCTGCTCGCGCAGCTCTTCGCGCTCGGCGGCCAGCACGCGGCGGCGCGAGACCACCAGCCGCCGGCGGCCCGGATCGACCTCGACGACCTCGACGGTCATGCGCTGGCCCACCAGACCCTGCAGGTTGTCGGTGTGCCCCAGGCCGACCTGTGAAGCGGGCATGAAGGCGGTCAGGGGGCCGATGCTGAGCTCGACCCCGCCCGTGTTGACGGCGCTGACCTGGCCTTCGACGATCGAACCCGCCTCCAGATCGTTCCAGGCCGCCAGGGCGCGGGCGCGGCGCCGGCTCAGCATCCACAGGCCGTCCTTCTGGCCGTTGAGCGCGAACTCGAACGTCTGGCCGATGCTGGGCGGCTCGTCGAACTCGCTCAGCGCGATCAGGCCTTGGGTGCGCGGGCCGAGCTCGATGATCGCGTCGGGCGCGTCGATGCCGACCACGGTGCCCTTGATCAAGTCGTGGCCGCGCTGCGGCTCGCTGCGGCGCGGTCCGTCGCCGCGGCCGCCGGGCTTGCCGGCGCCGTGCACGCTGCGAGGGCCGCGGCGCGGCTCGGAGAAATCGAGCTTGTCGGCGGCGCGCAGGGCGGCTTCCAACTCGGCTTGGATCGGATCCTTCTCGGACTTCGGCTGCTGAGACATGCCCGGGGGCGCGGCGGTGTGTCGCGGTGATTCGGAACCCTTCCAGTCTAGCAGCCCCGGCGAGGGAGTCCTCGCACCCGCTTTACGAGCCGTCCGGCGCAGCAGGGCGCGCCGCAGCGTGCCGCGGTGGCTCGCCGGGCGCCGTCCGCCGCGGGGTCAGTTCCGCTGGGGCGCGGACAGCCGGAGTGCCTTACGATGTGCGCCACGCGGGTCGGGAGCTCCCGCGACGCTCGCGCGCCGGCCCGGCGCCGGTGGAACACGGCCCCTCTCCGCGGCGCGCTCCCGGCCCGGCGCCCGGCCCCAGGTCGGGGCATCGACCTCGCCATGAAGACCCTGCTCAGCCAATTCTGCGACGATTTCAGCGCCGCGCTGGCGCCGATCCTGCCGCGCCTCAAGGACTTCGCCGACCGCATCGGCCAGGAGCGCGCCGCCGGCTCCGCGGCGCCCCGCCCGGCGCTGGTGCCCCGCGAGCAGGTGGCCGATTTCCGCGAGGTCTCCCTGCGCCTCTGGGCCCTGGCGGACAAGGTCGCCGAGCAGCAGGCCTACGTGCTGATCTTCGGCCCGCTCAAGAGCGGCAAATCGACCCTGATGAACGCCATCAGCGGGTCCTACGTCAGCGAGGTCACGGCCCTGCCGGCCTACCCCTGCATGGTCTACGTGCGCCACGCGCCCAAGCTCGAGTTCCTGGTGACGCGCTACAGCGGCGACACCCAGACCTTCGGCTCGTCGGCCTCGATGCGCATGCAGATCGGCCGCGACCACGGCGAGCTGGCCGAGCGCATCCGCGCCGAGGAGCGCTCGGGCCGCGACTTCGATCCGGCGCTGCATTTCCCCGCCGCGATCCGCCGCATCGACGTCAAGGTCTCGGCCCCGGACCTGGCCGAATCGGGCGCCGTGTTGGTCGACACGCCGGGCCTCTACAGCCGCATGAAGTTCGGCTACGACCGCATGACGCGCGAGTTCCGCGACGCGGCCGCCTGCGCGATCTTCGTGGTCAAGACCGACAACCTGTTCCTCGAGCAGGTCTTCGACGAGTTCAACGACCTGCTGCAGCTGTTCTCGCGCATCTTCCTGGTGGTCAACCTGGACGGCAACAAGCGCGACCTCAAGCCCGACGGGACCCTGGCCCCGAGCCTCGAGCGCGAGGATCCGGTGCGCGTGATCGAGGCCTTCGAAACCCTCTCGATGACCTCGCCGCTCAAGAGCGCCATCGAAGCGGGTCGCCTGCGCATCTATCCGGTCGACCTGCTGCAGGCGGCCTCCGAGCGCCTGCGCTCGCGCCAGGGCAGCGCGGAGCCGAGCCACAACCGCGGCGATTTCGAGGCCTTCATCCAGGACCTCTCCGATTACCTGAGCAGCACCGACTACCTGGTGGCTTTCCTGGGCGACAGCCTGCGCCAGGCCGATCTGCTGCTGGAGGAGGGCCAGCGCCTGTGCCGCCACCACGCGCTGCGCTCGCTGCTGGTCAAAGCCGACGACCTCGAGCGCGAGAAGCGCCACCAGCAGCAGCTGCTCGGCGCCATCGACCGCCTGGCCGGCGAGGACTGGACCGCGGCCTTCGGCGCCCTGGGCAGGCGCCTGGTGGAGTCCGGCCAAAGCGCCCAGGCACCGCTCGAGGACCAGGCCCGGCGCGGCATCCAAAACGCCCTGCGCGGCTGGTTCCAGAGCGATCGCTCCCTGGCCGCGCTGATCGACGGCGAGCTGGCGCCGCTGCTGACCGGCTTCCAAAGCGAGCTGGCCGGCGAGCTCCAACTGGCCCTGCGCCAAGCGGCGGGCGGAGCCCACGCCGGCGCCGTGCTGCCCAACGAGCGCCTCGGCGATCTCGAGCGACTGCGCCTATCCCTGGCGGATTTCGCCGCCGAAGGCCTGGTGGCGGTCAGCCCGCGCGCGACGGTCAAGGCCGAGCGCCCGAGCCTCGACGTCAGCGAGCTGCCGGTGCGGCGCACGCTGTGGGACTGGCTCTTCTTCCGCAGCCAGGCCGCGGTGCGCCGCCGGCTGTTCGGCGCCGCCGGCGCAGGCCAGCAACCGATCCCGCGGCACGTCAAGGAACAGCGCCTGGGGGAGGCGGGCCTGCGCTTCCTCTCCGATCAGCTCGAGGACCTGCTGGGCGGCTGGTTCACGGCCCAGACCCAACGCATCGGGGCTCAGCTGGCCGCCGACTATCGCCGTCCGGTGTTGGCGGCGCTGCTCGGACGCCTCGAGGCGCGGCGCCAGGAAGGCCGGCTGGAGCTCGAATCGATCGAGCAGCAGCTCGGCGAACTGGCCCAGATCACCCGCTCGCTGCGCGAACTCGAGCAGGAACTGGCCGCCGGCGACGAGCGCATCGCTCAGCTCAGCGAACGCTATCAGGCCACCGATCCACGCGAGCTGGTGCGCGAGCTGCAGCCGGTGCCGCGGCGCGAGCCGTCCGAGGCCGCCTCCGGCGCGCCGCAGGAGTCGCCCGCGGAGCGCGAGCTGGACCCGAGCCGAGCCCGCACGCGCCCGGCCCCGGGCCCGGACGGCGATCGCGCGGAAATCTGACCCCCGGCCTCCGCCCCAGCCCGCGCCGCGGGGGCCGCGCCGGGCAGGGGCGGCGGAGGCTGGCCGGGCCGGGGGAGCCGCCTGCCGCCCTCGTCCACGCTGTCAAGCCCGCCGGCCGCCGCGCCACCGCCCCGCGGGAACGGGCCTGCTCGGGCCTGGTTTCGCCCGCGGGGGCGCTCCAGACTGGCCCGGCGGCCCACGTCCCATGCCCAAGCACCACGCGCCCCTGCCCCGCCTGGGGCCCTACTGCGCCTTCACCGGGCGCATGGTGCGGCCTTGGCCCATCCGCGTGCTGCAAAGCTTGCTGCACAGCGCGGTGATGCTGTGGCTGCCGCTGGTCAGCCTGGTGTGCCTGGCGCCCTTGACGAGCGCTGGGAGCGCCCTGGGGATCGGCGTCGCCGCAGCCCTGCTGTATGGGCTCAGCCTTTGGAGCGCGCGCCTGCGTTTCCTGGCCCAGATCGCCAGCCTGGCGATCGCCCTGTCGAGCGCCGCTTGGACCTGGGCCGGCTCCGCGCCCCTGCCGGCCCCCGGCCAGGGCCTCCCGGCTTGGATCGAGCAGCTCGTCGCCGGTCTGGCCAGCGCCGACGAATTCCTGCTCCAGGCTCTGCGCTCCCCGACCGTGGCGCTGCTTTCGGCGCTGCTGGCCCTGCTGCTGGCTGTGGCGGTGTTCAGCACGGCCCTCGGCGCCTTCGCTCAGCGCGGGCTGCCCCAGCGTCTTTGGTTCGCGCGCTTCCACCCGGTCTGGGCGCGGCGCTATCGACCCAACGAGTGCGCCCACCCGCTGATCGGCGCCGTCGCGATCCACGACGACCCGCTGCTGCGCGAGAAGCTGCTCTGGCTCGAGCTGTCGCCCGGCGCCAACGCCTTCCTGTTCGCGCCGGCGGGCAGCGCAGCCGCCGATCGGGTGACGCTGCACGGCCTGGAGCGCGAGGTGCGCGTCTTCTGCGAGGGCGCGCGCTGGTACCAGTCCGGCCATTTCGCCGGCGAACGCCAACCGGCGCGCTTGCGCCTGTTCGCCCAGCGCCTGCATCCCGCCAGCCCCGCCGCCGATCCGGTGCTGCGCCCCGCCGCGCCCGGGCCCCTGCCGGTGCGCGACTTCTACGCCGCAGACAACAGCGTCTACGGCAAGACCTACCGCGAGCCCCAGGATGTGCGGCTGCTCGGCCTGTTGCTCGATTCGCGCCCGAATCTGGCCGGCCCGCCCCCGGCCCTGCCGCGCTTCACGGCGTTGATCGAGCGCCTCGGACAGGTGCAAGCCGAGTACCCCCACAAGGACCTGCTCGGGCAACCCTTCCGCGACCAGGCCAGCGGCCGATTGCACCTGCCCTGGCGCGGGCCCGACGAGGAGGTGCTCGACCTCGAGCTGCCTTTGGATGCGGATGCCGTGCGCGCCGTGAACACCGGCACCGACAGCTATTACCTGCTGTGGGTGCCCTTCGCCCCCGAGGTCGAGCCCCTGGAGACCCGGCCTTGAAGGGGCCGGTGCTGTTCCTGGCCGGGGATGGCGGCGGCCGCCTGCGCCTGATCGCGGCGCTCTCGGAGACCGGCCCGGGCGCCTTCGGACTGGAGGGCGGCCGCGCGCGTCTCGAGCTGGTGCCGGAGCTGGCGGGGGTGGCCCAGGGCGACCCCCGCGGCCGGCGCGTGGACCTGGCGCGCCTGCTGGCACCCCAGGCCCTGGCGATCGAGCCGGGCGAGCGCCTGCCCCTGGAGCTGGCGGACCTGGCGGCGCACCTGATCGAGTTGCCCGCCCTGGGCACGCCGGCCGCCGACGGCCAGCGCCATCCCGTGCAGCTGTGCCTGCTGGACGGCGACGCTCCCGAGCTGCAGCCGCTCTGGCCGGTTCCGGGCGGATTCCTGGAGATCGAATGGCGCCGCTTCGATCCCGCGCGCGCCGGCTTCGAACGGGCGGCCTTGTGGACCCGATCGGGCGCTCCGGGCGGGCCGAGCCTGAAGCTCATCGGAACCCCTTCGCCGTCCCACGGGGCGCTGCTGGCCTTGGCCGCGGAGGCCGAGCTGGCCGGCCTCTCGGGCGCGCCCAATTCGTTCCTGGCCGAATGGCTGCAGCGCGGACGCGAAACCGGCGGCGCCGCACTGGAAGCCACGCGCGCCTACGCCGCGCGCCAGGGCCTGCGGGCCCTGCTGCGACGGCTGCTGGTCGAGGGCGGCTCCGCTTCCGGGGAGCTGAGCCTGCCCGAGGGTCGCCGCCCGGTGCGGCTCGCCCTCGAGCCGAAGGCCGGGCACAGCGCCCTGTCGATCGAGCTCGACCTGCCCGAGGGTCCGGCGCGGCTGCAGCTGGCCCTGACCGGCGCGCTGCCGGGGGCGCTGGCGCCGCTGGCCGGCCCGGGCGATGAGCTGGTGTCGCACCGGCTGCTGCTCTGGCGCGCGCGCGGCGAGCGCGGGCCGGCGCTCGAGAGCTGTGTGGACGTGCGCACCTTCCTGCTGGGCCACCCGGAAACCTGGAGCGCCCCGCGCGCGCTGGCCGCGGCGATGCCGCCGCTCAACGCACCGTGATCCGCCGCCTGGTTTTCGCCGAAAGCACGCCGCGGCCCTCCGAACAGGCCGGCGTCGAGGCCGTGGTGCAGGTGCGGCTCGAACACGAGGACCCGCAGCGCGGGCTGGCCTGCCAGCGCGCCTGGCCCGCGGTGCGCAGCCTGGCCGACGTGGAGCCGGGCTTCAGCCCCCGAGAGCTGCCGGCGTTCCTCGAGGAGCTGCTCGGCTACCTGCGCCGGCGTTCCGGCGAAACGCAGGCCTCCATCCCGCGGACCCCGCACGCTCTCTCGCCGGCCGCGGCCGGCGAAGCCGCGGAGCAGCCGCGCTTGGAAGCGCGCCTGCCGGCCCAGGTGGAAGCCTGGCTGGCGCACCGCGCCCCGCGCAGCCACGCGCTGCTCTCCACCGGGTTCCAGCTGTTGACCCGCAGCGCCGTCTACGTGATCGAGCGGCGCCCGCCCGGCAGCCAGCCGCGCCTGTCCCTGGCCTGGCGCCCGGCGGGCGAGCCGGCCTGGGTGCCCCTGCGCTGTCCGCTGCTCTCGGCCGCCGACGCCCTTTCCCGCGGCGAGGTGCCGGAGCTCGGCGCGGCCCTGCCGGCGGACCAGAAGGAACCGGCGGCCAGGCTGCTGCGCAGCGTGATCGAAGCCCGCTGGCTCAGCCGCCGCCTGCCGCCCGGCCTGTGCTGGGACGCGGGCACCCAGAGCTACTCCCTGCGCGGCGTGGCCGCGGGCCCCGCCGCCGCGGAGCACCGCATCCAAAGCCAGCCGCCGAGCGGCGAGCTGCCCCCGGCGCCGGCCGCCGGACGCCGACCGAACCCGCACAATCCCCCAGGCCTCCTGGTGGGCCTCAGCCTGCACGTGCACGGGCTGCTGCAGCCCTTCGAGCTCGACATCGACCCCCACGACGACCTGCCCCTGCCCGTGGTCGAGCGCGCCCTCGCCTGGTTGCTGGGCCCGGCCCCCGAGAGCGCCAGCCTCTACCTCGACGCCCAGGGCCGCCCGCCCCACGATTGACCGGCCACGCAGCTTGCCTGGAGCGGGTCGCCAGCGGTGCGCCGCTCAGCCCTTGGGTAGGGCGGCGAGGAAGCTCTCCAGCTCCTCCATCATCCAACCGGTGTCGGTGTAGAGCGCCAGCGCCTGGCGCGCGGTTCCGGCGCCGTTCGTGTAGCGCGCTTCGACGCCGTCGGTGGTGAAGGTGACCTCGATCTGCCCGCGCACCTGGCCGCCGGCCTCGAGCTGGGCGTGGGCCTTGCTGGAGGAGGGCTGCTCGAACTCGCAAGCGAACCCGGCGCGCACCGCGCTGGCGCGCAGCATGGCCAGGATCTGCTTGGTGTTCTTGCGCAGGTGGGCGCCGGGCGACAGTCGCTCGTGCTGCATGGGTGGCGGGGCGGGCTGGGGGGGATCGTCGGGGTGCGGCTTGTCAGCGCAACGTCGGCTGAAAAGTTAGCGGAGCTGCCCGAGGTTTCCAGCCTGCCTGGCCGCCGGTAGCGGCCAAAAAACGCTTCTGTCGGCCGCGGTATCCAGCTCGAGCCCAGCCCAAGCCGATCCTTGCTCAAGCCGTCAAGTGACGGTCCAGGAGTCGCGGGTGTAGATCAGGTCCTTGAGTTTGCCGGGGCCCTTGGACTCGCGGATCTTGGCGACTTGCTTGCGCACGCCCTCGTCGAAGGTCGGGGCTTGGACGCGGCGGAACAGGCCCACGGCGGTCGGCAGGTTCGGGTCGGCGTCGAGCTCGGCCAGGATCTGGGCGGCGGCGGTCGAGGGCATGGACGCGTCCCAGACCTCGGCTTCGGCGGCGCCGACGAACTCGGTGCCGAAGCCCTTGAAGCGCACGCCCTTGTCGTGCTTGGCCCCGTAGACCATGGGCTGCCCGTGCTGCAGGTCGAAGGTGCGATCGTCGCGCACGCTGCGGCCGATGATCTCCTCGAAGGCGCCGTCGTTGAAGATCACGCAGTTCTGGAACACCTCGACGAAGGCCGAGCCCTTGTGCTGGGCGGCCAGGCGCAGGGTCGCCTCCATGTGCTTGGGGTGCGTGTCCATGGTGCGCGCCACGAAGGTCGCGCCCGCGCCCAGCGCCAGGCTGATCGGGTTGAAGGGCCGATCCACGGAGCCGAAGGGCGTCGACTTGGTCTTGAGCCCCGAGGGCGAGGTCGGCGAATACTGGCCCTTGGTCAGCCCGTAGATCTGGTTGTTGAACAGGATGATCTTGACGTCCACGTTGCGGCGCAGCATGTGGATCGTGTGGTTGCCGCCGATCGACAGGCTGTCGCCGTCGCCGGTGATCATCCAGACCGACAGGTCGGGGTTGGCGATCTTGACCCCCGTGGCGATCGCCGGCGCGCGGCCGTGGATCGTGTGGAACCCGTAGGTGTCCATGTAGTACGGGAAGCGGCTCGAGCAGCCGATGCCCGAGATGATGCAGAACTTGTGCTTGGGGATGCCCAGCTCGGCCATCACCGCCTGCACGGAGTTCAGGATCGAGTAGTCCCCGCAGCCCGGGCACCAGCGCACCTCCTGGTTGGACTTGAGGTCTTTCTTGTTGAGGACCGCCGTCGGTTGTTCGCTCATCGGATGGCAGGAAAAGAAGTCGCGGAGGGTCGGCGGGGTCAGGAACGGGAGGCGGCGGCCAATTCGCTCTCGAGGCGCGCCACGAGCTCGCTGGTGGTGAAGGGCAGGCCCTGGACCTTGGGGTAGGACTCGATGCGCGTGCCCGAGAACTCGCTGCGTAAGAGGCGCGCCAATTGGCCCATGTTCATCTCGGGCACCAGCAGGCGGTCGAAGCGCGCGAAGATCTCGGCCAGGTCCTTGGGCAGCGGCCAGATGTGGCGCAGGTGCAGGCAGCCGACCTCGGCGCCGCGCTTGCGCAGCACCTCGACCGCCGAGAGGATCGAGCCCGCGGTCGAGCCCCAGCCGACCACCAGCAGCTTGCCGCTCTGGGCGCCGCTGACGGTCGAGGGCTTGTAGGTCTCGCGCACGCCCATGACCTTGTCCCAGCGCAGGTGGGTCATGCGCTCGTGGTTCTTCGGGTCGTAGCTGATGTTGCCCGAATCGGCGTCCTTCTCGAGGCCGCCGATGCGGTGCTCGAGGCCGGGGGTGCCCGGCTTGACCCACGGGCGAGCCAGCTTGTGGTCCCGCAGGAACGGATGGAAGCCTTCCTTCTCGGTGCGGAAGCTGACCGGGAAGGGCGTCAGGTCCTCGAGCCTCGGCAGGCGCCAGGGCTCGGAGCCATTGGCGATGTAGCCGTCCGAGAGCAGGATCACCGGCGTCATGAACTGCACCGCGATGCGCACCGCCTCGATGGCGCACTCGAAGGCATCCGCCGGCGTCGAGCAGGAGACCACCGGCAGCGGGGCGTCGCCGTTGCGGCCCAGCACGGCCTGATAGAGGTCCGACTGCTCGGTCTTGGTGGGCATGCCGGTCGAGGGGCCGGCGCGCTGGATGTCGACCACCACCAGCGGCAGCTCGGTCGAGATCGCCAGGCCGATGGCCTCGGTCTTGAGGGCCATGCCGGGGCCGGAGGTGGTCGTGACCCCGAGCTGGCCGGCGAAAGAAGCCCCGATCGCCGAGCAGACCGCGGCGATCTCGTCCTCGGCCTGCATGGTCGTCACGCCGAAGTTCTTGTAGGCGGAGAGCTGGTGCAGGATGTCGGAAGCCGGCGTGATCGGGTAGGAGCCCAGGAACAGCTCCAGGTTGGCCAGGTGTGCGCCGGCCACCAGGCCGAGGGAGAGGGCCTGGTTGCCCATGATGTTGCGATACACGCCGGGCGCCATGGTGTCGCACGGGGCGACTTCGTAGCGCGCTTGGAACAGCTCGTGGATGTCGCCGGCGCTGTAGCCCGCGCGCAGCGCCAGGACGTTGGCCTGGATCATCTCCGGCTCGTCCTTGAACTTGGCCGCCAGCCACTTCTCGGTGGGATCGAGGGGCCGGCTGTAGAGCCAGTACATGATCCCCAAGGTGTAGAAGTTCTTGCAGCGCTGGACCTCCTTGGGCGAGAGGCTCGTGCCCGCGAGGGCCTCCTTGACGCGCTGGTTGATGTCGATCTCGATCAGCCGGTAGCCGTTGAGCATGCCGGTCTCGCGCGGGTCCTTGTCGAGGCGCGCCTTCTTGAGGTCGAGCTCGGCCCAGTTGCCCGAATTGATGATCACGATGCCGCCCGGCTTCAGGTCCTTCAGGTTGACCACCAGGGCGGCCGGGTTCATCGCCACCAGCACGTCCGGGTTGTCGCCGGGGGTGTGGATCTCGCTGGAGGAGAAGCGCACCTGGAAGCCCGAGACCCCGGGCCGGGTGCCGGCGGGCGCGCGGATCTCGGCCGGGAAGTCGGGCAGCGTCGCCAGGTCGTTGCCCAGGAACGCGGAGGTGGCCGTGAACTGGTTGCCGGTGATCTGCATGCCGTCCCCGGAGTCGCCCGCGAAGCGGATCACCACGCTCTCTTGGGATTGCAGGGGCAGCTCGGAACCGATCGAAGCGGAGGTGCTCATGGCGAGGGCGCGCAGGCCCGGGAAGAGAGGCCACAGAGAATACTGCCGGAAAGCCGCCCAGAGGGCGCCCGCGGGACTTCAGACACGGCGAATGGGCACCGAGAACGCTGGCAAGGCCCCCCGATCCTCGGCCGCATCGTGGGCACGCCCGGGAGGCCCGCGGCGGCCGAGGGACGCCTCCCTGGGGCTATCATCCAGGGAGTGCGGTCCGGGGCCCCAGGAACCGCCACAGACCCGCCATGCCTCCCCCGCGCTTCTCCGCCGCCCTCTCCACGCTCAAGGATCCCCAGGCGGCGCGCGCAGCGGCCCTGGAGCAGCTCGCGGCCGGCCTGGAGGGCCGCCGCCCGGACCTGCTCTTGGCCTTCGTGACCCACCACCACGGGGCGGCGATCGAGGACCTCGGCCCCGAGCTGGCCCGGGCCAGCGGCGCCCCGCTGGTCCTCGGCTGCACCACCGAGGCCGCCATCGGCCCCGGCCGGGAGGCCGAGGGCGAGCCCGGCCTAGCCCTGTTCGCCGGCTGCTTGCCGGGGACCGAGCTGCGCCCCTTCCGCCTGGACGTGGACCAGGACGACGAGGGCGAGTGGATCCTCTCCGGGGAACCGGTGGTCCTCGACCCCCGCCGGGCCGGCATCCTGCTGCTCGGCGACCCCCACGCCTTCCCGGCCGAGGCGGCCCTCAAGCGCCTCAACCTGGATTTTCCGGGCACGCCCCTCGCCGGCGGCATGGCCAGCGGCGGCCGCGGCCCGGGCCAGGACCACCTCCTCGACCAGCGCGGCCTGGCCGACCACGCCGCCCTGGGGGTCGTGATCGAAGGCGACGTGGCCCTGCGCACGCGCGTCAGCCAGGGCTGCCGACCGATCGGCCGGCCCTTCGTGATCACCAAGGCCGAGGACAACTTCATCCTCGAGCTGGGCGGCAAGCCGGCCATGGAGGCCCTGCTGGCCATGCTGCAGGACCTGGACGTCTCCGAGCGCAACCTGTTCGGCAACGCGCCCTTCGTGGGCCTGGCGGTCGATGTGACCAAGAGCCGTTTCGAGCGCGGCGACCTGCTGGCCCGGCCGCTCTTGGGCGTCGACCCCAAGCGCGGCGCGATCGCCGTGGGCGACGCCCCGCGGCGCGGCATGACGATCCAATTCCTGGCCCGCGACGCGGACAGCGCCAGCGAGGACCTGGAGGCGCTGCTGGCCGGCCTCTCGACCCCGGCGCAGCCGGCGGAGCGCGGCGCCCTGCTGTTCACCTGCAACGGCCGCGGCCTGCGCCTCTTCGGCCGCCGCAACCACGACATCGGCGGCCTCGAGCGTGCCCTCGGCCCCGGCGTGGCCGCCGCCGGCTTCTTCGCCAACGGCGAATTCGGCCCCGTCGGCCCCACCAACTGCATGCACGGCTACACCGCCTCGGTGGCCGTGCTGGAAGCGCGCTGAGCTTTTTGGCCTCCAGCGGCGGCCGTCGGGCGGGGATCCCACCGGGGCCCGCGGCCCGTTACGCCCCGTCGAGACCACACCGCACCCGCGGATCGCCTCCCCGCCCCAGCGCCCCGCCTTCCCCCAGCCCCGCACCCACCGTGGAGATCGCCACCCTCGTCATCGCCCTGATGGCCCTCGTCGCCGCCCTCAAGAAGCCGAGCGGCGGGAACTCGAAGGCCGCCTTGGAAGAGCTCGACAAGGACGGACGCCGGCGGCTCGAGAACCTGGCCAAGGAGCTGCGCGGCGAGCTCGAAACCACGCGCCGCCTGCTGGCCGAATTGGCCGCCGGCCGGCCCCTCGATCCGGACCAGGTGATCGAAGGCCGGCTGTGGCGCGACCTGGATGCGCGCGCGGCCGAGCGCCTGTTCGCCGCCGGCGGCCTGCATGTGCTCGATGTGCGCACCCCCCAGGAGGTCAACGCGGGCAAGCTGCCGGGCGCGCTGCACATCCCGATCCAAGAGCTCGAGGAGCGCGTGGGCGAGCTGCCCAAGGACGGCCGCCCCACCCTGGTCTATTGCGCCGCGGGCGGCCGCTCGGCCGCGGCCTGCGAATTCCTTTCGACCCAGGGCTTCAGCGGCCTCCACAACCTGTCCGGGGGCATCAGCGCCTGGGGCGGCCCGGTCGAGCGCGCGCGCTGAAGGTCGTGCTTCGGACCGCGATCCGTCGGACGGGCAGGACCGCGGGCCCGGCGCGGGACGGGGCCGCCACCGCGCCGGGGGCGCTCGCGGGGCGCCGGGCGCTTTCCCGGCGCCGGGCTTGATCGCGGGCGCCCCCCCGCGCTGTGCTGTGGCCATGGAACCCGTCCCGAGGGCCACGGGAGGGCCTCGGCCCTCGCCCGGCATGCGCCGGAGCTTCAAGCTGGCGGTGCTGCTGCTGAGCCTGCTGGCACTCGAGCTCGGCGCGCGCGCGGGCATGGCTCTCGGCTGGTTGCGCTACACCGAGAAGCACATCGAGGGCGGCGGGCGACAGTACCTGGACGACATCCACCCGGCCTTCGGCGTTTGGCACTACCCCGACGTGGAACTGCCCGGGATCCGCACGAACTCCCATGGAATGCGCGACCGCGAGCACTCCCTGGAAGCCGCGGGAGCCCCGCGCGTGGCGCTGATCGGCGATTCCTTCGTCGAGGGCTATGGGGTGGTAGACGGCCAGCGCATGAGCGACCAACTCGAGCGCAGGACCGGCATCGAGCACCTGAACTTCGGCTGCAGCGGCGGATTCGGGCCCCTGCAGCAGGCGCTGCTCTACGAAACCCTGGCGCTGCGCTTCGAGCACGATCGGGTCTACCTGTTCTGTCTGCCGGACAACGATTTCGAGGACCTGGTGGAGCGGGACCCAGGGCGCTATCGGCCTTACCTGCGCCCGGACGGCGAAGGCGGCTACCGGGTCGTCTATCCGGTCGACTTCGAGGCCC
>JBILNK010000267.1:0-4035 GCA_044375105.1 Planctomycetota bacterium
GCCCGTCAGCGGCGGCACGTTCGGGTTGTTGAGCGTGTACAGGAAGTAGCTGTCTACGTTGAGGGGCAGCACGAAGTTGTCCAGGGGCAGGCCCGGGTTGGTGCCGGACAGGCTGCCCACCAGCAGGTAGGGGTTGCCGGCGTTGGCGACGCCCGCGTCGAGGTCCATGGTCTGGAAGCCGCCCGCGGAGACCGAGACCCCGGCGGGGGTGGCGACCAGGGGTTGAGCCGGGTCGCAGTCCTGGCATTCGACGCGCAGGTCGTCGAAGCGCCAGCCGGTCACCCCGGGGCCCGTGCCGCCCAGGCCCGCCTGGATGCGCAGCTCGTTGAAGCGGAAGTCGGGCACCAGGGTGTCCATCTCCGGGGGGGTGGTCGGGTGCGGGACCGCCGGGTTGGTCCACAGGCGCACGCGCTCCTGGCCAGCCTGGAAGTCGATGCGATAGACCAGGCGCGTGCGCTGGGTCGCGGCCGTGGTTCCCACGGTCGCGCCGCCGCAGCCGGGGCAGTCGAGGCCCCAGGTGAAGTTGTTGTAGGGCGAGCCCAGGAACAGGTACTCGCCGACGCCGTTGGGGTCGAGGAAGATGAAGCAGGAGACGCCCGCATAGCGGTCCTGGGAGCCCGGCGCGATCTCGGCCTCGTAGGTCAGCCAGATGATCGAGCCATCCTTGCCCACCAGCGGGCCGCCGGCCTGGCCGAACTGGGCGTCGGTGACCTGGGGGAAGTTGGCGAGATCCAGGCGGCGGTAGGAGCCGCCGTCATCCACGCTGGTGCGCACGCGGTTGCCCAGGGCGTCGAAGCTGGGGGCTTCGGTGACCATGTGGTCGCCGCCGTTGCCGGACCACCAGGGGGCGGCCCAGCCCGTTCCGCTGCCTTGGCCACCCATGTTGGTGCCCGGGGCGATTTCGAAGGACTCGACCGCGATGGTGCGGAAGGTTTGGGCGCTGGCTGCGGCGGACAGTGCCGCGGCAGCGATCAGGGCCAGGGAGGGGGTACGCATCTCTGTTTGGGGGAGGGGGCGAAAAGCCCGGTTGAGATTCGCTGGGGGCGAGGGGGGAACAGGACCCGCCGCGTGGGCAGCGGGGAGTGCGGATGTGGGCCACGGGGGGCCGCTGTTGCGCAGGCGATCGCTGGGTTTCGGCCGGATCGGCGGTCTGCGCGGCCGCCGGAGATCGGGACCCGGCCGGCTCACTTCGCGGCCCGCAGGTCGGGCAAAGCTCGGGAGGTGGAGCCCTCGTGCCGCAAACGGTGCCGGCCTGCGCAGCCGGGCGTTGCCCCGTGGGCTTCGGTTTGGCCCCGGGGCGCCAGCGCGACCGCCGATGGGGGGCCGGGCGGGCCGCGGGGAGAGCGCTCGGCCGGGCGCTCCGAAGGGGCGCCGGCCCGAGGCACGCGTTCGGCAGGCCAGCGGGCGCGATCCGGCGGGGCCGGACCGCGCCGCCTTCAGAAGATCAGTTGGTCAGGGTCACGCCGACCGCGTTCGAGATCTTGACGATCGCCGGAACGCCGGTCGACAGGTCGAGCACCACGTAGGCGTGGTTCGCGACCACACCGGCCAGGTTCGGGTTGCTGCCGGCCGGCAGGCTCAGGGCGGCGTTGAACTTGCCGTCGCCGTTCAGGGTCCCGAACGAGCCCGACAGGGGCGGGGTGTTCGGGGCGGTGAGGGTCAGGTTGGTGTAGGCGTCGAAGTTGAGCGGCAGGACGCCGACGGGGGGCAGGGGCAGGCCCGGGGCGGTGCCCGAGACCGAGCCCAGCAGGAAGTAGATGTCGCCGGTGTTCTCGACACCGCCGAAGGCTTCGAAGTTCTGGGTGCCGCCCGCCGAGAGCGAGATCACGTTGTTGTCGGCGTTGAGCGCCGTCGGCTCGCCGTCCTCGACCTCGATCAGGATGTCGTCGAAGAACCAGCCGGTCTGGCCGTTGGTCGAGGCCCCCGCTTGCAGGCGGATCTCGTTCCAGTTGTGGTTGGTGACGGTCACGTCCAGGTCCGCCGCGGTGGCGGGGTGCGGAACGGCCGGGTTCAGCCACATGCGGGCGCGCTCGTCGCCCTGCTGGTAGTCGATGCGCACGACCACGCGGGTCGCGACCGAGGCGTCGGAGCCGGGGATCGCGAAGGAGCAGCAGCCGGGCACGCCGAAGCCCCAACCGTTCGACTGGAAGGGCGAGCCGATGTACAGCTTCTCACCGACGAACTGCGTGTGCAGGGACAGGCCGCCGTACTGGTCGCCGCTGCCCGGGGCGCGGTAGGAGCTGAAGCTGACCCACACGCTGTAGGGGGCGTCGCCGCCGAAGTTGAAGCCCGAGCCGATGGTCGGAGTCCACGGGCCGGTCTTCGGGGAGCGGAAGGAGCCCGCGTTCTCGAAGTTGGTGCGGGCCATGCCACCCACGCCATCGATGCCCGGGAACACCACGGAGGCGTCCGCGCCGCCGCCGCCGGAGAACCAGGAGGTGAACCACCAGGGTCCGCCGTTCTGGCCGCCCAGGTTGCCCGCCGGGTAGTCGAAGCTCTCGGCGCACAGGGTGGAGTAGGTCTGGGAGAAGGCGCTGCTCGCGAGCAGCGCGGCCGCGACGGCCGCGGCGGGCATCAGTTGGATGCGCATCGATTGAGGGGGTTCGCTTTCTGGGGGACGCGCAGCGCCGTCCCGTCCGCGACGGGTGTGCCGGGTGCTGCGTGCTCGAGGGGATGTCCGGCGGCCCGGCGGCGCCCTGCGCCGCCAGGCCGGTCGAACCGGGTTGTCTGGATTCGTTGTTTGGACGCTTGGTTTGTCCAAGTCCTCACTGGGACAGGATCACGGCCGTGTAGGGACCGAAGCTCAGAGATGCCGAGAAACCTAGCCCGTCGTAGGGCACCGGGTTGGCCATCACGTCGAAACTCGGGTGGTTCCCGAAGCCCGGGTCGTAGCCGTTCCAATCGCTGTTGAAACGCACCCGCCACATGCCGCCGCGGGGCAGACCGATCGTGTAGTTGTTCCAGGCTTGGCTGGCGAAATTCGCTACGACCACCACGTCGTCGCCGGCGCCGCCGTTGCGCCAGCGGTGGTAGGCCACGACCTTGTTCGAGTTGTTGATGTGGAAGAAGTTGGTGTTCTGTCCCTTGAGTCCCCAGGTGTTGCCGTTCAGCGACCGGCGCAGCCCGATCAGGTCCCGATACAGCTGGGTGATCCCGCCGAAGCTCTGGGACTTGGCCCAGTCCAGGGGATCGGCGTCCGAGAAGAAGCCGTCCTCCAGGAATTCCTGGCCCTGGAAGATCATCGGAACACCAGGCGAGGTCATCAGCACCGCGGCCGCTAGCGTCGAGCGCTTCTTGCTGAACCAGCTGGCGGCGTTGCCCGGCCAGATCTCCTCGGGCACGCGGCTCTTGCCGTTGGCTACCTCGTCGTGGGACTCGGTGTAGATGATGCGCTCGAAAGCATCGCCGTTGTACTTGTGCAGCACGGCGTTGCGAACCTTCCACATGTCCCGGCCCTGGTCGCTGGGCGGGATGACCGTGTCGCGGATCGGGTGCACGAACAGGGCGTCCCACTGCCCGTCGAAGCCGGCGCCCCCGGCTCCGGTCGGCCTGGTGATCCAGTCGTTGGGCGCGTCGTAGAGGTCCTCGGCGAAGATGTACTTCCAGGGTTGCTTGCCGTCGACCTCGTCGTTGCACCATTGCATGAAGGACCAGCCGTCCGGGTTGTTCCCGAGCTGGGTCATGCGGATGTTCGAGGTCGAGTCCCAGCGCATGCCGTCGAGCCGGAAGTCCTCCAGCCACAGGAGCATGTTGTCGCGCAGGTACTGGCGCACTTCGGGTCGCCCGAAGTCGGGGCGCGTGTCGCCCCAGGGCGTGATCGCCTTGACGTCGTTGTAGAAGTAGATCCCGCCGTAGCCCCCCTGGCTCCAGCCGTCGAATTGCCACAGGTCCAGATCGCTGGGCCCCAGATGGTTGTAGACCAGGTCGGTGAAGACGGCCAGGCCGCGGTCGTGGGCTTCGTCGACGAAGCGCTTGAGGGCGTTGGCGTCCCCGTAGGAGCTCTCGACGGCGAAGGGGTGGGCGGGGTTGTAGCCC
>JBILNK010000103.1:0-15157 GCA_044375105.1 Planctomycetota bacterium
GCCGGACTGGTCGGGAAGGTTCTCGACGAAACTGATCGCCCGGGCCAGGGCGGCCGCTTCCCCGCGCTGCACCGCCTCGACGGCCGGTGGCCGCGCCGGATCGACCAGGTCGAAATCCGCCCGCCGAATCACGTCGTTGATCATGCCCTGCAGCCCCATGGCGCGGCCGTCGTCCGGCGAATAGATGCGCTCCACGCCGTGGGCTTCGAGGCGCCGGGCCTCCTGGGGCAGGATCGTGCCGCCGCCGCCGGCGAACACCTTGGTGGCCGCGCCGCGCTGACGCAGCAGGTCGACCATGTATTCGAGGTATTCGACGTGCCCGCCCTGGTAGCTGGTCAGGGCGATGCCCTGGGCGTCCTCCTGGATCGCGCAATCGACGATCTCCTGGACCGAGCGGTTGTGCCCCAGGTGGATCACCTCGGCCCCGCAGGATTGCAGCAGCCGGCGCATGATGTTGATCGCCGCATCGTGCCCGTCGAAGAGCGAGGCCGCGGTCACCAGGCGCACCGGGTGCTTGGGTTGCAGGGGCAAGGTCGCGGCGGGTGTGGCGGCGACGCTGGCGGGGGCGGCGGGAGCGGAGCTCATCGGCGTGGGGGCTCGGACGAAGGGCCGCTGCGGAGCGGACCGGCGGACGGACTGGAGAGGTCGTGGGCGGGTGGGCCCGCTGAGGGGCCTTGGGGGCCGCGGCGGGCCGCGGCGCAGCCGGGTCAGCGCGGAGCGCTCGGGGGCTCGCGCAGGATCACCTCGAGCTCCCGAGGCCCGTCGGTGCGCTGCAGGCCCAGGCGCACGCGGTCGCCGGGTTTGTGGCCGCGCAGCAGGTTGGCGTAGGCGGCGACATCGACGATCTCGGCGCCGTTCCAGGTCAGGATCCGATCTCCCGCCAGCAGGCCTGCTTCGGCCCCGGCCCCGCTCGGATCGACGCTCTCGATCAGCACGCCCACCGGCGCATCGGCGCTGCCCTCCTCGCCGTAGTTGCCCGGTCGGATGCCCAGGGAAACCGGGAACGGGGCGCGCCCGCCAGAGGCCGGCGCGGCAGCCGGCGCCGGCGCCGAGTCGGCGGCCGCCGGCGCAGGGCTGCCGGCAGCGCTTGGGCCGCCGCCGAGGGGGGGCAGCGGGCGCCGCGGGCCCTGGGGGGCTTCCTTGCGGAAGCCGGTCGGATGCAATGCCGCCGCGAGCGCCAGGGAGTGCCACAGGCGCATGGCTTCGACCGCGTCGACGCGATTGATCTGCTCGGCGGTGTCCGCAGGCGTGTGGTAGTCCTGGTGGAATTCGGCGATGATCCCGAACAGCACCGGCACGTTCTTTTGCAGGAACGGCAGGTGGTCGCTGCCCCCGAAGGCGGATTCGGGGTTGACGATCGTGAGCGGCGAAGCGGCGAAGTAGGGCTTGGCCCACTCCTCCATGCCGACCCCGCTGTCGAGCCCGGACACCGACAGACGCCGGTCGGTCATGCGCCCGATCATGTCGAAGTTCATCATCAAGGCGTGCTGCTCGAGGGGCACCAGCGGCTCCTTGACGTAGTGGACCGAGCCGTTCAGCCCGGATTCTTCCGCCGAAAACAGCAGGATCAGGATCGAGCGGGCCTCGGCCCCTGCCGGCAGGTTCGAATAGTCCCTGTGCAAGCGTTCGGCCAGCATCAGCAGCGCCGCGCTGCCGCTGGCGTTGTCGTCCGCCCCAGGGTGGATCGCCTTGCCGGCGCGCTCGCGATCGCGGGAACCGAAGTTGCCCCAACCCAGGTGGTCGAGGTGCGCGCCGATGACCACCAGCTCGTCGGCCAGGGCGCCACGGCCGCGCAGCAGGCCGCCCACGTTCTCGCAGCGCGTGCGCTTCTCGCCCAGCTCGACCCGCCCGGCCAGGCTGCCGCCCAGAGGCCGGATCGAGCGGCCCTGGTCCGCGGCGCGCCGCAGCTCGAGCCAGCTGGGCGCGGCCGGATCGAGGCGCGCCACCAAGCGCTCGGCGGCCGCGCTGCTCAGCATCAGCACGGGCACGTCGACCACCCCGCGGCCCTGGGAAAAGCCGGTCAGTTCGCGGGCCCGCGGATCGTTGGCGCCCGGCGGGTTGGCGACCAACACGGCGCTGGCGCCGCGCTCGACGGCCTGGCGCACCTTGCCGGCCAAGGCCGACCGGCCGCTCCAGGCCCCGGCGGTTTGATTCCACTGGCTGTTGCCCTCCTCGTCCATGGGCTCGAAGCGCAGCAGCAAGGCGATCTGGCCGGTCAGGTCGTCGCCCTCGGCGTAACTCGCATAGCCGCTGTCCTTGGGGCCGCGCTCGATCGAATAGCCCACGAAGGTCACCGGACCGGCGAAGCTGCTGCCGCGCCCCAGGCTGGAGGCCTGGTAATCCACGCCGGCCACCAGCTGGAGCCCGGCCAAGCTCAGGGACTGGGAGAGCAGCTCGGGCACGGGCTGCAGGTCGAAGGGCTGCCGATAGGAAGTCCCGCTGGCGGCGGCGAAGGGGGCCTCGAGGCCGGCCGCGCGCAGATGCGCTTCGCAGTACTCCATGGCCAGATCCATGCCGCGCGTTCCGGGCAGGCGGCCCTCAAGGAACGGGTGCGCCAGGAAGGTCAGGTGCTGGTCGTAGCGCAGCACGTCCGGGTCGGCGCTGGCGAGCGCGGCGGAGATCGGGTCGCCGGAAGCCGCCCGCGCGGCCACGGCCACGCCTTCGGTCGCGCTTTGGCCCAGGGCCGCGGAGGCGCCCAGCGCCAGGGCCAACAGCGGGCCGGGGAGCTTGGAACCGGCTGGGGCCAGGAAGCGGAGCGCGGACAGCGGGGATCGGAACATGGGCCTTCGGTCGGAACGGGATCCGGGATCCGGGAGCGGGGCTCCCCACCTTAGGATCCCCGCGGGCGGGCCGAAAGTGGTCCCGGGCGGCGCAGCCCCCGGTGCGCCAGCGCCGGCCCCCGCCTCAGCGATGCCCCGCCTGATCCTCGCCCCCCTCCTGGCCTTCTGGGTCGCCGCCCCGCCGGCGGGCTGGGCCGACCGGCATCCCCAGGACGGCCCGGACGCGGAGCTGCGCGTCGCGCTCCGACAAGACCATCTGCTGGTGCGGGTGCGGCTCAACCTGGCCTTCGCCGACGCCGTGCTCGAGCTCGAGCGCGAGCTCGAGAATCAGGTCGCGGAAAGCGAGCTGCCCGCCTACCAGGACGCGCTGGCGGAGCTCTTGCGCACCCAGCTCTTGGTCCAGGCCGACGGCAAGACCCTCGCATTCGAAGCCGAGCCGATCTCCTGGATGCCGGCCATCGACGGCTTGGTGGGCATGTTCCCGAGCTTCGGGGCCCGGGCCCTCGCCCAGCTCCAGCTGCCCCTGCGCTTCGCGCTGGAATCGCCGCCGCGGCGCATCAGCCTGCGCTGGGGCCTGTACCCGGGGATCGCGCCCATGGCCGGCGGCCCGGAGGAGCCCGTGCAGGTCACCGGGCAGCTGAACGACGGGCGCTACGACCATCCGCTGCTGTTCACCCAGGTGGAGCCCGAGTTCACCTGGCACGGCGAGTTCCAGGACCCCGGAGCCGGCTTCCTGCCCGTGCCCGAGGCGGCCCCGCGCGCCCCGCGGCCCACGCCCTGGCTGAGCCTGGCCCTGGTCGGCGCCCTGTGCCCGCTGCTGGCCCCGCGCCTGCGCCGTCCGGCGGCCGGACTGACCGTGCTGACGCTGGCCCTGACCGGCGCCGCGCTCGGCCGCGAGCGCCTCACGGCGGAGTGGGGCCTGGCCGCGGCCGATGCGCAGATCGCCCCCGCGGAGGCCCGCGCGGTCTTCGAAGCGCTGCTGAAAAACCTCTACACCGCCTTCGATTACGACCGCGAGAGCGACATCTACGACGCCCTGGCCCAGAGCGCCGAAGGCCCCCTGCTGGCGCGCTTCTACGCCCAGATCTACACCGCCCTGGTGCTCGAGGACGAAGGCGGCGCCATGGCGCGCGTCGAATCCGTGACCCCGCTCGAAACAGCGCTCGAGGCCCAGGGTCGCCTTCCGGGCACGGAGCGCCGCTCGTTCAGCGTGCGAGCGCGCTGGCAGCTGGTCGGCAAGGTCAGCCACTTCGGCCACAGCCACGCGCGCACCACCGAATACGAGGCGCGCTTCAGCCTGGCGGAGGCCGAAGGCCGCTGGCGCATCGTGGGCGAGGAGCCCCTGGCCAGCCGGGTGGTCTCCGCGATCAGCACGGGGGGCTGATGGCCGCGTCCGAGCCCGCCATCCGCGCCCGGGGCGTCGAGCTGCACCAGGGCGGCGGCGGCTTCGTTCTGGAGGTGCCGGAATTCGAGCTCCGGCCCGGGGAGCAGGTCGCCTTGGAGGGTCCCTCGGGCACCGGCAAGAGCACGCTGCTGTCGGCCCTGTGCGGGCTGCTGGTCCCGGCCGCTGGGGAGCTCGAGGTGCTCGGCATCAAGCTCCAGCAGGCCAGCGCCGATGCCCGTCAAGGCCTGTTGCGGCGCGGGCTCTCGGTGCTGTTCCAGGACCTGATCCTGCTCGAGTACCTGGACGTATCGGAAAACGCCCTCTTGCCGGCGCGGCTGGCCGGGCCGGAGCGGCTGGCGCGCGCGCGCGGCGAGCTGCCCGCCTGGCTCTCGCGCCTGGGGCTCGCGGAGCGCGCCGGGGCCCGCCCGCGGCGCCTGTCGGGCGGCGAGCGCCAGCGCGCTGCGCTGCTGCGCGCGCTGCTCGATCCGCGGCCCGTGGTGCTGCTCGACGAACCGACCTCGGCGCTCGACCCGGCGCTCGCGGCGCGGGCCCTCGAAGCCCTGCTCGAGTGCTGCGCCGCACGTGGCGCCGCCCTGCTGCTGGTCAGCCACGACCCCGCGACGTTGCGGCGCCTGCCGCGCCGCCTGGCCACGCGCTCACTGGGCCCGGGCCGGGCCCGTCTGGAGCCGCTCACGCCATGAAGGCCGAGCTGTACCTGACGGCGCGCTACCTGGCCGCGCGCCCCGGCCCGGCCCTGGCCCTGGCGCTGGCCTTGGCCCTCAGCGCCGCGCTGCCCTTCGTCAGCGCGCGGCTGGCGCGCGACTTCGAGCGCGCCCTGACCGAGCGCGCGCGGGCCACGCCGCTGCTGGCCGGGCCCGCCGGCAGCCGCTTCGACCTGACCCTGGCGGCGCTGTACTTCCGGCCGAGCCGCCTGGCGCCGGTGAATCAGGCCCTCGCCGAGCGCCTGGGCGCGGAGCCCGGCCTGCTCGCGATCGGCATCGAAACCAGCCACAGCGCGCGCGGCTTGCCGATCGTGGGCGTGGCGCGCGAGTACTTCGAGCAGCGCGGCCTGCGCGCCGGCTCCGGGCGCCTGCCCAACTGGGTCGGCGAGTGCGTGCTCGGGGCGCGCGCCGCCCGGCGGCTGGGTTTGACGGTCGGGGGGCGCCTGGTCAGCGATACGGACAGCCTGCTCGACCTGGCCAAGCCCCCGGCGCTGGAGCTGAGCGTGAGCGGGGTGCTGGCCAGCAGCGGCGGCCCCGATGACGACGTGATCCTGGCGGATCTCGAGACCGCCTGGGCGATCTCCGGCCTGTCCCACGCCCATGCGGATCCAAGCGCGGGGCTGGCCCCGGGCCAGCTGCTCGGCAAGGACCAAACCGGCGATCTGGTGCTCTCCGGGGCCTTCGTGCCCGATGCGGCCCTGTCCGCCGAGAATCGGCCCCGTTTCCATCGCCACGGCAGCGCCGAGGACCTGCCCCTGACCGCGGTGCTGCTGTTCCCGCAGGATCACAAGGTGGCCACGCTGATCGAGACGCGCATCAATTCGCGCGGGCCGGAGCAGATCGTGCGCCCGAGCGCGGTGATCGAGGAGCTGCTGGCGGATGTGCTGCGCATCAAACGCCTGGCGGACTGGCTGGCGCTGCTGCTCGGCGCGACGACCCTGGCGCTGGCCCTGTCGATCGCGCGCCTGGGCCTCGAGCTGCGCGCGGAGGAGGCCCGCACGCTGGCCAAGCTGGGCGCCGGCGCCGGAATCGGCTGGCGCTTGCACGCCTGCTATTGGGGCGCGATCCTGGGCGCCGGCGCCCTGCTGGCGGCGGCCTTGTCCGCGCTCGCCGTGCTGCTCTTGTCCGATCCCACGCGCCTGCTGTGATGGCTTCCCTCCCCTTCCGAACGGCCCCCTCGACCGGCCCGCGGGCGGGGCTCGCCTGCCGCGCGCCCGGGCCGCAACCGGGCGCTGAGCAGCCCGGATCGCCCAGCCCTCAGAGCCCCGCCGGAGCGCCCGCTGCCAAAGGTCGCGGCCTGGCGCCGCTGCGCAGCGTGGGGCTGCGCAGCGTGGGGCTGCGCAGCGTGGGGCTGCGCAGCGTGGGGCTGCGCGGCGTGGGGCTGCGCAGCGTGGGGCTGCGCGGCGTGGGGCTGCGCGGCGTGGGGCTGCGCGGCGCCCTGCTCGGCGGCCTGTCGTGCGCCCTGGCTCTGCTCGGCTGCGCTCGGCAGGCACCCACGCCGGCCGGTGCCGGGGCGGCCGCGCTGGCCGCGACCACGCCGACCCTCGAAACCTTCGCCCGCCGCTTGCTCGAACAGGACCTCGAGCTTTCGACCCCCCTGCCGCCCGGCGAGGACCCGGCGCGCTGGATGCCGGACGACGCGGCCCTGGCCCTGCTGCAAGCGGCGGGTTTGGTCCTGTGCCAGGGCGCGGGCTACGAGCCCTGGCTCGAGAGCGCCAGCTTGAGCCGCAGCCGGCTGGTCGAAACGGCCCGCGCGGTCGAGGCTTCCTGGATCGAGTTCGAGACCGTGACCCACAGCCACGGTGCGGGCGAACACAGCCATGCCGGGCTGCGCCCCCAGACCTGGCTCGACCCGCTCCTGGCCCGCGAGCAAGCCCGGGCCGCCGCCGCCGCCATCGCCCGCCGCTGGCCGGACCTGAAGGCCCGCCTCGAGCCGCGCCTGGCGGCCCTCCAGGCCGAACTGGAGGCCCTGGATCGGGATTGGCGCGGGCTCGCGCCGCGGCTGATGCGCGCCCGCTTGCTCTGCTCCCACCCGAGCTACGCCTACCTGGCCAGGCGCTACGGACTGGCCTTGGAATCGGTGCTGATCGAGCCCGATCGGCCCCTCGACGCCGAGGGGCTGGCCGGCCTGGCGGCGGTGCGCGGGGCGGGCCCGGGGATGGTCTGGTTCGAGTTCGAGCCGATCGCCGAACTGAGCGCTCAACTCGAGCGAGAATTCGGCCTGCTGGCGGTCCACGTCGACCCCGTGGACATCAAGCGCTCGAGCACGGCCGGCGAGGCCGACGCCTTGCAGCGGCAAACAAGCAACTTGGGGCGCTTGGCGGCAGCACTCGTCCGGATGGGCCTGTGATCAGCGCTCGGGCCGACTGCCCCTAGGCCGGCCACGCCGGGCGCTCGCGGCGCCCGACCCGGGCGCGCAGCGACGCTCGAGGCACCGCCCCTGGCGGGCGGGCTCGGCGCAGAGCGGCGATCCCTGCCCATCTGGTCGCCAAATGGCGGCCCCGTAGGCCTTTCAGCCCAGCCGGGCGCGCAGCCCCTGGTCGAGCTTGTCCAGGAACTGCTGCGTGGTCAGGAAGGGGTGGTCCGGCCGGATCAGCACCGCCAAGTCCTTGGTCATCGCGCCGGCCTCGACGGTCGAAACGCAGACCTCCTCGAGCGCCTGGCAGAAGCCGGCCAGGGCGCTGTTGCCGTCCAGCTTGGCCCGGTGGGCCAGGCCGCGGCTCCAGGCGAAGATCGAGGCGATCGGATTGGTCGAGGTGGGCTTGCCTTGCTGGTGCTGGCGGTAGTGGCGCGTGACCGTGCCGTGGGCCGCCTCGGCCTCGACCGTGCGCCCGTCGGGGGTCATCAGCACCGAGGTCATCATGCCCAGGGAGCCGAAGCCCTGGGCCACGGTGTCGGACTGCACGTCGCCGTCGTAGTTCTTGCAGGCCCACACGAAGGCGCCGTTCCACTTGAGCGCGGCAGCGACCATGTCGTCGATCAGGCGGTGCTCGTAGCTGATCCCGGCGGCTTCGAAGCGCGCCTTGAATTCGCGCTCGAAGATCTCCTGGAACAGGTCCTTGAAGCGGCCGTCGTAGGTCTTGAGGATCGTGTTCTTGGTCGACAGGTACACCGGCCAGCCGCGCATCAAGCCGTAGTTCAGGCAGGCCCGGGCGAAGCCGCGGATCGACTCGTCCAGGTTGTACATGCCCAGCGCCACGCCGGCGGCCGGGAAGTCGAACACCTTGTACTGCTTGGGCTCGCCGCCGCCCTTGGGCGTGAAGGTCATGGTCAGCGTGCCGGGCCCCGGGACGATGAAGTCGGTGGCCCGATACTGATCGCCGAAGGCGTGGCGCCCGATCACGATCGGACGGGTCCAGCCGGGCACCAGCCGCGGGATGTTCTTGCACACGATCGGCTCCCGGAACACGGTGCCGTCCAAGATGTTGCGGATCGTCCCGTTGGGCGACTTCCACATCTGCTTGAGCTTGAACTCGCGCACGCGCTCCTCGTCGGGCGTGATCGTGGCGCACTTGATGCCGACGCCGGCGCGCTTGATCGCCTCGGCAGCCTCGACCGTGACGCGGTCGTCGGTGCGGTCGCGGTTCTCGATCGACAGGTCGAAGCTGTGCAGATCGAGCTGCAGGTAGGGCAGGATCAGGCGCTCCTTGATGAAGGCCCACAGGATGCGGGTCATCTCGTCGCCATCGAGTTCGACCACCGGACCTTGGACCTGGATTTTCTTCACTACGCCGGGGCTTCTGGGGGGGAGAGGGCTGGGGAGAGGTCGCAGGGTAGCCCAGGCCTCCCCGGGGGCCAAGCTGGCGCCCCCTCCCACTTCCAGTTCCCTTGGCCTATACTCCGAAAGACAACCCGCCGTCCATGAATCTGCGTTTGCTGCTGCTCTTGCCCCTGGCCCTCGGCCTGTACCTGCGCCTCACGGGCTGCTGAGGGGACCGCCGCTCGATGCTCGGTACGGGCATCCTGATCGCCACCGCCCTGGCCTGGGCCATTTGGAGCGAGCGCACGCCCAGTTGACGGCCGGCGACCTGCGCCAGCCGGGCCGCCACGAACCTGCGACCCATTGCCCAAGAATCGATGCGCGCCCTGATCGGTTTCCTGCGCACGGCCCTCGCCCGCGCTCTGCGCGGGCGCCGGGCCCGACGCCCGCTGCTGGCGCAGGGTCAGCCGTTCCCGCGGCTGCGGCTGCTCGATGACCGGGGCCAGACGGTGGACAGCGCCGACTGGCTCGGACGGCGCACCGTCCTGTGGTTCTATCCCAAGGCCGACACCCCCGGCTGAACGGCCCAGGGCAAGGGCTTCCGTGATCGAAGCCAGGCTTTCCAGCGCGCCGGCGTGCGCGTCTTCGGCATTTCGTTCGACGACCCAGCCACCAACCGGGCCTTCGCCGCAAAGCACGGGTTCGACTTCCCTTTGCTCAGCGACACCCGTCGCGAGCTGGCCCTGGCGGTCGGGGCCGCGGACAGTCCCCGGGACGCCTACCCCCGGAGGGTCACTTTCGTGATCTCCCCGGAGGGCCTGGTCGAGCAAGCGACCGCCACTCCCGACCCGGCTGGGCAGGCGGATCGGCTGGCGGGCCAGCTGTGCGGCGGCTGACCCGCGGGCCAAGGGACACACCACCCGGAGGGTGCCCGATCGCGCGCGGGGCCCGGGGCCGCGCCGCGCCGGCGCCCCGGGGACCGGCGACGGCGGGGGCGGGGCCGCACCGCGCGCGGGGGCTCACCGCGGGCGGGGCCGCACCGGCTAGAGGCCCCCGCTGACGCTCAGGTTGGCGCCGGAGACGTAGGCCGCCCCGGGGCCCAACAGGAACACGACCGCTCGGGCGACCTCTTCGGGCAGGCCGGGCCGGCCGAGCGGGATCTGCACCTGGCCGGCCCGGGACAGGGTTTCCGGGTGCGCGCTGGCATGGGGAATCCAGCCGGGCGAGACCAGATTGACCCGCAGGCCCTGGGGGCCCTCCTCGAGGGCCAGGGAGCGCACCAGCGACAAGAGCGCGCTTTTGCAGGCCGCATAGGCCGCCGAGCGCCGCTTGCCGGGATGGCCTTCGAGGCCCGCGCAGCCGAAGAACAGGGCGCTGCCGCGGCGCGCCCGCAGGAAGGGCCGGGCGGCGCCGAACAGCGCCAGGGGCTGGGCCACGTTGGAGCGCCACAGGCCCTCGAACTCCGCCGCCGACAGGTCCTCCAGGCTGCCGCTGAGGAAGTCCCCCGCCGCGACCACCAGATGGTCGAGGCCGCCGCGCTCGGCCGCCAGCTTCGCGATCAAACTCTGACCGGGTTCGGGCTCGTCGAGGTCCAGGGCCCACACGCGCCCTGGCCAGCGGCGGGCCAAGCGCTCGGCCTCCTCCCGGGAGCGCCTCCAGGTGACGTGCACCTCATGGCCGGCCTCCACCAGCGCCTCGGCGGCCGCGCGCCCGAGGCCGCGCACGCCGCCCACGATCAGGGTCACGGGCATGGGGCCCGATGCTAGCGCAGCGCGGCCTGGGAGGTGCGCCGCGGCGCCTCACAGGCTCCCGGCGCGGGCCAGGGGCCAGAGCCTCAGGCGCACCCGGCCGCGCAGGTACTCGGCGGGCACCTGCCCGAATTCGCGGCTGTCCGCGCTGTGCGGGCGGTTGTCGCCGAGCACGAAGAAATGGCCCGGCTCGATCCGCAGCCACTGGAACAGCCCCGGCCGGGCCGGGATCGCGTAGGGCTCGAGCTGCAGCTGGCCATTGATCCAGACGCGCTCATCGGCGATCAGGACCTCGTCCCCGGGCAGACCGATGACCCGCTTGATGTAGTCGACCGCGGGCTCGACGGGCGAGCGCAACACGACCACGTCGCCGCGCTCCACTTCGCCGACCAGATAGCTCCAAGGCTCGACCAGGATGCGGTCGCCATCGGCGATCGAAGGCGCCATCGAGCGCCCGCGCACCACCGACACGTTGAACAGCAGGCAGTAGCCGAGCAGGCCGACCGAGAGCAGCCAGCTGAACTCGCGCAGCCAGGCCCAGGCCGGGCGCGGCGCCGCCGACGGCCCGCAGGCCGGTTTGAATCGATGGTTGAAACTCATGCCCCCGCGGTCCTGCCTGCGCAGGCAGTCGGTCGCGAGCCCGGCCAGCTATCGACGCGCCCCCCGGGTTCGACCTGAAACAATCCGCGCTCTGGCTGCCCCCGCCCTGGCCCCCGCGGCCAGACCCCCGCGGGGGTGCCGATCGAGAAAATCCTTCCCTCGACGCGCCGGGTTCTTGCGGGGCCCAGGGCGAGCAGGTGCCAGGCCCGGAACGGAGCCGGCCCGAGGCGTGTCCCCGGCGGGCCGGCGCGCTAGCGTCGAAAGCGAGTCAGCCCGATCGGAGCTGCCCGGCGACCCCGCTCAAGGTCCCTGGCGCCCGTTCCCTGACGCCCCAGCAGCGCCCCGCCAGCGATGTTTGCCTCCCTGCTTCGACGCGGGCAACGCCCCGCACCCCAGCGCCCCCTGCGGACCGCCGGGATCCTGATCCTGTTGATCTTCGCGATCGACCTGTGGATGCCCCTGGGGGTCTCGATGGCGCCGCTGTACGTGCTGCCGGTGCTGATCAGCGTGTGGCATGGACGCCGGCTGGCGACGGTTCTGGTGGCGGTGGTGGCCAGCCTGTTGACGCCCCTGGGGCTGCTGCTGACCTGGTCGCTCAAGTCGCCCGTCGATGGGATCACCCCGGACAGCCTGCACCTGCTCGAGGCGCTCGAGCTGGCCACGGACTACTTCGTGATCTGGATCACCGCGGCCCTCGGCCTGATGCGCATCGAAAGCGAGCGCGAGCTGGCCCGCACCCGCGGGCTGACCGCCGTGGCGCTCGAGTCCAGCGCCGACGGCATCGTGACCACCGATGCCCAGGGGCGCGTGCAGATCCTGAATCCGGTGGCGGAGAAGCTGACCGGCTGGGAGGAAGCCCTGGCGCGCGGTCGGCCGCTCGAGCAGGTGCTGGTGCTCGAGGCCGAAAAGCGCGAGGGCAGCGCCGTGTTCACCTCGGGCGGCGGGCGGCGCCGCTTGCTGATCTCGCGGGACGGGCACAAGCAACCGGTCGACGTCAGCAGCGCGCCCCTGCAGGGCGCGCCGGGTCTGGCGGGCGGCAACGTGATCGTGGTGCGCGATGCCAGCGACCTGGTGGCCTACGAGCGGCGCCTGCGCGATCTGGCCTTCCGCGATCGCCTGACCGGCCTGCCCAACCGGGCCTCGCTGCTCGAACGCCTCGATCTGGAGCTGGCCCACGCGCGCCGCTCGAGCAGCCAGTTGGCGCTGCTGTTCCTCGACCTGGACGGCTTCAAGGCGGTCAACGACGAACTCGGCCACCACGCCGGCGACGAGCTGCTGCGCGCCGTGGCCCAGCGGCTGCTCGGCTGCCTGCGGGAAGCCGACACCGTCGCGCGCCTGGGCGGCGACGAGTTCACCGTGCTGGTGCCGGGGCTGACCGAAGCGCGCGGCGCCCGCGCGGTGGCGGCCAAGGTCCTCGAGGCTCTGGCCAAGCCGCTGGTGCTCGAAGGCCGTGTGCAACCGATCCGCCCCTCGATCGGCGTGGCGCTGTTCCCCGGCGACGCCCAGCAGGGCGAGGAGCTCCTGCGCCTGGCGGACCAAGCCATGTACACGGCCAAACGCAGCGGCGGCTCACGCGTGCACTTCTTCGGGCCGCTGCCGGCGACGGAAGCCGCCGGCACGACCCAACCCGCGACGCGCAGCCGGGGCTGAAGGGTCCCTGAGCACCCGCCCGCAGACGCGGGGAAGGCACCGCGCCTCCCCCGGGGAGCCGCCTCGTCGAGGCGGAGCCCGGCAGGGTCGCCCGGCTCGCCGGCCGGCCAGAAATATCCGCGCGCGGCCGCGCAGGGGGAGCATCTCGGCCGCCGCTTCGGGCCGCGTCCGCCCAGGCACACGGCGCGTCGGACCGGGATCCCGGGATCGGCTGCGGCTCGGCACAGCCTCGCGGGCGCCGCGTTGCCGAGCCGGTCCGACGGCCCGGCGCCCCGCCAGGCTGGCACCGTGCGCCGACGGAAGCGCGCGGCCCGTTCCAGCGCCGGCCTGCGCTTGGCAAGCTCTGCGGCTGCATCCTGCGGCCGGTGCTCTGCACGGGCTGCTCGGCTCGATCAAGGCGGCTCCCCTGCGGCCTGCGACGCTGCGCCCGCGCGGCCGCGCGGTCGCGCGAGCAGCCCGGGCCCAAGGGCGCAGGCCGCCGCCTGAGCAGACCGCCGCAGCCCACGGCACGAGCCACGGCCGGCGATCCTCGCCCAGGGACCCTGGCGGCCCGCTGGCCCCGTGCGTTCCCGCGCGCCACGCCGCCTCCCCAGCCCGCCTCCCCAGCCCGCCTCCCCAGCCCGCCTCCCCAGCCCTCCTCCCCAGCCCGCCTCCCCAGCCCGCCTCCACGCTCGGCCCGCCCCCGGCACATGCCCCCCCCTGCCCTCTCCCCGCCCGGCCTGTGGCGCACCGCACTGCTCGTGGCCCGCAAGGACCTCGCCAGCGCCTACCGGGATCGGCAGACCTGGATCAGCACCGTGCTGGTGCCCCTGGGGCTCTACCCGCTGATGTTTTTCATCCTGTTGCAGGCCAGCGCGCTGGTCTCAGACCAGGAACAAGCCCGCACGGTTCGTTTGGCGCTCGGCGCGGCACCGGTTTCCGCGCACCGGTTGGAGGAGCTGGCGCTGCGGCTCGAGCCCCTCCTGGCCGCCTCTGGAGCGGACGCGGGCCGGCTGGCCCAGCGGGCGCTGCTCGGGGCTGGCTCGGACCCCGAGGACGCGGCCCCGGAGCCGCCGGCTGCGCACGGAGCGAGCGAGCTCGAGGTGCTGGCCGGACTCGATCGGGAGGCCCTGGCCGCGTTGGTCGGCGCACAGGACGCCGCGGCGGATCTGCCCGCAAGCGAGCCAGCGCCGGCGTCAGCTCCGGACCGGCCGCGCTTCGACGCGGCCCTCTGGCTGCCGGACGACGGCCCGCCCCAGATCCTCTTCGACGGGGCGCGACCGGCCAGTCTGGTGGCCGAAGAGCGACTCTCGCAAGCGCTCGAGCGGCTGGGGCGCAGCGCGCGCCAACAGGCCCTCGACGGGGCCGGCCTGCGCGCCTCGAAACTCACCCCGTTCCGGGTGCAAAAAGTCGACCTAGCCGCCTCGACCGACATCGGCGCCTTCGTGCTCTCGATGCTGCTGCCGATGATGCTGGTGGTGATGGGCATGCTGGGCGCCTTCTATCCGGCGGTGGATCTGACCGCCGGAGAGCGCGAGCGCGGCTCCTACGAAACCGGCCTGATCGCGCCGATCCCGCGCCTCGGGCTGGCCTTCGGCAAGCTGATCGCGGTGACCCTCAGCGCGCTGCTGGGCGCCACCATGAATCTGGTCGGGATCGGCCTGGCCGCCAACCACCTGCTCGGCTTGATGGGCGGCGCGGAGCGCATCGACGTGCAGATCCCCTGGCTGCTGCTGGCGCTGGTGCTGCCCCTGCTGCTGGCCTTCCTGCTGCTGGTGGCGGCGGTGCTGACCGCAGCCGCCAGCCTGACCGAGACCTTCAAGCAGGGCCAGGCCTTGCTGGGCAGCGTGCAGCTGGTCTTCATCCTTCCGGCGGTCGCAGCGACCCTGCCGGGCCTCGAGCTGACCCCCGGGCTGGCCAGCGTGCCCGTGGTCGGCTTCACCCTGGCGGTGCGCACCGTGCTGCGCAGCGGCAGCCCCGCGGAGCTGCCGCTCGTGCCGCTCCTGTGCTGCCTGCTCGCCCACCTGGCCCTGGCCCTCTTGGCGGCCGCCCTCGCGGCGCGCCTCTTGACACGCTCACCGGACAGCCAGAGCGGCGCTCGGGCGCTGCTCGAAGTGGTCGCGAGGATCCGCGGCAAAGCCTGAACTCCAAATGTCCCTGCCCGCATCCGATCAAGACGCGGCGGTGCTCTGCCGCGCGCTGACCAAGCACTACCAGGATCGCCAGCGCGGCCTGGTGCGCGCCCTCGACGGCCTCGATCTCGAGTGCCGCTACGGCGAGATCTATGGGCTGCTCGGCCCCAACGGCGCCGGCAAGTCCACCTGCCTGCGCATCCTGGCTTCGATGCTGACCCCCACCTCGGGCAGCGCGCGCCTGGCCGGGGTCGACGTGGTCGCCGATCCCCTGGAGGTGCGCCGCCGGATCGGCTACCTGTCGGCCAGCACCGGGCTCTACCCGCGCCTCGACGTGCGCGAGACCCTGTCCTACTTCGGCTCGCTGCACGGGCTCAGCGGGGCTGGCCTGCGGGACCGCATCGACGAGCTGATCGCCGCCTTCGACATGGGCGGTTACGCCACGCGTCGCACGGAGCACAT
>JBILNK010000268.1:0-3955 GCA_044375105.1 Planctomycetota bacterium
GACCCTGGCGCGCACGACCCAGCGCCTGTGCGTGGGCGAGATCGAGCAGAGCGCCCGGCGCTACGACTTCTCCAGCCGGCCCGAGGATGTGGAGGCGATCGCCGCCGCCAAGACCGCCAGCCTGTACGCCTCCGCCGCGGAGCTGGGCGCCCTCTATCCCGAGGGCGATCCGGCCCTGGCGGCCGAGTTCGAGCGCTTCGGGCACGAGATCGGGCTGGCCTTCCAGCTGGTCGACGACTGCCTCGACCTGGTCGGCAGCGAAGGCGAGCTGGGCAAGACGGCCGGCATCGACGCGCAGGACGGCAAGCTCACCCTCCCCCTGATCCAGGCCTACCGGGCCGCTGGCCCGCGGGCCCAGGAGCGCATCCGCAACCTCTTCGCCGGGCCCGAGAGCGAGCGCTCGCGCCGGCTCGAGCGCCTGCGCCTCGAGTGCGACCTCGAAGCCGGGGTCGGCCTGACCCTGGCCCGCGCGCGCGAGCTCGTGGAGCGCGCTCGCGCACGTCTCGGACGCTTGCCCGCCTCGCCCGCCCGCCGGGCGCTCGAGGAGCTCGGCGGCTTCGTGCTGAGCCGGCGCTTTTGAGGCCCCTCGGTCCGGATCGGCGTGTGGGGTGCCGGGTGCAGCAGGCCGGGCCTGGGTCCAGCAGCCGACCCTGGGCGCCCGCAGGCCCGCCGCCCGCCGCCGATTGGCGACCCGAACCGGTCCGACCCCCTGCCGGGCTGGGCGATCAGGGCGCTGCGACACAGCCAGGATCCGGGTCCAGTGCGAGGATCCGGCTCCGCCGTGCTGCGGCTATCGCGGCCTGTGCGACTCGAAACCACAGGCAATCCGAAGGCCCTGCAGCCCAAGCTAGCTGACCCTTACAGACCTCGGACGCCCGATCCCAACCACAAAAACCGGGACCCGGTCGGGCGGCCTGGGCGCCCAAGCCCTACCAATCCACGCCCATCCGGACCTTCCTGGGGAACCCAAGCTCATCGCGAGCGGTCCCGAGCGGGGACCCGCCAAAGATCCTTCCACGGCCTTGCCGGCCCCGGACTCCCCGGGGGCGGTCCGGCTGAGATAGAGCCCTGATGCAAGCGCAAGCCAACCAAGCCCCGCCCCCGCAAGCCGCGGCGGCCGACGCCGCCAAGCGGACGCCCTTCCGCTGGGGCTTCCTGAGCTCCCTGGCCGTGCTCTTGGTGCTGACCTTCTCGGGTCAGGCGCTGATCGCCCTGCTGCGGCCGGCCTTCATGGCCGGCAAGGCCGCCTACATCGCCCAAGGTCCGCTGGCTCTGCTGAGCCCCGGCGTGTACTTCGGGGCCCTCTCGGAGGGTCCCGGCGGGCTCCTGCGGCCGGCGCTGCTGGGCCTGTTCCTGGCGGCCAGCGCGGTCTGGACCTGGTCGAATCGGGCCGCGGTCCAGCGCTACTTCACCGCCATGCACACCGGCGTCGTGACCGTCAGCCTGTCGCTGCTGGCGGTCGCCGCGGGGGTCATGATCCCGCAGATCGATCCCGTGGACGATCCGGATGCGCGCGTCATGGCCGCCGAGGCGCCGCGCTCCAATTACGAGCAGCACTATCAGCAGTTCCGCTTCGCCCAGAGCTACTTCCTCTGGCACCTCCTGCACCTCTACGGCTTCGGCATGCCCGAGGGCGAGATCCCGCCCCAGGCCGTGGCCGGTCTCGAGCGGCGCGCCGATCGCTACGGCAGCGAGGAAGCCATGAACACCGAGAAGCAGATGCGCGCGGCGATCGCCGGCCAGCAGAAGGGCCAGCTGATCGAAGAGTTCGCCGAGCGCAACGACCGCGCCCTGCGCGCCTGCTTCGATTTCTCGACGCGCTTCGAGCTGAACCGGATCTACCGCTCCTACTGGTTCGCCAGCTTGATGTCGTGCCTGTTCGTGGCGATCGCCTTCAACACGTTCAAGGGCGGGCCCCAGCGCTGGTTCAAGGTCCAGAAGCTGGGCTTCTTCCTGGTCCACGTCGGGATGCTGATCCTGCTGACCGGCGGCGGCCTGTCGCGCTCCTGCACCGAGCGCGGCATCATGCACCTCTACAAGGGCGGCCTGGACGAGGAACGGGACGGCGTCTACGACCGCCGCGACGGGGACATCCCGCCGATCGAGGACACCTTCTACGAGCACTTCACGGCCGACCGCATGGCCCGCATGCCCTTCGGGGTCAGCCTCGAGGACTTCGCGCGGCGTGATTGGCTCGCGCTGGTGGTGCGCTTCAACGACGACCAAGGGCGCGCCAACCCGCCGACGCACACGCTCTGGAAGGGGCGGCGCATCGATCTCGACTACGAGTACCTCGACAAGCAGGGCCGGGTTCTGGAGATCGATGCGGAGGGCGATCCCATCGACGCCGCGGGCCGGAAGCTCGAGCGCCAGCGCCTCGAGAAGCGGCCGCGTCTGCGCATCGAGGTCCTGTCGCTGCACGATTTGGCCCAGGTGGGGGAGCCGACCGTGCGCGAGGCCCAGCCCGGCGAGCGCCCCGACGGGGAAGAGCCGCTGCCCCTGGCGATCCTGGTGCTGCCCGACTACCAGCGCATCCTCAGTTCGGCGCAGCCGGGCCCCGGGGATCAGCTGCCGGCCCGCAAGGTGTATTTTTCGCCCGCGGCCGGCGAGGAGTTCGAGGTGCGCGGCTTCGCCGATCCGTTGGGCGCCTTCCGGCTCTTGACCGTGGCCGGCGGCGATCCGCGGGAGGCTTTCCCGACCAGCGAGGGCCAGCTGGGCGAGATCAGCTACCGCATCGCCACGGGCGGCGAGCGGCTCGAGGGCCGTTTGCTGGTCTCGATCGGCCAGCGGGAAAAGCTGCCCGGTGGCTACGAGATCCTGTTCCAGAAGGCGACCAAGTCCTACCGCGAGGATCCGGTCAGCGGCCAGGTTCTGGCGGACGAGCGCCCGCTCGCGGAGCAGGTCTTCGTGGCGCCCGCGGTGACCGCCACCCTGTACGGCCCGGACGGCGTCAGCGAGCTGCGCGTGCTGCACGATGGGCGGCCTTCCGCCCGGCAGCGCTCCCGGGAGGCTCCCCAGGCCCTGGAGGCGGTCGAACTGACCCTCGAGTGGAACGAATGGTCCGCCCCGGGACCGCCGCGCTTCGTGCTCGGCTGGAGCCGCTCCGCCGGCGGAGAGCTCTCGGCCTACCTCGAGGACGAGGCCGGACAGCGCCAGGCGGCTTCCCTGGGGGCGCGCCTGCCCCTGCCCGGGCTGTCGCCGATCCAGCTCGAGAGCGCGCTGCTCGACGCGGTGGTCGAGCCGCGCGTGGAATTCCTCGACGAGGGCGTGGTCAAGGGACCGGGCTACGACCCGGACTTCTACAAACAGGCGCCGCGCGGGGTCGAGCTTCGGGTGATCAGCGATCCCGAGGTCCCCGAACTGCGCCGCGAACAGACCGTGCGGCTCGCCACCACCCAGGAGGGCAACGCGGCCTTCTGGTTCCCGCCGCGCGGCGACCTGGTGGTGCAGTTCATCGAGAACCAGGCCATGATGCCCTTTGAATGGCGTTCGGTCCTGGCGGTCCACGAGCCGGCCGCCGACGGCACCTGGAAGCCCGTGGACCTGGGTCCCGCTGCGGGCCGCGAGATCCGCGTGAACGACTACTTCCAGCACCGCGGCTTCCGATTCTTCCAGACCAACGCGATCCCCGAGGCGCCGCTCTATTCCGGCATCGGCGTGGTCTACGACCCCGGCATCCCCTGGGTGCTGGCGGGCATGTACACCGTGATCGCCGGCGCCGCCTTCGCGTTCCTTTTGCGTCCGATCCTGCTGGGCAGGAATCCCGAGCGTCCTTCCGCCTGAACCAGCGATACGCCATGCAACCGAGCGCCCTGTTCAATTTCCTGGATTCGGACGTGCCGGCCTCCATGGGCTGGCTGCGCGGGGTCAACCTGCTGGCGCTGGCCACGATCCTGCTGGCGGCTTGGTCCGCCTGGGGCCACTTCGCCCGCGCGCGCCGGCGGATCGATCCTCT
>JBILNK010000104.1:0-14718 GCA_044375105.1 Planctomycetota bacterium
TCAGCGAGCTGGACCTCGATTCGCTCTCGCCCGAAGAGCAGGACGCGGTGCTCGAGCACGCCTTCCGGCGCTATTTCGAACACAGCGGCCTGTTCGGCACCCCCGAGTCGGCCCTGGAGATGGTCGACCGGCTCAAGTCGATCGGCGTCGACGAGATCGGCTGCCTGATCGACTATGGCGTGGACGTGGACCAGATGCTGGCCAGCCTGCCGGCGCTGGCGGAGCTGATGCGCCGCTCGCGCCCCGCGCCGGAAAGCGACGCGGCCGGCGGCGGCAAGCCCGCTTCGATCCCGCAGCTGATCCGGCGCCACGGCGTGACCCACCTGCAGAGCACGCCCTCCCTGCTGCGGCTGCTGCTGCTCGATCCGGAAGCGGAAGGTGCCCTGGCGGGCCTGGAGCAGCTGTGCGTGGGCGGCGAAGCCTGCCCCCTGGACCTGGCTCGCCAGCTGGCGGGCCTGCTGGCCGCGGGCGGGGGCCGGCTGACCAACCTGTACGGGCCCACCGAGACCACGGTCTGGTCCAGCAGCGCGGTGCTCGAGCCCGGGCTCGAGGCGGTCACGATCGGCAGCCCGATCGCCAACACGCAGCTGTACGTACTGGACGAGCGTCGGCGCCCGCTGCCCCTCTGCGTGGCCGGCGAGCTGTGGATCGGCGGCGCGGGCGTGGTGCGCGGCTACCACCGGCGCCCGGACCTGACCGACGAGCGCTTCGTGGCCGATCCCCTGCGGCGCGAGCTCGCGCCCGGCTGGCCGGCGCGCCTGTATCGCACCGGCGACCAGGCCGCCTTCGGGCCCGACGGGCGGCTGATCTTCCTCGGGCGCCGCGACGCCCAGGTCAAGCTGCGCGGCTATCGCATCGAGCTGGGCGAGATCGAGCAGCGGCTCTTGGCCTGCCCGGGGATCGGCGAGGCCGCGGTGTTGGTGCGCGAGGACAGCCCCGGCGACCAGCGCCTGGTGGGCTATCTGACGGCCAAGCCGGGCCTGGCGATCGACCTCGAGGGCGCCAAGGCCGCCCTGCGGCAGAGCCTGCCCGAATACATGGTCCCGGCGCTGCTGGTCGTGCTCCCGGCCATGCCGCGCACCCCCAACGGCAAGCTCGATCGGCGGGCGTTGCCGAAACCCAGCCTCCAGAGCGAAGCGGCGGCGGCGCCCTACGAGGCCCCCAGCGAGGGCCTGGAGGCGACCCTGGCGGGCCATTTCCGGCGCGTGCTGGGCCTCCCGGAGATCGGCCGCGACCAGAGCTTCTTCGACCTCGGCGGACATTCGCTGCTGGTGGTCAAGCTGCACCGCGACCTGTCCGCCGCCCTGGCCAGCGAGCTCGATCAGGTGCCCTCGCTGACCGACCTGTACCGCTTCCCGACCGTGCGCGGCCTGGCCGACTTCATCCAGAACGGCCCCGACACCGACGCCGTCGACCGCTCCAGCGCCCGCGGCGCCGCCCGCCGCAGCGCGCTGCAAGCCCGCAGGCGCAGGCGCTGATTCGCAACCGATTTCGCGCTGCAACGGCGCGATCCAGCGGCCTACGGGCCCCGCGCGCGGGGGCCCCTCGCCGCCGGCTCGAGCGCTTCCGGAGGCGCCCTCAGGGGCGCCGGGTGCTGAGGTCCGCGATGTGGTCCAGCACGCGGCGGTGGATGCGCTGCACGATCTGGTCGGCGATCAGGCGCCAGTAGGAGACCGGGCCCATGTCGAGGCGGTACCAGGTCGAGCCTTCGAGGCGCGTGCGGTCGCCGGGCAGCGGCACCAGGCGGAATTCGCCGCGCAGCGAGCGAAAGGCCGTGCTCAGGTGCGGTGGCTCGACCCGGGCGTAAAAGCTCCATTCCTCCATGGGCGCCGGGGCCGAGGCCACGTCGAAGGCCAGGCGCCGCGGCGGCTCCCAGGCGGTGATCGGCTCGACGAAAGCGCCCGTGGAGAACTCGCAATGGCGCACGGCGCCCACGCCGCTGCCTTCGATGCGCGCCCGCAGCGGATAGGCGATGCCGGTCTCGAACAGCCAGTGCTGCGGCGGGGGCAGCTCGGCGAAGCCGATCACGTTGGGCCAGACCGCCTCGGGCGGCGCAGCGATCTCGATCGAGGAGCGCACCTCGAACACGGGCGGTTCGCCGAGGCGCTGCTCCAGCAGGACCAACGGGATCAGGGCCAGGGCCGGGAACAGACCGGCAGCCTGCGGCGCCGGGCGTGCGACCGCCGTGCCGAGCAGGCCGCCGATCAGGGCCACCGGCAGGCTGACCCCGGCGGCCAGCACCAGGCAGACGAGGCCCTCGAGGGCGAACAGCAGGAACAGGGCCGAGGTCACGGCCAGGCTGAGGCACACGAGCCCGAGGGTCGGCCGCAGGCCGATCGGCCGGCGATGGTTGGCGATCTGCGCCGTCGAGAAACCCATCAGCAGGGGTGTCCCCAGGAACAAAGCGCTGCCGTAGCCGCCGATCCAGTGGGCGGAGACCAGGGCCAGCAGCAGGCCGCCCACGGCCGGCAGGCCCACGGCCAGGACCAGGCGCCCGAGCCCCTGGGGCGCGGGCAGCCCGGGGCCCGCACCGAGGCGCCCCTCGGCGCCCGCGGGCCTGGAAGACAGGGAGGCCAGGATCGCCATCCAGAGGTAGCCGACCAACGGCAGGAAGATCGCCAGGGCCAGCAAGGGGTCCCGGCCGGCGTCCCGGACCCGGCGCAGGGTCAGGGCCGCAGCGGCCCACAGGAAGGGCACGGACCACAGGGCCAGCAGCAGCAACCAGGCGGAGGAGAGCGCCTCCAGCTTGGAGGCCCGCAGGCTGTAGCTGGGCACCAGATAGTCCCAGGGCGTCCAGACGACCCCGAAGCGCAGGCGCAGCAGCAGGGCTTCGGCCGCGTACTTGACCGCCATCAGGGACAGGCCGGCCAGCAGGTAGGGGCCGCGGCGGAGGCGCCCCTCGACGCGGAACAGAAAACGCAGCAAGTCCATGGCAAGGCCGGCGGGGCCGGGGCGCGGCGAAGGCCCGGAAGGGCCGGGCGCGCCCGCCGCGGGGCGAGAGGCCGCCGAGAAACCCAGGGTAGCCCGAAGCCCGCAGCGGACCGGGGGCGCCCCGCTGCGGCGGGCCGGGTCCCCGCCCAGGCGTCCGGCGGGCTCGCCCAGGGCCGGGGCGGACCCGCAGGGGGGCCGGGCGCCCCCGCGGCGACCCCCTCGGCCCCCCCACGCCGCCCCGTCCGGGGCGCCGGGAACAGCCCGCCCTAGGTGCCCTTTGGCCTGCCGTCGCTACGCTTGGCGCCCGCGCCTGGCCGATGCTGCTAGCCCGGTGGCCGCCGCTCCGGCGGCACCCCGGTCCCCATGTCTTCCCACCCCGCCTCCGGGGCCGCTCAGGGCGGCCTCGACATCGCCCTGATCGGGATCGGCTGCCACCTGCCGGGGGCCAGGGGTCCGCAGGCCTACTGGAAAAACCTGCGCGGCGGGGTCGAGTCGATCGTCGCCTACACGGAGGAGGAGCTGCGCGCGGCCGGGGTCGGCGACGCGCTGCTCAAGCACCCGGACTACGTGCGCCGCGGGGCCCCGCTCGAGCAGATGGAGTGGTTCGACGCGGACTTCTTCGGGCTCTCGCCCAAGGAGGCCGCGATCATGGATCCCCAGCACCGCCATTTCCTCGAATGCGCCTTTGAAGCGCTGGAGGACGGCGCCCAGGTACCGGAGCGCTTCGACGGCCGCATCGGTGTCTTCGCCGGCTCGGGCATGGCGGCCTATTTCGCCTTCAACATCCTGACCAATCCGGAGCTGTTGGAGGAGGTCGGGCTGTTCCTGCTGCGGCACACCGGAAACGACAAGGATTTCCTGGCGACGCGGGTCTCTTACATTTTCGACCTGAAGGGCCCGAGCGTCAACGTGCAGACCGCCTGCTCGACCAGCCTGGTGGCCGTGCACCAAGCGGCCCAGAGCCTGATCTCGGGCGAATGCGACCTGGCGCTGGCCGGCGGTGTGACGATCGAATTGCCCCACCGGCGCGGCTACCTCTACAAACAAAACGAGATCCTCTCCCCCACGGGTCAGGTGCGCGCCTTCGACCACCGCTCGGCGGGCACGGTGTTCGGCTCGGGCGCCGTGGTGGTGGCTCTCAAGCGCCTGGACGACGCCCTGGCCAACGGCGATCCGATCTACGCCGTGATCAAGGGCACGGCGGTCAACAACGACGGCGCGGGTAAATCCGGTTACCTGGCGCCCAGCGTCGATGGCCAGGCGGAATGCGTGGCGGAGGCCCTGTCCGTAGCCGGTGTCTCGCCCGACACGATCGGCTACGTCGAGACCCACGGCACCGGCACGCCGATCGGCGATCCGATCGAGATCGCGGCCCTGACCCAGGCTTTCCGGGCGCGCACCAAACAAAAGGGCTTTTGCGCCATCGGCTCGGTCAAGGGCAACATCGGGCACCTCGACACCGCCGCCGGCGGTGCCAGCCTGATCAAGGCCGCCCTGGCGCTCAAGCACGGCGAGATCCCGCCCAGCCTGCATTTCGAGGCGCCCAACCCGGACATCGACTTCAAGTCGTCGCCGTTCTTCGTCAACGCCAGCTTGCGCGCCTGGCCGAGCCTCTCGGGGCCGCGGCGCGCCGGCGTGACCTCGCTCGGGGTCGGCGGAACCAACGCCCACGCGATCCTCGAACAGGCGCCGCAACGCCCGGCCGGCAGCCTGCCGCGCGCGCCCTTCCAGCTGCTGGTGCTCTCGGCCAAGAACCGCGCCGCCCTGGACGACGGCGGCACCAAGCTGGCCGCCCACCTGCGCGAGAACCCCGGCCTCGAGCTGGCCGACGTGGCCCACACGCTGTTCCATGGCCGCCGTCATTTCTCCCAGCGGCGTGTGCTGGCGGCGCGCGACCTGGCCGAGGCCGCAGCGCTGCTCGAGACCCGCGACCCGCGGCGCGTCTTCCAGCACGCCGCGCACAGCCCGGCCAGCCTGGTGTTCGTGTTCCCCGGCGGCGGGGCCCCGCACCTCGACATGGCGCGCGACCTGTGGGAGCACGAGCCGGCCTTCCGGGCGGAGCTCGAGCGCGGTTTCGCGCTGTTCGAGCGACGTTCCGGGGTCCGCCTGGCGGAGCTGCTGTTCCCCGCCCCCGGCGCCGACCGCCCGCGGCTGGCGGCCGAGCTGGAACGCCCGGCCCTGCAGCTGCCCGCCCTGTTCCTGGTGGAGCTGGCCCTGGCCCACTGGTGGATGGCCCAGGGCCTGCGCCCCGAGGCCCTGATCGGCCACTCCTTGGGGGAAAACACCGCGGCTTGCCTGGCCGGTGTGTTCCGTTTCGAGGACGCGCTCGGCCTGGTCAGCCTGCGCGGCGAGCTGTTCGAGCGCGTGCCGCCCGGCGGCATGCTGAGCGTGCCGCTGTCGCCGGCGGAGCTCGAGCCGCTGCTCGGCGCGGACCTGGACCTGGCCACGATCAATGCACCGGAGCTGTGCGTCGCCTCCGGGCCCTTGGAGGCCCTGGAGGGGCTGGAGCGGCGCCTGGCCGAGCGCGAGGTCGAGGCCCAGCGGATCAAGATCCACATCGCGGCCCATTCGCGCATGCTCGAGCCGATCCTGGCCGAGTTCCGCGCCTTCCTGGGCCGCCTGCGTCTGTCGCCGCCCAGCCTGCCGATCTTCTCCAACCTGACCGGCCGGCGACTCGAAGCCCACGAAGCCCAGGATCCCGAGTATTGGGTGCGCCACCTGCGCTCGCCGGTGCGCTTCGCCGACGGCGTCGCCGCCCTGTGCGAGACCCCGGGCCGCGTGCTGCTCGAGGTGGGCCCCGGCAAGACGCTTTCGACCCTGGCGCGCCAGCATCCGCGCCTGCAACAGAGCGGCGGCGCGGCGATCGCCTCCCTGCGCCATGCAGAGGAGGAGCTGGACGACCGCCTGGCGCTGCTGGCCGCGCACGGCCGCCTGTGGGCCGCCGGGCTGGGCGCGGAGCAGGGCCTCGACCTGGGCCAGCTCTGGCAGGGCGAGGCGCGCCTCAAGCTGAACCTGCCCGGCTACGGCTTCCAACGCAGCCGCTTCTGGATCGAGCCGGGCCGGGTCCTCGAGGGCTCGCGCGAAAGCGAGGCAGCGCGCATCGAGCGCCTGGACCATCCCGAGGATTGGTTCTTCGAAGCCCGCTGGCGCGAGCAGCCCCTGGCGGCGCGCGCCGCCGATGCGGCCATCGATCGCGGCCCCTGGCTGATCTTCGAAGACGAGGCCGGGGTCGGGCGGGCCCTCTCCCAGCGCCTCAGCGAGGCCGGCGCGGACGTGGTGCGCGTGCTCGAGGGCGACGCCTTCGCCATGCAGGACGAGCGCACTTTCGTGCTGGCGCCCGAGCACGGCCAGGGATCCTACGAGCGGCTGTGCCGCGAGCTGGTGGCCGCTGGCCGAGCCCCGCGCCGGATCGTGCACCTGTGGACGCTGACCGAAGAGGAGGGCTTCCGCCCGGGATCCTCGTTCTTCCATCGCAACCAGGAGCGCGGCTTCTATTCGCTGTTCTTCCTGAGCCGCGCCCTGGCGGCCGAAGGCCGCAGCGAAGGCGTGCACCTGTTGTGCGTCTCGAACGGCATGCTCTCGGTGGGCGGCGAAGGCGTGCGCTATCCGGAGAAAGCCACGCTGCTCGGTCCCCTGCGCGTGGCCCCCCGCGAGCTGCCCGGCCTGCGCTCGGCGCTGCTCGATCTCGAAGCGCCGCCCAAGCGGCGCGGCTGGCGCCGCAGCACCGGCGACCGGGGCGCCCGGGTCGCGGCCGCCCTGGAGGGCCTGTGGCGCGAGGTCGGAGGCGAGCCGGCCGTGGGCACCTTTGCCTTGCGCGGGCAGCCGGGGCTGCTGCGTCGTTTCGAGCAGAGCCTGGCCCACGTGGAAGCCCCGACCGCCGGTACGTCCCCCTCGCGCCTGCGCCGCGGCGGCCGCTACCTGATCACCGGGGGCTTGGGCGGCGTGGGCCTGGCCTTGGCGCGCGACCTGGCCAAGAAGCTGGCGCCCAAACTGGCGCTGCTCGCGCGCTCTCCGCTGCCGCCGCGCGAGGAATGGGAGGGCCTGCTGCGCCGCGGCGCCGATGGGGATCTGTGCGCGCGCCTGGAGGCGGTGCGCGAGCTCGAGGCCCTGGGAGCCGAGGTGCTGGTCCCCTCCGCGGACGTCACCGACGTGGTCGCCATGCGCGCCGCCCTGGCCGAGGTCCAGGCGCGCTTCGGCGGACTCGACGGGGTCCTGCACGCCGCCGGGGTGCTCGCCGACGGGCCGATGGAGGCCAAGAGCCAGGCGGACGTCGAGCGCGTGCTCGGTCCCAAGGTGCACGGCACCCTGGTGCTCGAGGAGATCCTGCAGGGGCAGTCGCTCGACTTCCTGGTGCTGTTCTCGTCCACCTCGGTGCAGGTGGCGCCGGCGGGGCAGGTCGATTACGTGGCCGCCAACGCCTTCCTGGACGCCTACGCGGCGCGCCAGGGCAAGCCCAGCGGGCGGCTCGACCTGGCCGTGGGCTGGGGCGTGTGGAGCGAGGTCGGCATGGCGGCCCGCCTGACCCAGCCGGCGGTGCGCCAGGCGCGCCCCGAGGCCCTGCCGGCTTTGACCGCCCTGTTCGAAACCCGGCGCACCCAGCGCAACGGCCGGATCGAGCTGGAGGCCGATTGGAGCCCGACGACCCACTGGATGCTCGACGAGCACCGCCTGGCCAACGGCCAAGCGCTGCTGCCGGGCACCGGCTACCCGGAGCTGTTGCGCGCGGCCTTGGCCGAAGTCGGCGAGAAAGGCAGCTTCGCGCTGCAGGACCTGCTTTTCTTCCGGCCGCTGTACGTGCCCGACGACGGCCGGCGGCGGGTGCGAGTCAGCCTGGAGCCAAGCCATGGGGGCTACACCGCCTCCGTGCTCAGCGCCGCCGCGGTGGCCGATGGCCGCCAGGGCTGGGAGCGCCACGCCACCTGCACCCTGGCGCTGCGGCCGCTCGAACCCGCCGCACCCCAGGACCCGGCGCTGCTGCGCAGCCGGCTGCTCGGCAAGCACCTCGGGCCGAGCCCCGAGGGCCTGACGGTCGACCAGGAGCGGCACCTGCGTTTCGGGCCCCGCTGGCGCGTGCTGCGCGAGGTCCACTACGGCACGGACCAGGCCCTGGCGGACCTCGAGCTGCCGCGCGCATTCCACCGCGATCTGGCCGAGCATGGCTTGCACCCGGCGCTGCTCGACCTGGCCACCGGTTTCGCCATGGGCTTGATCCCGGGCTACGACCCGGAGCAGGGCCTGTGGGTTCCGCTGGGCTACGGACGCATCGAAGTCTTCGAATCGCTGCCCCGGCGCGTCCTGGCGCTGGCCCGCGCCGGCGCCGGCAGCAAGCCGGAGCGCGGCCTGTTCAGCTTCGACATCGACGTGTTCGACGTGCACGGGCGGGTGTTGCTGCGCGCCAGCGAGTTCACCCTGCGACGCCTCGACAGACTGCCCGATCTGGCGCACCTGACGCCGCCCGGGCCGGAGGAGATCGAGTTCGATCCGCGCGAGGACAGCGCCGAGCGCCGCGCGCCCAGCGCCCAGGAGCTGCGCTTCGCCCAGCGGGTCGCCGCGGGCCTGACGCCCGCCGAAGGCAGCGCCGCCCTCGAGCGCCTGCTGCGTGCCGATCCACCGCCGGCGGTGCTGGTCAGCACCCTGGACGTGCGCGAACTCGTCAGCGAGGCCGAGCGCGAAGCCCAGGGGCCGCGCAAAGCGGGGCTGGCGACGCGTTTCGCGAGACCCGAGCTGGACACCGAATACGCGGCGCCGGGCGACGAGATCGAGCGCTCGCTGGTCGGCTTTTGGCAGGAGCTCCTGGGGGTCGAACGCGTGGGCGTCGACGATTCGTTCTTCGACCTCGGCGGCCACTCGCTGATCGCGGTCAGGCTGTTCGCCAAGATCAAGAAGACTTTCGAGGTCGATTACCCGATTTCGGTGCTGTTCGAGGCGCCGACCATCCGCGCCTGCGCGGCCTTGATCCGCAGCGCCCGCGGCCAGGCCGGCAAAGACGAACCGGGACGCGCCGTGCGCCGCGAGCGCCGCTACACTCACCTGGTGGCGATGCACGCGGACGAGGGCGGTCCGCGGCCGCCGTTCTTCCTGGTGGCGGGCATGTTCGGCAACGTGATGAACCTGCGCCATCTGGCGGCGCTGGTCGGCACCGACCGGCCCTTCTATGGGTTGCAGGCGCGCGGCCTGTTCGGCGACAAGGAGCCGCACGCCACCTTCGAGGAGGCCGCGCGCGATTACCTGGCCGAGCTGCGCACCGTGCAGCCCGAGGGCCCCTACTACCTGGGCGGCTTCAGCGGTGGCGGCATCACGGCCCTCGAGATGGCGCGCCAGCTGCTGGACGCAGGCCAGTCGATCGCCGCGCTGATCCTGCTCGACACCCCGCTGCCGACCCGCGAACCGATCTCGCTGGCCGACAAGCTCTCGATCCATTGGCAGCGGCTGAAGCGCCAGGGGCTGGGCTACGGCTACCGCTGGCTGCGCGACCGCATCGCCTGGGAGCTCGATCGACGCGCCAAGGCCGGCGGGCCGCGCGGCGGCGACCAGCACCAATTCCACGACGAGGTCATCGAGGCCGCTTTCCGCGCGGCCCTGCAGCGCTATCAGGTGCAGCCCTACCCCGCTGACCTGACCCTGTTCCGGCCGAAACTACCCGTGGTGTATCGCCTGTCGGGCGGCCGCCGCGCCAACCAGTGGCGCGAAATCGTGTTCGACGACAACGGCTGGGGCCGGTACTGCCAAAAGGTCAGCGTGCACGAGGTGCCCGGGGACCACGACTCGATGGTGCTCGAGCCCAACGTGCGCGTGCTGGCGGCTCGGCTGCGCGAGACGCTCGATCAGGCCGAGCGCAAGCACCGGCGCTCCTTGGCCGGTTAGGAGCGGGGTGCCCGCGGCGCGGCCGCCGCGCATCCAGAGCGACGGGCCGAGCAGGGTCTCCGGCCCCTGCCGCTGCCTAATCCGCCCGCTGCCCCGCGCCGGCGGGGGATGCGCCGGAGGCTGCGCTGGGCTGATCGGATCCGCAGGCTCCCGACCAGAGCGCCCGCCCAGCGCGCTGCCGCGCGGGTCACGGGGCTCCCCCGCGGCCCGGGGCTCAGCAGGCTCAGCAGGCTCAGCAGGCGCGGCAGGCGCGGCAGGCGCGGCAGGCGCCGTAAACCGCGGTTGAGCGCTGGTTTGGGCCCAACGCGGGAAATCTACGCCCCGCCCGAGCTCGGGCAACACGCTTCGAACGGGCGGTCGCTATCTTTCTATGCCCCTTCGACCCTGCGGCAAACCCGCCAATGAACCGTCTGATCCTCGGCCTCGCCGCCCTCTCCCTGACCCTCGGCTCCTGCACCCAAGAGCAGCAGCAAGAAGCCAAGAACGCCGTCACCGGCGTGACCAACGCGGCCGGTTCGGCCCTGGATTCCGCCAAGCAAGCCGCCGACAAGGCCGCGGAAGCGGCCGGCAATCTCGGCGAGCAGGCCAAGAACACGGCCATCGAGCAGCTCGACGCGCTCCTGCCGCAGATCGAGTCCGTGCTGACCTCGCTGCAAGGCAAGGCTTCGAGCCTGACCGACCAAGCGGCCGAGCAGTTCAAGAAGCTCAGCTACTACAAGAACGAGATTCCGAAGCTGATCGAGCAGATCAAGAACGGCGGTGCCGACGTCCTCGCCCAGCTCTCCGGCAAGGTCAACGAGCTGGTCAAGGAGATCCCGGCCCTGCTGACCAGCCTGCAAGGCCAAGCGGGCAAGTGATCGGTCGATCAGCTGGAGAATAGCTCGCTCGGGCGCTTGCCGAGCGAGTCATCGCCCAGCCGGCCGCCGAGCCGCGATCCGCCGGGCGCTGGCGCACGGTGCGAACGGGGCACAGGCCCACGCCTGCGAGCTCCGCAGGCCGCCCGGTCGGTCCGCGTTCCGAAGGCCCCCCATCCGGAGCCCGGTCGAGCCTGCCTCGCCCGGGCTCCCTGCACGCCCAGCGAACCCGAGCTCCCGCGGGGAGCCAACGGCCGCGCCCCTCTCCGTCGGACCCCCGTGCCGCTGCCCCGCTTTTCTCCCGACGCGCGCCGTTACCTCATCGGCGCCTGCGCCCTGGGCGCCGCGTCGACCTTCCCGCTGACGCTGCTGGCCCTCTACATCGATCAGCTGGGCGCCAGCAAGACCGAGGTCGGCTGGGTCGTTTCCGGGTCGAGCTGGGGCAACCTGCTGGCGGCCCTGCCCGCAGCGATCCTGGTCTCGCGCCTGCCGCCGAGCTGGATCCTGACCAGTTCGGCGCTGCTGACCGGCTTCTGTTACTTGGCCCAGCCCTGGCCCCTGGCGCTGTGGGCCCTGTTCAGCCTCAACCTGGCCGGCGGCTTCGCCTTCGCCATCCACCAGGTCGGCGGCGCGCCGCTGCTCTACCGTCACAGCGACCCCGGCGAGCGCCCGGCGGTGTTCGCCCTGTCCGAAGCGGCGCGCATGGCCGCATCCGTGCTGGGCGCCCTGGCGGCCGGCTGGTTGGCCAGCCGGCTCTCGGAGCGGCTGGGCGATACACGCCAAGGGCACGCCCTGGCCCTCGCCTGCGGCGGCCTGCTGCCGCTCCTCGCCGCGCTCCCCTACGCGCGCATCGAGGACAGCTCCGTGCGCACCCGCGCGGCCCAGCGGCTGTTCGGCGGCCTGGCGCGCCATCAGGGCCTGGTGCTGCGTTTCGCCCTGCCGCAATTGCTGATCGCCGTCGGCAGCGGCATGACGATCCCGTTCATGTCGCTCTATTTCCGCGAGCGCTTCGGCTTCCACAGCGACGCCGTCGGCATGCTCTTCGCCGGCGGGCAGGTGGGCATGACGCTGGGTTTCCTGGGCGGTCCGGCGCTCTACCGCCGGCTGGGTTACGTGCGCGCCATCGCCCTGGCCCAATTCGCCTCCCTGCCCTGGTTCGCGGTGCTGGCCCTGACCCACTGGGCTCCGCTGGCGGTGCTGGCCTATCTGCTGCGCACGGCCCTGATGAACGCGGCCCATCCGCTGATGAAGGCCTTTTTGATGGAAAGTTCCCCGGAGGAGCTGCGCGAGGCCCAGAACGCCCTCTTGATGCTGCTCTACGGCCTGGGCTGGGTGGTCGGCCCCTGGCTCGGCGGTTTGGTGCTGGACCGCACCCACGGCGATTACGGGGCCCTGATGGCGGTCACGATCGGGTTCTACGTGGTCGGAACGTCGGCCTTCGTCTGGAGGCTGAGCTCGGTCGAAAGGCAGCTGCGCAGCTACCGGGAGGCGGCCGCGCCGTCCTATAGTCCCTGAGTCCCCGGCACGGGGCCGGCCCCGCTGGGGCTGCGCCGGCCGCCCGCCCCCAAGAACAGGTCCCCTCCCGTGACCCCGAGCCGAACGGCAGCGCCGCCCGAGGGGGCCCAGGAATCGACCAGACTCGTGGACCTGAGGCCCCTGCTGCCCTACCTGGGCAAGCACCATCGGGCCTACCTGGTGGGCCTCCTGACCCTGATCGCGGCGATCGTGTTGCGGCTGACCATCCCACGCCTGCTCGGGTCGTCGATCGATGCCCTCGAACAAGCCGGAGCGCAGATCGAGACCCCGGGCGGCGCCGAGGCCGCGCGGGAGCGCCTGCTGACGCTGGTGGGCTGGATCGTGGCCACGGCCCTGCTCGGCTCGCTGGTGCGAGTCAGCAGCCGACTGGCCATCCTGGGCGCCAGCCGTCGCATCGTGCACGAGCTGCGCGAGGACCTGTTCGCCAAACTGCTGCGGTTGGCGCCCAGCTACTACCTGCGCCAATCGACCGGGCAGCTGCTCTCGCGATCGCTCAACGACCTGGTCAACGTGCAGACCCTTTCCGGGCCGGTGCTGCTCTACATCGCCGAGACCGCCCTGCTGTTCGGCATCGGCGCGGCCATGATGCTCGACACCAGCCCGCTCCTGACCGGGGCGGCGCTGCTGCCATTCCCCTTCTTCATCGTGCAGGCTGGCCGATTGGCCAAGGAAATCCAGCTCGGGTCCCGCGCTGCGCAGGACTCCCTAGGCGAGGTGAGCGACAAGGTCAGCGAGAGCCTGGGCGGGCATCTGGTGATCAAGACCCTGGGCCTCGAAGCGGCCGACGCGCGCCGTTTCGAGGCCCAGAGCGAAACTTATCGGGGCCTCAACCTGCGCGTGACCCGGGCGCGCGCGCGGCTGATGCCGCTGATGTCGGGCCTGACCGCCGTGTCGATCCTGGTGGCCCTGGCCCTGGGGGCGCCGCGGGTCGCGGACGGCCGCATCGGGACCGGCGATTTCGTGGCCTTCCTGATCTATCTGCAGCTGCTCTCGGCGCCCACCGCCACTCTGGGCTTCGTGATCAGCTCCCTGCAGCGGGGCGCGGCGGCGGTGGCGCGCATCCAAGAGGTGATGGTGGCCGAGGAGAGCCTGCCCGAATTGCCCGGCCAGCGGCCGCCGCGCGATCCGCGCGGCGCCCTGGAGCTTCGCGGGCTGACCCTCGAACGCGAGGTTCCCGGCGGCGACGGCCGGCCCAAGCGGCGCGTGCTCGCCGACGTCCGCTTCGAGCTGGCCGCGGGCCAGACCCTGGGCATCGTCGGCCACACCGGGTCCGGCAAGACCACGCTGGTGCAGGTGCTGGCGCGGTTGCTCGAAGTGCCCGCGGGGGTCTTGTTCTACGACGGGGAAGAGGCCCTCGAGCTCTCGCCACGCGCCGTGCGCCGCTCGATCGCCCTGGTGCCCCAGGACGCCTTCCTGTTCAGCGCCACCCTGCGCGAGAACGTGGCCCTGGGCAAGCCGGAGGCCAGCGAGGCGGAGCTGCTCGAGGCGGTGCGCATCGCCCAGCTCGAGCGTGACCTGACCCAGCTGCCCCAGGGCCTCGACACGCTGGTGGGCGAGCGCGGCGTCAACCTGTCGGGCGGACAGCGCCAACGCGTGGCGCTGGCGCGCGCGATCTTGGTGCGGCCGCGGATCCTGATCCTCGACGACACGCTCTCCGCCGTCGACACCGAGACCGCCGATCGCATCCTGGCCGGTCTGGCGCCGATCATGACCGGACGCACGACGGTGATCGTCGCCCACCGCCTCTCGACCGTGGCGCGCGCGGACCGCATCCTGGTGCTCGAGGAGGGGCGCGTGGTCGAGACCGGCACCCATCGCCAACTGTTGGCCCAGGGCGGCGTCTACGCACGGCTGTGGCGCTCGCAGGAGGAGGAACAGCAGGGCCCCCGCGGACGCCCGGCCCCCGCCGGAGGTCGGCGCGCGCCGTGAGTCCCGCCGCCACCCAGCCCCCGCCCGCGGCCAGCGTCGGGGCCGGCCGCTCCGCGGCCCCCGCCGCCTGGGAGCGCGAGGACGGCAGCGGCCCCCGCGCCAAGGCCCTCGATGTGCGCCTGCTGCGCCGCTTGCTGCCTTTCCTGCGCGGCCAGTGGAGCCTCTTGTCCGAGGGCCTGGCCCTGCTGCTGTTCACCCAGGTGGTGCGCCTGGCCCAGCCGACCCTGGTGGCGATCCTGATCGACCGCTACCTGCTGGCGCGCGAGAGCGGCGGCAACTGGGCCTCGCTGCTGGCCCTGTGGGAGCGCCTGGCCGCCTTCGGCCAGCAGCATATGCCCGGACGCCCGGGCCCCCTGGTGCTCTTGGCCCTGTGCTTTGCGACCTGCGCGGGACTCGAATACCTGGCGCGGCGGCGCCAGGCCTGGATCATCGACCTGGCCGGCCAGAACGCCCTGTTCGAGCTGCGCCAGCGGCTGTTCCAGCATCTGCAGCGTCTGTCTTGCTCGTTCTACGATCGCACGCCCGTGGGCAAGCTGGTCGGGCGGGTGACCAGCGACGTGGAAGCCCTGCAGGAGCTGTTCTCCTCGGGCGTGGTCACGATCCA
>JBILNK010000269.1:0-3892 GCA_044375105.1 Planctomycetota bacterium
GCAGGCGCCGCCTGCCCGCTGGCGGATGGCCCGACCGCGGTCCGGCGGCGGGTGCCGTCGATCGCCCCGGCAGGGCGGCGGTGTCGCCGGGCAAGGCCCACCCGAGCTCGTCCTCGCCATGCCCGATCCGCAGCAACCCGAGCCCTCTCCCTGGCCCGTAAAACCGCCCCAGCCAACGCAAGCCCCGCCGGATAGCGCTGCCCCGCATCCCCCGGACCGCGCGCAGGGAAGCCCGGCGGGTTGGCCCCCGCCGGCGGGCCCCCTCGCGGCGGGGGCGGCCGGGCCCTCGCCGGCCGTTGGCCCCGCGGGGGGGCCGGGCGCCCACCCGGAGGGGCCCCTGCCTGGCGATCCGATGGCTCCCGCAGCCTCGGCTCCAGGGCCGACCGGGCCCGCGGAAGCCGCCATCCCCCCAGCGACCGGACAGGTCGGGCCAGAGACCGACGGCGCCGCCCAGGGGCCGGGCGCTGGGGCCGAGGCCGAAGCGCCCGCCGCGCCGACCCCGCCGGCGGAGCTCGAGATCCTGGCCGCGGACACCACCGCCGCCTCCCTCGAGCTGAACGGCATCCCTTGCGTGTACGTCGTCCAGGTGCGGGCCCACACGCGCCTCAACGGCGCGGTCCTGCGCATCGACCTGTCGCCGGACGCGAGCGGGCGCGGCGCGGTCTTCGCGCGCGGGATCGAGCCGCTCGAACCGGGCGCCTCCCTCTCGGTCTCGACCCCGGATCTCGAGCTCCCGCTCGAGCTGCTCGAGCGCTCCAGCGAACGCACGCCCACCGAGCTGCTGGCCAGCCTGGTCGATGCCGACGGCCGCACCCTGGCCAGCGCTCGCCATCGGCTGATGATCGTGCCCGCCTCCCACTGGTGCGGCACCGGATTCCACCCGGAATCCCTGGCCGCCTTCGTGACCCCCAACTCCCCGGCGATCGCCGAGCTGCTGCGGGATGTGTCGGCGCGCCTTCAAAAGACGACCGGCAACGGCGCCTTGGACGGCTACCTCTCGGGCAGCCCCGAACGCGCCCAGCGCCTGGCCGAAGCCTGCTACGACGCCCTCGCCGCCCGCGCCCCGGTGTACGTGCTCCTGCAACCGAGCTTCGAAACCGCCGGCCAGAAGGTGCGCACGATCGGCGAGGTGCTGGCGGACGGCCTCGGCAACTGCCTCGATCTGACCCTGGCCCTGGCGGCTCTGCTGGAGGCCTGCGGCCTGTGGCCCATGGTGGCTTTGGGCGACGACCACGCCACCGTGGCCTTCGCCACAATCGACTCCCATTTCCCAGACGCCGTTCAGCTCGGGGCCTCGCGGCTGATCAACCGCCTCGACCTGGGCGAAGCCCGCATCGTGGAGAGCACCCTGGCCTGCGCAGCCGCGGGCGGTTTCGGCGCCGCGCTGGCCGCGGGCGAGCGCTGGCTGCGCAGCGCCGCAGGCGAGCTCTTGGTGATCGATGTGCGCGCGGCGCGCCGGGCCGGATTCCACCCCATCGCCGAACGGCGCCAGCGCGGCCCGCGCCGCGCGCAGGGCTCGGCCACGGTGCTCGAGGACGAATGGAAGGTCGTGCAGCCGGCCGGCCTGCCGCCGCTCCCCAAGCAGACGCTCTCGCCGCGGCAGCGCCGGCTGGCGGACTGGCGCTCCAAGCTCCTGGACCTGACCCTCAGGAACCGGTTGCTGAACGACCGCGACGGGGCCGGCGTGCCGCTGATCGCGTCGGGAGACGAGGCCCTGGCGCTGCTCGAGGACACGCTCTGGAAAGAAACGCCCCTGGTCCTCAAGGCGCGCGGGGCCATGCGCGAAATGCAGGAACAGGACGTCGCCGACGAAATCCGCGCGAAAATCCTGCGCTCGACCCTGGAGGATTCCGAGCTTTTCAAGCGCGCCACGAAGGTCTATCGCGACGGGCGCTCCTCGCTCGAAGAAACCGGCGCCCGGGCCCTGTTCGTGGCGATCGGATTCCTCGAATACCAGGCCGAACAGCGCTCGCGTCCAATGCGGGCGCCCCTGATCCTGGTGCCCGTCGAGATGGAGCGCATTTCGCGGTCCGAAGGCTTTCGGGTGCGAGCGGTGGCCGACGACACCGTGCCCAACGTGGCCCTGGTCGAGTTCCTGCGCGCCGCCCACGGGCTGGACCTGGGCCTGGGCGGAGCGCTGGTCGAGGACGCGCACGGCCTGGACATCCGGGCCATCCACGCCCGCGTGCGCCAAGCGATCAAGGACGTGCCGGGCGCCCGCGTGCTGCCGATCGCCAAACTCGGCATCTATTCGTTCAAGAAGCTGCCGCTGGTCGAGGAGCTGAGGGCCCGCGGCCCGGCCTTGTCGGATCATGCGCTGGTGGCCACCCTGCTGGACCGCAGCCCGGCCGCGGGCTTGCGCGCTGCGGAGCTCGTGCCGGCCTCGGCCGTCGACGATGTGGCGCCGTTCGCAGCGATGCGCCTGCCGCTGCCTGCGGACAGCTCGCAGATCGCCGCCATCGCCTCGGCCACCGCGGGCGCCAGCTTCGTGCTCCAGGGCCCCCCGGGCACGGGCAAGAGCCAGACGATCACCAACCTGCTCTCGGAATGCCTGGCGCGCGGCAAGCGCGTGCTGTTCATCGCCGAGAAGAGCGCCGCGCTGAGCGTCGTCAGCGACCGCCTGCGCAAAGCCGGCTTGGGCGCCTTCGCGCTCGATCTGCACGCCGATCACGCCACCAAGACCCACTTCGTCGGCCAGATCAAGGCGTCCCTGGACGAGCTCGAAGCCCGCGCGGCCCCCCACTCGCGCCGCTTCGACGGCGTGGCCGCGGCCGTCGACGGACCGCGCCTGCGCTTGCGCGCCGCGAGCCAGGCCCTGCATGCTGCGGCCGAGCAGGAGCTGTCCGTCTACAGCGCGATCGCCCGCGCCTTTCGGCTCGGGCTCGAGCCACCCGCGGGCCCCCTGCCGACGGCACAGCTCGACGGAGCCGTCGGCGCGCGGCTGACGGAAGCGGCCCTCGAAGAGCGCCTGGAAGCCGCGCGGCGCCTGGCGGATGCGGCGCGCGCCCTGCCCGCGGGCGCCGCCGAGGCGCACTCCGGGCTGGCGCCCGAGCGCCCGCTCTCGGCCGAGGACGCCGATCGCGCGGCCGCGGCCGCCCGCAGCGCTCGCACCGCGCTCCAGACGGTCGAAACCGCGGCGGCGGAGCTGGTCGGAGCGCTCGGCATGGCCCCGCGCGCCACCCTGGGGGAGCAGCGCGCGCTGGCCCGATTCGCCGCGGCTCTCGATTCCGGCGGACCCCGGGCCACGCTGCTCGCGGAGGCGACGCTGGGCCCGGACCCGGAAAGGCGCCTGGACGGCCTGGCGCAGGCCCTTGAGCTCGCCGAGCGGGGCCAGCGCGCCGGCGAAGAGCTCGCCGCGGCCTACGACCGCGGCGTCGAGAGCCTGCCCCTCGAGACCCTGGCGGGCGACCTGCGCGCCGCCCGCGCCGGATTCTTCCTGTCCCGCTGGCTCACCGTGCGGCGCGTGCGGGCGGCCCTGGCCCGGGTCTCCAAGCAGACGCCGCCCAAGGATCTGCCCGGGCTGCTGGCACGCCTCGAAGCGCTCTCGGCCCTCGGCGCGGCGCGCGACGCGGGCCTCGGGGCCCTTCGCGAGCTCGCAGCCTTCGCCCAGGGCGGCCCGTCGATCGACTTCGCGGCCGCCCGGGCCGCCGTGGCGGCAGCGCGCGCCAGCGCCAAAGCCGCCCGGGAAGGGTTCGCTGCCGAGCTGCCGATCCTGGCCGCCAAGTTTCCCCTGGCGGCGGGCGCGGGCCAGATCCTGCCGCGCGCCGGGGCTCTGACGCGGGCCTTGGCCGAGCTCGACGGGGCCCTGCAAACCCTCGCGCAGGCGCTGCTCTCGCCCCTGCCGTTGGCCGGCGAGCGTGCGACCGCCACGGAATTGTCCGCTTGGCTCGCG
>JBILNK010000105.1:0-14638 GCA_044375105.1 Planctomycetota bacterium
CGCGGAGCGTCCGCTCTGGCCGACCTGGAAGCGCCCTGGCGGGCGCTGCTCGCCCGCTGCGGCGCGCATCCCTGGTTCAATTCGCCGGACTGGTTGCTGAGCCACCAGCGGGCCTTCGGCACGCCCGGCGAGCGGACCGCGGTGCTGACCGTCTGGAAGGACACGGACCTGCTCGGGCTGCTGGCCTTGGTGCGCGAGCCAGAGCGCCAGGCGCTGATCCTGCGCCGCGCGCGGCTGCTCGGCGACGGCAGCTTCGACAGCGACCACCTCGAGCCCCTGATCGAACCGAAGCGGCGGGCTGCGGTCGCCGAGGCCCTGGTGCGCGGCCTGTCCCGCGCGCGCCTGGCGGACTACGCCATCCTGCGCACCCTGCCGCAGAAATCGCCCGGAGTAGAGGCTTTCGTGGCGGCCCTCGAACGCGCCGGTCGACCCCTGCGCCGCGAGCAGCGCCTGGCCGCCTGCACGCGGCTGCCGGGAGAATTCGAGCTGTACGTGGCCAGCCTGCGCCCGCGCATGCGCAGCAAGCTGCGGCAGGCCCTGCGGCGCGCGGACGAGCGCCAATGGCGCCATGAGCAGCTCGAGCCCGAACGCGAGCTGGCCCCCTGGCTGGCCCAGCTCTTCGAGCTGCACCAGGCGCGCTGGATCGCCGCGGGCCAGCCCGGGGCCTTCGCCGATCCGCGCCGCGTGGCCCTCTATCGGAGCGCCTTCGAGCGCCTGCACGCCGCCGGGCTGGCGCGCATGGATCGTCTGATCGGCCCGGATGGCCCCGTGGCGATCCAAGCGGGTTTCGATGCAGACGGGGCCTATCACCAGCTCCAGGAGGGCTACGCGCCAGCCCTCTCCGGCGACCGTCCCGGCATCGCCCTGCGGGCCCTGGCGTTGCGCGCGGCGATCGAGCGCCGCCTCTCCCGCTACGACTTCCTGGGCGGCTTCAGCGACCACAAGTCGGACTGGGGCGCCGAGCCCGTGAACCTGTGGAGCCTGACCCTGCCTCTGGCTCCCTGGGCCGGTCGCTTCGCGGTGCAGGCCCTGCTGCGCCGCGCGCCGCAGGGGGACCTCGCCGAGCAGGCCGCCGCGGGTGCGGAGGCCGCCGCTCCAGAGGCCGAGCGCTAGGCGCTCAGAGCGCTACGAAGCAAGCGGCGCGCAGCGACGACCTCAGCCCCGGCGGCCGCCGGAGGCGGCCCAAGGCACGCGCACAGGCTGGCACCCGGCTCGGGTGCAGCCCGGGCCGATGCAGCTCCGCTCGTCGGCTTGTCAGCGTGCTCTGCTTGTCAGCCGGTCAGCCGGTCAGCCGGTCAGCGCCCCCGCGGGCCCCGGCGCGAGCTCTCGTGCAGCGCTTGGGGCGCAGCGCTGCGGCAATGCTCCAGCACGCTGCGATGGTCGCCGGGCTGGCCCCCGAGGCCCGCCCGGAACCAGTCCACGAAGGCCAGGGTGCGCTCCATCAAGGCCTCGACCGCGGCCGGCTCGCGGGCGTAGCCGGTGGCCCCGGCCACCAGGCTCGATGAGTGGAAGTACAAGGTGAACAGACGCTCGCCGCGGCCCAGCAAGGCCTCGGTCAGGCGCTTCAGATCGCGGTCCGAATTCCCTTCCGGCGATAGCCGCAGGCGGCCGTAGAGCCCGGCCCGGTCGAGCAGCGCCGGCAGGCGCGCGCGGCGCGCCAGTTTGGCCTCGAAACTGCGGTGCAGGCGCGGACCGAGACCGCTCAGCGCGCCCAGATATCCCCCGGTGACCGGCACGCTCAGCACGCGTCCGCCGCGATACCAGCGCGGCCGGGAATCGAAGCGGCGGAAATCAGGGCCCCCGAGGTAGGCGTAATCGAAGCCCGGCGAAAGGCTGGCATCGAGCTCGATGCCATGCACCTCGAGCTGCGCCAAGGTTTGGGGACCGACCCCATAGCGACCCGCCTGGTAGAGCAGCGGCGCCGTGCCGGTGCGGGCACGGATCAACGCGAAGAGCTGGGCCAGCTTCTCCGCCTCCAGGGAGGGCGGCAGGTTGGCCCCGAAGGACTGGCCGCTTTCTTCACTGCTGAAAGGCGGGTTGACCCAGGGATGCAGGTGCGCCCCGATCAGGGCGCGATCGGCGCGGGCCCACTCGCCGAACAGCTCTCCTTTGGCTTCGGCCGCGGGGTAGTCGAGGACGTAGGTGGCAAGGAAGCCGCGCGTATGCAGCTCGTCCTGCAATTCCGCCAGACGCCCGAGCTCCATGTCGACCGGGGTCCCGGCGGCCGGGATCCGATCCCAATCGAAGAGCTCTTCGACGGCCACCAAAACCAGCAGTCTCGGCGGCCCGGGCAGCGCCGGCGGCGGCAGCCCATCGAAGGCCTCACGGGGGTCCTGGAAACAGCGCGAGTTCACGGCGAACGCAAGAGAAGGAAAGCGTAAGCCACTCGGGTCTTCCGGGGAGCCCTCGGGGCGCTCCCGGGGACTGAACGGTGCAGACGGGCGCCGGGTGCGGAACGGACCGCATCGACTGGTCGCAGCGTTTTCCGGGGCAGCCGACCGGCGGCCCCACGACGTCCCCAACCTCCTCCGTGCCGTTCGCGCGCAGGGGCCCGGGGCGTCCGGGGGCTGCCTGTCCCTGCAGCGCTCAGGTGCCGGGCCCCGGCCCGCGCTGGAAGCCGCTGGGACCGAGCCGACGCCGGCCGTGGCCCAGACCGGCGGGCCGAAAGCGACGCCCCGGGAGGCGCGGGGGGTGCGGCCACAGGCGGCGGCCAAGTTTCGTTCCCTGCTCGCCGCCCGAGCTTCCCGGCGGCCGGCTCCCCTGCCTACCGACCTGAGCCCCGGATCCGGCGGCGCAGGGCCGACGCCGCGCCGCGGATCAGCAGTCGTCCTGCCGTCGCCGGCCGGACTTGGTCTCCGATCTGCGGCGCTTGCCCTCCAGACGCCGCCGCACCGACCCGCGCGTGGGGCGGCTGTCGCGGCGCTGCTTGACCGGCGTGTCCAGGACCAACAGCCGCTCGAGCAAGCGCTCGAGCGCCGCCGCGCGGTTCTGGGCCAGGCTGCGATGGCGCGTCGATTGGGCTGAGAGCCCCGTGGGCCGATGCAGCAGCCGCACGGCGGTCTCGACTTTGTTCTTGTGCTGCCCGCCCGGCCCGCTGGAGCGAAAGCGCTGCTCCTCGCATTCCTCCAGCACCCGCTCGGGATCGCGGCGCACGGTCACGAGGGCACCTCGATTCCGCTCTGACCGGTCTGCACGCGCCACAAGGATGCGTACAAGCCGCCGCGCTCGAGCAGCTCGGCGTGGCTGCCGGCCTCGACCACGCGCCCTTGATCGAGCACGTGGATGCGCGCGGCGCGGCGCACGGTCGAGAGCCGATGGGCCACGATCAGCACCGTGCGTCCGCGGCACACGGCCTCCAGGGAGCGCTGGATGGCGGCCTCGGTCTCGGTGTCGACCGAGGAGGTGGCTTCGTCGAGCACGAGGATCGGCGGATCGAGCAGCAGCGCCCGCGCGATCGCCAGGCGCTGGCGCTGGCCGCCGGAGAGGCGCTGGCCGCGCTCGCCGACCTCGGTGGCGTAGCCGGCCGGCAAGCGCTGGATGAACTCGTGGGCCTCGGCCAGGCGCGCCGCGCGCTCGACCTCGGCGGGGCTGGCCTCCGGCCGGCCGTAGGCGATGTTTTCGAAGACCGTGCCGGAGCGCACGTGGGCGTCCTGCGAAACCAGACCCAAGGCCCCGCGCAGGCTCTGATCGGAAAGCTCGCGCAGATCGATGCCGTCGAGCAGCACGCGGCCCTCGCTGGGATCGTAGAAGCGCAGGGCCAGCTTGAGCAGCGTGCTCTTGCCGGCGCCGGTGGGCCCCACGATCGCCGTGGTCTGGCCCGCTGGGATCAGGAGGTCCAGCCCGCGGAAGACCTCCTGGCCGTTTTGGTGGCGGAAGCGGACCGCTTCGAAGCGCAGCTCGCCGCACACGCGCGGCAAGGAGCGCGCGCCGGGGGTGCGCCGCGGCTGGCGATCGAGCAGCCCGAACAGGCGCCGGGCCGAAGCCATCGCGCGCTGGTAGAGATCGAGCGTCTCGCCCAGGCGGGTCAGGGGCCAGAGCAGGCGCTGGATCAAGATCGCCATCGAAGAGAACAGGCCGACCTCGAGGCGCCCGGCGAGCGCTTCGCGCCCGGCCAGCAGCAACAGCGCCGTGAAGCCGGCCAGCACCAGCATGCGGATGGTCGGCACGAAGGCCGCGCTCCAGCGGATGGCCGCCTGGTTGGCCGCGCGATAGCGCTCCGACAGCGCCTGCAGACGCCGGGCTTCGAAGCTCTGCTGGGAGAAGGCCTGGATGGTGGCCATGCCCGTCAGATTGTGGGACAGGCCGTCCGCGAGCTCCCCCACCGTCTGGCGCATGTCGGCGTAGCGCGGCGCCAGGCGGCGCTCGAACCACCAGGCGTATCCGAGGATCGCCGGCACCGGCAGGAAGGCGATCCAGCCGACCGCCGGGGCCCCCAGCACGAAGGTCCCGCCGACCACCAGCACCGTGGTGGCCACCTGCAAGAGATCGCTGGCCCCGCGATCGAGGAAGCGCTCGAGCTGGTTGACGTCGTCGGACAGGATCGACTGCAGCTCGCCGCTGCCGCGGGCCTCGAAGAAGGCCAGCTCCTGGCGCTGCAGGGCGGCGTAGGTGTCGCCGCGCAGGCGGTGTTGGACCGCTTGGGCCGCGCCGCGGAACCAGAGCTGGTAGGCGTATTCGCACAGGGACTCGAGCGTCCAGACCAGCACGGTCAGCCCCGCCAGCAGCCACAGCTGCCCGGTCGCATCCAGGCCCGACCAGCGCCCGAGCAGCGAGGCTTCGCGGGCCACCAGGATGTCGACCCCCAGGCCGATCAGGTAGGGCGGCGCCAGGTCGAAAACCTTGTTGGCCACGGAGGCCAGGGCCGCGATCGAGAGCAGGCGGCGCTCCGGCCGGGCATACCCGAGCAGGCGCGCCAGAGGCGCGGCTGCGGCTTGGCCGGAGGGCTGGGTCGCGGTTGCTTCGGCCGCGCGTTGGTCGGGGGCGGGTTGCATGGGGTCAGCGCCCACGGAGCGGCGGCGGTTGGGGAGCTCGGCGGCGAGGCCGGAGCCGCGGCGGGACGGGCGAGGGGGCGGCCGTCGAGCCGGCGGGGTTCCTGCGAACAGGGGGGCGGCCGCGCCCGGTGCGAGGCACGGGGAGCGAGCCAGCGGTCGACTCCGCGATCCAGGTCTCGCCGCGCGTCGATCCGGGCCCTGGCGATCGCCGGACGGAGGCCCTCCGACCCGACGCAGGGCCGAGCTGGTCAGCGCGGCAGGGCTTCGAGGCGCTCCTGCGTCTCGGCGGCTGCTTCCTTTTGGCCCAGGCCCAGCTCACAAGCGTGGCGCGCGGCCAGGGCGCGGCGGCGCAGCGGCGCCGGTCCCTGCTCGAGGCGCTGGTCGACGCTCTGGGCCGCGGACAGGCCGCGCTCGAAGCGCTGCAAGCGCACGCAGCACTCCGCCACCAGCAGGGCGGCGGACAGCTCGTCCCGCGAGAGGCCGAGCTGCTGATTGATCAGCCGCGCCCGGGAAGCCTGAACGAGGGCCTCGTCGTAGCGCTCGAGGGCCATCAGCGCGCCGGCCGCTCCGCCCGCCCCCATGGCCAGGCCCCACCAGTCCCCCAGGGACTCCGCCCGGGCGGCACAATCGAGTGCCGCCGACAGGGCGCCTTCCTGATCGCCGGCCTTGGCCAGCTCCCTGGACTTGCCGAAGGCGCGCTGCCCGGCGCGGAACTCGAGGCGCTGGACCTCGTTCCAGCCCACGAAGGCGCTGGCGTAGTCTTCGAGCAGAGGCCGATCGAGGGCCCGGCTGGCCTGCTGTGCCGCGAACAGGGCGCGCTGCTCGAGCCGCGCGATCCCGGCCAGGTCGGGCTTCTCGCGATCGCTTTCCCACAGGGCCAGGCTGGCCTCCAGATCCCCGTCGAAGGTCGGCAGGGCGCGGCCCGGCTCGGCCCGCCACAGGGCCGCGAGCTGCTCGGCGTCGCGCGCCTCGGCGGCCCGCTCGTAGTCCTGCTGAAAACTATCCTGAGGCGCTTCGAGGTGAAGGCCCAGCGCCAGGGCCAAGGCGAAGAGGGGGCGGATCATAGCCCTATGCTACTGCCCGTGTGCTCGGCCGGTCGCGGCAGCGCGCGTTGCCCGAGGACGAGGGCCACCGCCAGGAGCGCGCCCAAGCTGGTCCACAGGCCATGTCGCTGGGCCTCCGCCAGGCCCGCGAGCAACAGCCATCCGGCCGCCAGCTCGAGCCAGAGGGCCGCTGGGCGGCTGCGCTCGGCCAGCAGGATCAGCCCGGTCCCGAAGGCCAGGGGCCAGAGGCCCGCCAGCTCCGCGGGCCGCGGCCCGTGCAGTCGCAGGAGCAACCCGGCGCAAGCGCATAGCAGCAGCGCTTCGAGGCCCTGCTTGATCCCGAGCTGCCGCAGCGCGGCGAGGACGCCCGCCAGCAGGCCCCCGCCCCACAGCCAAGGCAGCTCGCCGGCGCTCGGCCAGCGGCCGGTCAAGAGCCGCGCGAAACTCTCGCCCTGGGCGGCGAGCCAAAGGGGCAGGCCGCGCTGTTCCGCATCGAAGACCGACAGGGCGCCGCCGGGCGCGATCAGCTGGGCCAGCAGCGCCGCGAGCGAGGCCAGGCACAGGGCCAGGCCCAGCCGCAGCCAGCCGGGGGAGAAGGGCGAGGTCCGGGGACGGGGCACAGGGCCCCTTCGGGCAGGGCGGGGCCGGCTCTGTAGACTGGCTACCCCGATCGCGCGCGGCCCCCGCGGGCTGCCCGACGCCGCATGTCACGCCCCGCCCCGCGCTCCCCGCAGCCGATCGAGACCGTGCTGCGCGAGCGCTTCGGACACGCCGCGCTGCGCCCCGAGCAGGCCCGCGCCATCGAGGCCCTCCTGGCGGGCCGGGACGTGCTGCTGATCCTGCCCACGGGCGGCGGAAAGTCCCTGTGCTACCAGCTCCCCGCGCTGCTGCTGGATGGCCCGACCCTGGTGCTGAGCCCGCTGATCGCCCTGATGGAGGACCAGGTGCGCGCGCTGGCGGCCCGGGGCATCGCCGCCGCCTGCGTGCATTCGGCCCAATCGGCGGGCGAGCGCCGCAGGCAGCTGGCGCGTTATGCCGCGGGCGACCTGCAGCTGCTCTACGCGACCCCCGAGCGCCTGCGCAGCCCCGGCTTCCTGGAGCTGCTCCAGGCGCGCCCGCCGGCCCGGCTGGCCATCGACGAAGCCCACTGCATCTCCGCCTGGGGCCAGGACTTCCGCCCCGACTATTGGCAGCTCGGCCTGGCCCGCGAACGCCTGGGGCGGCCGCCCACGATCGCCCTGACCGCCACCGCCACGCCCACCACCCAGGCGGACATCGTCGCCCGCCTCGGGCTGTGCGACCCGCTGCTGGTGCGCGGGCCCCTGGACCGCCCCAACCTGTTCCTGGCCGCCTCGGTCTATGCGGATGCCGACGAGCGCCGGGCGGCGCTGCTCGAACGGCTGGAGGCCCTGCCGGGCCCCGGGATCGTGTACCTGACCCTGATCCGCACGCTCGAAGCCCTGGCGGGCGAGCTCACGCGCCGCGGCCGGGAGGTCCTGGTCTACCACGGCGACCTGCCGCCCGCGGAGCGCCGGCGCATGCAGGCGCGGTTCATCGAGAGCCAGAACGCGCTGGTGCTGGCCACCAACGCTTTCGGCCTCGGAATCGACAAGCCAAACATTCGTTTTGTGCTGCACGGCGAGCTGCCGCGCTGCCTCGAGGCCTGGACCCAGGAGTTCGGCCGCGCGGGCCGAGACGGCGGCGCTGCCTGGGTCGAGCTGTTCGCGACCCAAGAGGACCTGAGCGTGGCCCAGGGCTTCATCGGCTGGGCCAACCCCGACCAGGACGCCATCCTGCGGGTCCATCAGGCCCTGCGGGAGCAGCGCGAGCGCCTGCCGGACCTGGACGCCGAGGAGCTCTCGCGCCTGTGCTTCGGCAGCCGCCGTGCCGACGGCCGCTTGGCCACCTGCCTGGCCTGGCTCGAGGCCCTGGGCGTGATCTCCGGCCGGCTCGAGGAGCGCAGCCTGCGCTTCCTCGAGGAGCTCGACCCCGCCCGGGTACCGGAACACTTCCGTGGGCCGGAGAAGCAGCGCCGCGAGCTGACCGCGCTCCTGTCCATGTGGCAGCTGGCCGGCAGCCGCGCGACCTGCCGGCGCCGGAGCCTGGCGGAGGCCTTCGAGGGCGCAGCGCCCGAGGCCCCCTGCGGCGCCTGCGACGCCTGCGCCGAGGGCGCCCCCTGGCGCGCCGAGAAGGGCCTCGTGGCCCACGAGGCGCCGGCCAAGGGCGACTGGGAGCGCGGCGAGTACGAGCGCGGGGACTGGCTCCGGGTCGACGGCGGCCGGCTGGCCCTGGTGGTCGAGGTCCAACGCCTGGGGCCGGATCCGCTGCTGCTGGTCGAGGACGCGGACGGCGGCGAACGCTGGCGCCTGCGACCCACGCGGCGCCGGGTCGAGCGCCTGGATCGTCCTCCCCCGGGCGCCTGAGTGGCACACGCCGGGCTCGGGCGCCTGGGATCGGCGCGCACTTCGGCGGGGCGAACCAGGGGGGCTGAATGCGTTCCCTCGCAAGGCCCGCCAGGATCCCGCGCGCGGCCCTTTGAAACCCTCCCCAGAAACGAATCGAGGCCCCCGGCTCGTCTGCCAGGGGCCCCCTGCCCGCCCAAAATTGGGGGACTCGGACTCGTCCATCCCGGCCGCGCCGGGACAGCTTCCTCATCGACCCTCGACGGTACTGCGATCCAGTCTTTTCCGCTAGAGAGTCCTGGATTGGGAAGGGCTCGAAGGCCCTGAGAACTCGGCGCGCGGCGACGGGTCCTCAGGGCCTCAGTGCCCGTCAAATGGCGGCTCGAGAAGCTCTAGGAAAAGCCGCCCAGACGGCTCGTGTACAGCCCGAGCCGATTTCGTCCCCGCCCTTTAGGCGACGCGGCGCGCGGCCCGTTCGCCGATGAACAGCCAGCGTTCCTCGCCGTTTCCGCGGCGCAGATAGACCTCCAGGTGCCGCACTCCATCCGCCTCCACCAGAGTGAAGGGAAAGTAAAGTGCCTGCGTGGCTTCGGCCTCGGCGCGCTGGAACAGCCCGCGGAACAGCCGGCTATTGGTCGTCGGGAGCAGATCGGTGAACAGCCCGCGACCCAGGGGATCCCCGGGCCGCGATCCGATCAGCCGTCGGGCCGCCAGATTGGCGCGCAGGAGCCTGCCTGCGGGATCGACCACGAACACCGCCAGACCGCGGCGCTGGCTGTCGGCATCGAGCTCATCCGAACCGAGGGGCCCGGCGGCGGCAAAGTCGCACAGCTCGGCCAGATGCCGGGCGTGCTCGAAGCCGCTGTCCTCGAGGCGTGCATCGAAGCCCATCGGCGTGTCCCGCTCAGTCGTTGCCGGCACGCAGGAAGAATCGGCCGCTCGGCAGCTCGCCTTCGAAACGCATCTCCAGGCTGCGGAAGCAGCCGGTCAGCTCGCGGGTCAGATTGCGCAGGTCGCGGCCCACCTGCTCGGAATCGACCTTGGTCACCGAGGCGCTGGGGGGCTGGGCGCTTGTCTGCTGAGGCAGAGCTGCGGGGGTCTTCGGCTCCCCGGCGCGGCGCAGTCTGGCGATCAAAGCGCCCAGCTCGCCGAAACTCTTGACGCCCAGGCTCTCGAAGAAGCTCTCGCACTCCGCAGCCAGACCGGACAAGTCTGGCTCGACGGAGCCGCCGACCGCGAGCTCTCGCGCCGACTCCTCCGCTTCGCGCAGCTTGGTCTCCAGGGCTCGAATGTGCTCCAGGATCGGACCCGCTTCGGCCGTGCCCAGCTCGCTCTCCAGCTTCTCCCGATCCGCGTACAGGCAGACCAGTTGGGCCTCGATGCTGGACAGCTCCAGCTCCGGTTGCACTTGTTCTCTCTCCTGATTCTCCATGGTTCGCTCGACGTTTCGCTGTATTCGTAAGGCGCAAGCACGCCTTCGGATCGTGCGTTGACTGACGAGGCCCACCGTCCCCCGCAAGGGACAAGCTCGAACCTCGTAACCGCGAGCTGATCGGAAGCCGCTTCAGCCCGGATGAACACAATCCTCGAAAAACCGCAGCCAGCGCCCGGCCGAGCGCTGGGCACCGGTCGAGCAGCGCTCCACGGACAGCCGTGTCTCCAACCGGGTGCGCGACGAGACTCTGCGCAGACTGAGGCGCTGAGCGGGCCGTCCCCCCCTCGTTGCCCCGTCAATTCCGTCGATCTCCCGGAAAAGTCCCACTGGTGAATCCGATTCCGGTTCAAGCCGGGCCGGGGCCGCTTTCGAACTAGTAGGAAGCCATGGACCCCCTCCTCCTTGCTGCGATGACCCTGGTGACCCTCTCCTCCGGCGGGGTCTTCACCTGGCTGCTGGTGCGCCGGGCGCACAGTGATCTGGCCGAAAGCCTGGGGCCCGAGCTCGGGCGTCTGGCGGCGGACATCAAAGAGCTGGCGGCAGAAGATCAGAAAGAACACCAGCGCACCCGCGAGGCCAGCCGGCCGATCGAGGACCGCTTGGCTTCCATCGAGGCAGAGCAGCGCACGCTTCTGCAGAGCCTTGGCAGGCTGGCCGACACGCCCACAGGCGCGGCGCCGGCTTCGGATCTGGAGCGCGTGCTGACCTCCTGGAGCGAGCTCTCCGAGCGCCAGCTCGCTGACCTCGAGACACGCCTCGACCAGCGCCTGCGGGCCCAGGCCGAAGCGTCGGAAACCCGCTGGAACACCGAAGCCGCTCGCTGGGCAGGACAGGGCGGAAAGCTCGACCACATCGAAGCGCACCTGTCGGCCCTGGGCGGCCGGCTCGGCGAGGTTCTCGAAGGTCTCGAAGATATCACCGATCGTTTGCGCGAGTTGTTCACCGAACAGCAGGCGACCCAGCAGGCCGCCCTGGCCGCAGCCGCCGAATGCGCCCTGCTGGCACCAGGGCGCGAGGCGGCCTTGGTTCCAGATGCCGCAGAAAACCTGTCCGCCGATGCGGACCCTAGCGAAGAAGAACCGCAACTCTCCACCGGCCGCGGTGCGAGCGAGCGCCTGGCGAGGGCCGAGCGCTTCGAGTCCCTGGAACAGCTGACCGAGAGCCTGCGCAGCAGCCTCCTCTGCCTGGAAGCGGACCTCCAACAGGCGCAGGAGACCGCTAGCGTGGCCCGTGCCGAGAACGCCCTGTTGCGCCAGGCTAGCCAGGCCGAAATCCTGCGCCTGACCGAGCGCACTCGGCTGCAGTTCGGCGCCATCGCCAACGAGCTGTCCGAGCTCGAGCGCACACTGGATTCCAGCCTGCGCTCGAAGCAGCGCGCCTGAGCGGCGGAAACACTGCAAACCGGCGCCGCATAGGTCACCCAGCTGCTGAGGGGGGCACCGGCCGCAGCGTGGAAGAGCCCTTGACCCACAGGCGCCCGCACTGGGTGTTGCAAGGCCCCCGCGCGCGCCGGGCCAAGTCCGGCCCCCCGGGGGTGCCCGAAAAACGATCGTCGGGCTCTGCACGGAAAGGGAATCGACGAAGACCGAACGGCAAAAATGGCTATCTCCGCTCAAGCGCGCGGGGCTGGCCCGCCGAAACAGGACCGTAGGGATGGCCGAGATCGGCGTCTCGGTCAGAAGGCGGTGCGGGAAGGAGTCGCGGGATGAATCAAGATGTGTATCGGCCTCGGCGCGGGGCGGGCTCCGGTTTCAGCCTGCTCGAACTGATGTTCGCGCTCAGCATCCTGGTGGTCGCGATCGGTGCGGCCTTCAGCGGACAGGTGGGGTCGAGCAAACTGCTCAAGACCTCCGCCGAAACCCGTGTGGCCCTCCAGGACTTGCGCACGGCCATGGAAGAGGTCATGGCCAGCCCGACGCCCGAGGACCTGCCGCTGGTCGGCAGCCCCTTCCAGGCTGGGCAGCCGGTGGTGGCCTACGAGGGCCTGCACCTGCGCGACCAGCGCCTGGTCGCCACCTACCCGAATTTCGCCGGCGGACTCGTGCCAAACAGCCTACAGGTGTGCCTGACGATGACCTGGCTCGACGCCAACGGCAACCCCCGCCTCCAAGACTTGGTCACGGTGGTGACGCGATGAAACCCTGGATCCGAGGAGCCCGGCGTTCGCTGACCGGCATGACCGCCCTGGAGATGTCGATCGCCCTAGGAATTCTGATGCTGGTGGCCAGCACGGTCACCCAGAGCATGGCGACCATGCAACGCATCCAGCGCGCCTCCGATGCGGCTTCCGATGCCCAAGCCCATGCGGCCAAAGCCATGCAGCGACTGATCAGTGACCTCAAGGCCTCGGGCTTCGCAGTCGTCGGCAATCTCTCCTATCCGCACCTTTTCGGAGGCGGAGAGGTCGGCAGCGGCTACCCGGCAGAACACGACCACGAGCCGGCGCAGAAATCGGCCCCGGCCGGTGACGACGCCGGTGGCCCGGATCGCGAGATCCTGTTCCTGCGCTGGCGCGACCAGGACCAGAACGGGATTCCGGATATCGACGTGGCCAACTCCACCCTGCTGTGGGACGCCGCGCGGCCGATCTCATACACGCTCGTGACCCTGCCCAATGGAGAAAACGTGCTGCAGCGCCGCATCACTGGCGAACCGCCGCATGTGATCGCCCGGCATGTGGAGCGTTTCACCTGCGAGGCCTTCGGCGACCCGGGGGCCGGCCTGCCCGCCAATACGGTGCGGGTGCGATTGTGGCTGCGTGTGCCCATCGGGGACGGCAGCTTCGTTGAAGAGAACACCCAGGCGACGATTCGCCTGCGCAACGGGGCCAATCAATGAAATACCAACGACGTTTCGAGACCGACCGTCAAGGCCTGGCCATGGCGGCCACGGTGATCACCGTGTTCGCTACGGGAGCGATGGTCGCAGTGATGATGACTCTGGCGAGTTCCGAGAACCGCCAAGCCACCGTAGAGCGAGATGACACGGTCGCCGAATACCTGGCCGAGGGAGCTCTGGACATGGCCGGCGAGAACGTGATCGCCGCCCTCTCCGGATGGTCTTGGCCAGCCAGCACGATGCAAGTGGCCATCGACGGCCAGGAGATCCCGGTCGCGGTGGCGGCCACCGGTACGATCCTGGCCCAGCCCGAGTCCAGCGGTATCCAGCAGTTCGTGCTCGGTTTCGGGCTCTCGACCGAAGTGGAGGCCGGCGGCGCGACCCGAGTTTTACGACGTTTCTTCAACGCGACCGCAACACCGATTTTCCAATTCGCTGTGTTCTACGATCAGGACCTGGAGATCCACCCGGGCCCGAACATGACTCTGGGCGGACGCGTGCACAGCAACCGTGACATCTACATGAGCACGGCCAACAGCACGATCCGCGTCGATACCAACTATCTGCGCGCCGTCGGATCCATCTACCGGGGCCGAAAGACGTCGGTGAACTCCTCTGCTGGCACCGTGCAAATCCGGCGCTGGGTCGAGAACCCCTTCGACCCCTTGGCGATCAAGGAATTCGTGGCCATGCCGAGCCAGGTGGACCTCTACCTGCAGGGCCTCTATACCCCCAGCGGTTACGATTCCGACTTCAAGACCGGATGGGACAAGAACGGCGATGGCGACTTCACGGACGTGGGTGAATACCTGCCCTTCGTGGACGGCGCACTCGAGATGTGGAAGCAGCCTTCGAACTATCCAATCGAAGGCCACACGGTCTTGACCGGCGAGCACGGCATCGGCGTCTCCAAGGTGCCGGACATCGGCTCGATCCAGCAGTACGTTCCGGTGGCCAGCGGCGAACAGGGCGGCTTCATCTACAACCCGGCGACCAAGACCTACTCGCCAGCCGTGGGCGTCCCGGGCACGCACAAGCCCGGCATGTACAACTCCATGGCCGGTCTCAAGATCTTACTCAAGCCCAACGGCACCCATCAGGTATTCTCGAACGGGGCCGACGTGACCGGGCTGATCGGCTCGACGGTCTCGGTGACCGAAATCTACGATGCCCGGGAATCGAACGGCCAAAACAAGAAGGTCAAGGTGGCTTCGCTCAACGTGGCCGCCCTCAACACGAGCCCGTTCTGGCCGGCCAACGGGCTGATCTACTGCTGCAAGGACGGCGCGGCTCCGGGAGTCGATTCGGGCGGCCTCTATCTCTACAACGGTCAGCAGCTCAAGGCCAGCCTGACCTGTGTGGCCGAGGGCGGTCTCTACATCAAGGGCGACTACAACACGGTGGCCAAGAAGGGCGCCGCCGTGATCGCCGACGCGGTGAACCTGCTGTCCACCTCATGGACCGGCACCAAGACCCCGGGCACGCTGCCCTGGGCCTCGGAAACCACCTACAACGTGGCCCTGATCACCGGCAGCACCGGGTCGAGCAACCAGGACTACAGCGGCGGTCTGGAGAACTTGCCCCGCTTCCACGAAAACTGGACCAACAAGGTTTGCCGGCTGAGCGGCTCACTGGTCAACACCTGGGCCAACCAGCTGTGCACCGGCAAATGGGTCTACGGGGGCGACCGCTACCAGGCCCCACGCCGCGAGTGGACCTACGACACGGCCTTCAACAACATGGCCAACCTACCGCCCTTCACGCCCATGGCGGTCGAAGGACGCAGCGTGGTCACCTGGGAGCCCTGATCGCTGCTCAGGCCCAAGCGCAAGCGATCAGGGCCGCACCCGAGGGGTCCGTAAGGGCCGGCGCGCCCCGCCCGTCATGCGACGGTCGGGGCGCGCTGCGTTAGGCCGCGCAGAGCGCAAG
>JBILNK010000106.1:0-14625 GCA_044375105.1 Planctomycetota bacterium
GTTCCTGCTGCAGGATCGAGTTGCAGATCTCGATGCACTCGTTGCAGATGTAGATCCCGGGAGGCCCGGCGATCAGGCTCTGCACCTGATGCCGGGTCTTCTCGCAGAACGTACAGCGCTCCACTTGGCGCCCGCGACCGGTGGTTCGGCTCATGCAGGCAGTCTACCCCTTTTCCGCGGGGCGGGAGACCACGTGGTCGATCAATCCGAAGGCCCGGGCCTCCTCGGGGCTCATGAAATTGTCCCGGTCGCAGGCGGCCGAGAGCTCCTCCGGCGTGCGGCCCGAGTGGCCGGCCAGGATGCGCTCCAGGTTCTGCTTCATCTTGAGGATCTCCTTGACCTGGATTTCCATGTCCCGGGCCGTGCCCTGGGTGCCGCCCCAGGGCTGGTGGATCATGACCCGCGAGTTGGGCAGCGCGAAGCGCTTGCCCTTGGCCCCGCCGGCCAGCAGCACGGCGCCCATCGAGGCGGCCTGGCCGAGGCAGTAGGTGCAGACCTCGGGCTGGATGAACTGCATCGTGTCGTAGATGGCCAAACCGGCCGTGACCGAGCCCCCCGGCGAATTGATGTAGATGTGCACGTCCTGGCTCTTGTTCATCTTGTCGAGGAACAGCAGCTGGGCCATGACGATGTTCGCCACGGTGTCGTCGATGGCCGTGCCGATGAAGATGATCCGCTCCTCCATGAGGCGCGAATAGATGTCGTAGGCGCGCTCGCCGCGGCCGGTCTTCTCGACGACGTAGGGGATGGTGTAAGCGTGGGGCTCCATGGAGGGGCTGCGGCTCTCTCGGGGGATCGGGCACTCTGCGCCGGGGTGGCGTCAGGGGTGCCCTTTGTGGGTCATGGGGGGGCGTGGTGCAAGCATCGGTCCCCCGGCCCGCTCGGCGCTGGCATCCGAGCGAGCCGGTTATCAGGAATGGGACGGCCCTGCGCAAAACTTTCTGGTCGGCGCTCGCTGCTCGCCGGGCCCGGTCATGACCTGAGCCGAGCTGCGCCCGTGCTTCGAGGGCCGATCGGACCGTTCCCGGGGGCACCAGGCCCCAGGGGCGCGACCTGAAAACGCGCGGAGGCGCCCCCTCCCGAGTTCGAGGGGCAGCGCCTCTGCTGGCGCCAGCGCCCGGGCGGGGCGCTGTGCAATGCCGCTCGGGGCCGACGGGGGCCGCGCCCAGGGGGGCTCAGCTCGGCAGCACGCGCGCGTGCTCGCGCAGGAACCCGCGCACCTTGCGCTCCAGCAGCTCGACCGAGAGCTGCTGCAGCAGGTTGTTTTTCTGGTAGTAGTCGCGCACCTCGTCGAACTTGGCGCGGTTCCTGAGCGCGATCTGGCGCAGCTCGTTGACCAGGTCCTGCTGGCTGACCGAGAGCTGCTCTTGCTCGCCGATGCGCTCGACCAGGAACAGGGCGCGCAGGGACTTTTCGGCCGCCTGGCGGGTGCTCGGCTGATCGGCTTCGATCTGGCGCTGGGCCTCCTCCGCGCTGACGCCGGACTGCTCCAGCTGCTGGCGGGCTTGGGCTTGACGGGCCTGGATCTGGGCCTCGAGCAGGCTCTCCGGCAGGGGCATGGGGTGTTGCTCGATCAGCTTCTCCATCAGCAGGGACTCCTGCCGCTGGCGCTCCTGGTCGGCCTTGGCGTGGAGCAGATGCTGGCTGACCGCAGCCTCGAGGCCGGCGCGGTCTTCGACGCCGAAGAGCTTTTGCAGGTCCTCGTCGCTGGGCTTCTTGAGCGCGTAGACCTGGGACAGCTCCACCTGGGCCTGGCCAGTCTGGCCGCGCATCTCGGCCTTCGGGAAGTCCTCGGGGAAGGTGATCGGTAGCTCGATCACGGCGCCGACCTGAGCGCCGACCAGGGCCGACTTCCAGGCCTCCGCATCGATGCCCTTGGGCGCCGCGCCGGGCTGGACGCGCACGCCATCGCGCTCGGTCAGCACCGCGCCTACGGCGGTCAGGGTCAGCTTGCCAACGCCCAGGCCGTCGACCGGCAGGCCGCCATCCCCGGCGGGCTCCGGATAGGCCTGCTGCAGGCGCACGTCCTCGAGGGTCTTCTCGATCTCGCCCTCCGCCAGGGCCGTGCTCTGGGCCTCTAGCTCGAGCCCGCGCAGCTCGCCCAGGGCGAACTCCGGCTTGAGCGGCAGCTTGAAGCTGTGGCTGAAATCGCCGCCCCTGGGCGGCTGGTCGATGTTGATGCTCGGGTGAACCGCCGGCTTGAGCTGCTCCTGCTGCAGGGCTTGCTCGTAGGCGCGGCGCAGGAAGTGCTCGACCGTGTCGCGGCGCACCGAGTCGCCGACCATCTTCTCGACCATCGTGGGCGGCACCTTGCCCGGTCGGAAGCCCTTGACGCGCACCTGGCGGCCGGCGGAATCCAGCCCCTGGCGATAGCGGGCTTCGAATTCCTGGGCGGGCACGTTGAAACGCACTTCGGCCTCGCACGGGCCGAGCTTCGAGACTTGGACTTGCACGGGTGGGGGCGAGGTCAGGGGCGGCGGATCGGCCGCGCTCTAGGGGGCGAGAAGCATACTGGCGGAGGCCCGGCCGCACCAAGCGCCGGCGCCTGGCCCCGCCGCCCGGCGTGAGCCTTGGGACGCCGTCCAGCGGCCGGCCCAGCAGCCCGGCTGCCGACCCTCGATCGGCTCCAGTACGCCCCGCGCCACGCCCGGGGGCCGTTCCGAGCAGCCCCGGACCGGGCCGGAGGCCCGCTCTTCGATCTGGGGCTGCGCCAAGCGGGTACGGGCCGTCCGGCCAGCAACCGTTCCAGACGAGGCCCGGGGCCCGCTCTCTCGGCCGCTGCCAGCGCGCGAGACGCTCCCCCGGCTTGCCGGACGGCCAGACGAGAAGAGGCGGGGGGGGGGCGGGTAATCGTCCGGCGCGGCAGCCCTGGGGCGTTGCGGGACGCCCATGGACGCGGGGCAAGCGATCCAACGAGGTCCTCTTGGCTGCGCGGGGATCGCGCCGCCGCAGCGCGGAATCGATTCAGCCGGGTTCGGCGCGGTCGACGCTGGGGGTCCATGGAGGTCCACGGCGAGGAGCGGAGCCGACGCGCCTCGGGCAGAAACAGGCGCGCGCCCCGATCGGCCGGCAGCCGGCTGAACTCCTAGGCAGTGCTCACGGCAGAGCCAAGCGGAGATCGGGAGAGCCCGCGATCCTCGGGAGAGCCCGCAATCAGAAGTGGATCGCGCGCCCGGCGACCGCCAGGGCGGCTTCCTTGAGCGCCTCGGGCAGGGTCGGGTGGGCGTGGCAGGAGCGCGCCAGGTCCTCGGCGCTGGCGCCGAACTCGATCGCCACGGCGGCTTCGGCGATCAGGTCGCCGGCGCGCGCGCCGACGATGTGCACCCCCAAGATGCGGTCGGTCTCCGCGTGGGCCAGGACCTTGACCAGCCCCTCGGTCTGTCCGAGGGCGCGGGCGCGGCCGTTGGCCGCGAAGGGGAACGTGCCGCGCTTGTAGGGCACGCCGGAGGCTTCCAGCTCGGCCTCGGTGCGGCCCACGCCGGCCGCCTCCGGGTGCGTGTAGACCACCGCCGGGATGGCGTCGTAGTTGACGTGCCCATAGCCGGTGGCCAATGCTTCCACGCAGGCGATGCCCTCTTCTTCGGCCTTGTGGGCCAGCATCGGCCCGGGGATCACGTCGCCGACCGCGTAGAGCCCCGGAACCGCCGTGGCGAAGTGGGCGTCGACGGGGATGCGGCCGCGGGCATCGAGCGCCAGGCCCACCGTTTCGAGGCCCAGATCGTCCGTGTTCGGCACGCGGCCGACCGCCAGCAGCACGCGCTCGGCCTCCAAGGGCTCCCGTCCCGCGATGCGCACGCGCACCCCGGCCCCGCCCAGCTCGGTGCCTTCGACGCGGGCCCCGAGCACGAACTCGAGGCCCTGCTTCTCCAGGGAGCGCTGCAGCCCCTTGGCGATCTCCGTGTCCATGCCCGGCAGGATCCGGTCGGCGTATTCGAGCACCGTGACGCGGCTGCCCAGGCGGCACCAGACCGAGCCCAGCTCCAGGCCGATCGCACCGGCGCCGATCACGATCAGCGAGGCGGGCACGCGCTCCAGCGAGAGGGCCTCCGTGCTGGTCAGCACACGCTCGCCGTCGACGGCCACGCCGCGCAGGGGCGCGACCTTGGAGCCCGTGGCGATCAGGATGCGTTCGGCGCTGAGTTCGCGGGGCTCCTGGCCCTGCACCAGAACCTTCCCGGGACCGGCCAACCGGCCGTGTCCGAAAAAGCGCGCCACGCCGTGCTTCTTGAACAGCCCGGCGACCCCGCGCGTCAGACCGAGCACGGTCTTCTGCTTGCGCGCCATCAAGGCGGCCATGTCGATGCGCGGCTGTGGCACCAGGATGCCGTGCTCGGCGAAGCCGTGGGCCGCCTGGTGGAACAGCTCGCTCGACTCGAGCAGCGCCTTGGAGGGGATGCAGCCGACCCGCAGGCAGGTACCGCCCAATTCCGGCTCCCGCTCGACGCAGGCGACCTTCAGCCCGAGCTGCGCGGCCCGGATGGCGGCCACGTAGCCGCCCGGACCGGCGCCGATCACGATCAGGTCGAAACGGGACTCTTCAGAGGTGTGGGCGCTCATCGTCGGCGGCCGTAGGGTCGCGTGGGCAGGCGGGGTGGGAGCGGGGCGCGCGGCGGGGCTGCGGCGCAGAACTCAGGGCCGCAGCCGGCCGGCGAGAAGGGGCCCGCAGGAGCAACCTTCGTCCGGGCGCGGCGGCGCGCCGGAGCTCAGACCTCCAGCAGCATGCGCGCCGGGTTTTCGACGCATTCCTTGATGCGCTTCAGGAAGGTCACCGCCTCGCGGCCGTCGACCAGGCGGTGGTCGTAGGTCAGGGCCACGTACATCATCGGCCGGATCACCACCTGGCCCTCGCGGGCCACCGGGCGGTCCTGGATCGCGTGCAGGCCGAGGATGCCGCTCTGGGGCGGGTTCACGATCGGGGTCGAGAGCAGCGAGCCGTAGATGCCGCCGTTGCTGATCGTGAAGGTGCCGCCGGTCAGCTCGTCGAGGCTGAGCTTGTTGTCCTTGGCGCGCTTGCCGAAATCGGCGATGGCCTGCTCGACCTCGGCGAAGGACAGGCGCTCGGCGTTGCGGATCACCGGCACGACCAGCCCCTTGCCGCCGCCCACCGCCACGCCGATGTCCTGATAGTGGCGATAGACGATCTCGTCGCCGCGCACCTCGGCGTTGACCGCCGGCACGAGCCGCAGGGCATCCACGGCCGCCTTGACGAAGAAGGACATGAAGCCCAGGCGGATGCCGTACTTGGCTTCGAAGGCCGACTGGTGCTCCTCCCGCAGGGCCTTGACCGCGCCCATGTCGATCTCGTTGAAGGTGGTCAGGAGCGCCGCGTTCTGCTGGGCCGCCACCAGGTTCTGCGCGATCTTGCGGCGCAGCATCGACATGGGCACGCGCTCCTCCTCGCGCTGGCCGAGGGGCGCGCGGGGCGCGGCTGCGGCCTTGGGCGCGGCCGCGGAAGTCGGCCCGGCCGCAGCTTTGGGGGCCGGGCTCGCGGCCGCCGCTTGGACCGCCCGCTGCACGTCCTCCTTGAGCACCCGGCCGCCCGGGCCGCTGGCTTCCACTGCACTGGCCGGCGTGCCGGTCTCGGCCATCAGCCGCGCCGCGGAAGGCATCACGTGTCCGTTGCCGGCTGCGGCGGGCGCGCCGCTCGGTTTGGCCTGCGCTGCGGCGGGGGCGCTGGCCGCCGCACGCGGAGCCGCGGACTGGGGCGCGGCCGTGGTCGCTGCGCCGGCGGCGCCGGCCCGCAGCACGCCGATGGCCTCGCCGATACCGGCCAGGCTGCCCTTGTGCTTGTAGATCTCTTCCACGACCCCGTCCGCCGGGGCGGGCAGCTCCACGGTGGCCTTGTCCGATTCGAGCTCGACCAGGATCTGGTCCTTCTTGACCAGGCTGCCGGGGGCGACGCGCCAAGCCCCGACCTGCACTTCCGTGACGGACTCGCCGATCGAGGGGACTTCCAGGGCGATGCGCTCGCCCAGGCTGGTGGGGGCTTGGCTCATGGTCGAAGGATCGTGGGAGCGGAGGGCCGGCCCCGGCAGGGGGCTGCCCCCCGGGACGGGCCAGCGGAGGCCGAAGAGGTTAAGCGAGGGGCCCGAAAGCCTGGTCGATCAGCTGCTTTTGCTCCAGCTTGTGGGCCGCGTTCGAGCCCGTGGCGGGCACGGCCGCCGCCCGGCGGGTGATGCCGAAGAAGCGGTGCTGGGCCAGGACCCGGGCGTGGAGTTGGCCCTGGGTCTGCAGGTAGGGCCAAGCGCCCATGTTGCGCGGCTCCTCCTGCACCCAGATCAGCGGCACGTCCGCGCGGTAGGGGGCCAGGGCGTGGCGCAGATCATCCTCTGCCAGAGGGTAGAGCTGTTCGAGGCGCAGGAGGCCCACGTCGTGGCGTCCTTCTTGGTCGCGGCGCTCCTCCAGCTCGTAGTAGAGCTTGCCGCTGCACATCAGCAGCCGCTCGACTTTGGCCGCGTCGATCTCCCGCGTCCGCCCGTCCGCCAGGTGCAGGCGGCCGCTGTCGGGCAGCACGCGCTGGTAGTGGCCGGGGGTCAGGTCCGCGAGGCTCGAGACCGCCCGCGGATGGCGCAGCAGGCTCTTGGGCGTCATCACGATCAGCGGTTTGCGCCAGGGGCGCAGCACCTGCCGGCGCAGGGCGTGGAAGTATTGCGCCGGGGTCGTGGGCACGATCACCTGGATGTTGTCCTCGGCCGCCAGCGCCAGGAAGCGCTCGAGGCGCGCGCTCGAGTGTTCCGGGCCCTGGCCCTCGAAACCGTGGGGCAGCAGCAGCACCAGCCCGGACAGGCGATTCCACTTGGCCTCCGCCGAGACGATGAACTGGTCGATGATCACCTGGGCGACGTTGACGAAGTCGCCGAACTGGGCCTCCCAGCAGGTCAGGCCCTTGGGCCGATCCATGGAATAACCGTATTCGAAGCCCATCACCGCCACTTCCGACAGCGGGCTGTTCTCGATCTCGACGCGGCCCTGATCGGGGCACAGGTGCAGCAGCGGGCAGAATTCGTCGCCGGTCTTGTAGTCGTGCAGCACCGCGTGGCGGTGGCTGAAGGTGCCGCGCTCGACGTCCTGGCCGGTCAGACGCACGGGCTTGCCGAGCAGCGCCAGGGTGCCGAAGGCCAAGGCTTCGGCGGCGGCCCAATCGAGAGGCCGCTCGCCGCGGGCCATCTCCTGGCGCTGGGCCAGCAGGCGCTCGATCTTGGGGTGCGGCGTGAACCCCTCGGGCAGCCGGCACAGCGCGCTCATCAAACGCTGGAGCTCGGCCACCTCGCACTTGGCTTGGATGCGCGGCACCTCCGTGTCGCGTCCGCCGCGGAACTCGGTCCAGACCCCGCCCAGGAAGCTCTTCTCCTTCTTGAAGTCCTCGCGGCGGGCGTCGGCCAGGTGCTGGTCCAGCACGCTGCGGCGTTCAGCGGCGATGCGCTCGGCCTCCTCACGGGTGATTTCGCCGAGCGAGGTCAGACGCTGCAGATAGGCCTCGCGCACGGACTGCTTGGCCTTGATAGCGCGGTACATCAGCGGCTGGGTGAACTCGGGCTCATCGCCCTCGTTGTGCCCGTAGCGCCGATAGCAGTACATATCGATGACCACGTCCTTCTGGAACACGGCCCGGAATTCGAGCGCCAGACGCACGACCTGCATGACCGCCTCCGGATCCTCCCCGTTGACGTGGAAGATCGGGATCTGCAGCAGCTTGGCGATGTCCGTGGCGTAGGTGCACGAGCGTGCGTCCCGGGCCTTGGTGGTGAAGCCGACCTGGTTGTTGACCACCACGTGCAGGGTGCCACCGGTGCGGTAGGCCTCGAGCTCCGACAGGTTGAGCGTCTCGGCGACGACCCCTTGTCCGATGAAGGCCGCGTCGCCGTGGATCAAGATCGCCATGCCGCCGCGGCGCTCTTGGTCCCCGTAGCGGTCCTGCTTGGCGCGCATGCGGCCCAGGGCGACCGGATTCACGAACTCGAGGTGCGAGGGATTGAAGCACAGGGTCAGGTGCACCTTGTGCCCTGCGCTGGTCTCGCGATCGCTCGAATAGCCTAGGTGGTATTTGACGTCCCCGCGGCCGAAGTTCTCCTCGGGATGCAGATCCTCGAACTCAGAGAAGATTTGCGCCGGCGGCTTGCCCAGGATGTTGGCCAGCACGTTGATGCGCCCGCGGTGGGCCATACCGAAGACGATCTCCTTGACCCCGTGGCGCGCCGATTCCTCGATGGCCATGTCGAGCAGCGGGATCAGGCTCTCGCCGCCCTCCAGCGAGAAGCGTTTGGCACCCAGGAATTTCTTCTGCAGGAAGTCCTCGAAAATGACCGCGTCGGTCAGGCAGGTCAAAATGCGCAGCTGCTCCGCGCGCGTCAGCTTGATGCGGTTCTCGGTGCCCTCCATGCGCTCCATCAGCCAGTTCTTGGTGCGCAGGTCGTCGATGTGCATGAATTGCACACCGATCGTGCGGCAGTAGGTGGCCCGCAGGCGTTCCAGCATCTGCCGCAGGGTCTGCGACTGGGTGCCGAAGATCGTGCGCGAGCTGAAGCGTCGATCGAGGTCGGCCTCGCTCAGGCCGTAGTAGGACATCTCCAGCTCGGGCTGGGCCGGGCGCGGCAGCCCCAGCGGATCGAGGTCCGCGAGCAGGTGGCCGCGCACCCGGTAGGCTCGGATCAGCTGGTCGACGCGATCCTGGCGCTCGGCCACGTCGCGGGCCGAGCCGGCGCTGCCGTTGGTCCCGGGCCGGCTGGCGTGGCCATCGGTTGCCGGGGCGGCTTCCGCAGCGGCCGTATGGAACAGAGAGACCGGAGCGCGGCTCGGACCGAGCCGCAGGCGGCCGGCGACCGGCTCCTCCTGGCCGAGGTTCCTGAAGTACTCCCGCCAGGAGGGCTCCACCGCCTCCGGATCCTCCAGGAAGCGGGCGTAGAGCTCCTCGACGAAATCCAGGTTCGAGCGGCTGGGCAGCTGGGTCATGGGCGGGCGGAGGAGCGGGCCGGGCGGGCGGCGCTCCCCCAGGAGGATAGGGCCGGGGATGGCCCGGAGTCTCCTGTCGGCCGGACCGGGAGCGGGGCATCTGCCTCGAACGGTCCTGGGCTACCTTCGGGACATGGCGAGCCCGAATCCCGGCCGGGAGCCCCGCCCGCCCGCTGGCCACGATCTGCGCTGGGGCCTGGGTCCCGCCGGGCGGCGGCCTTCGAGCTGGGTGGTCCTGACCGGAGCGGGCGTGTCCGCCGATTCCGGGGTGGCGACCTTCCGGGGCCTGGGCGGGCTCTGGGAGGGGCAGCGCATCGAGGACCTGGCCAGCCCGGAGGCCTGGGCCAGGGATCCGGCCCGCGTCTGGCGCTTCTATCAGGCGCGCCGGGCGCAACTGCTCAGCGTCGAGCCCAATGCCGCCCACCGCGCGCTGGTGCGCCTCGAAGCGGCCTGCCGCGCCCGCGGCGAGGCCTTCACCCTGGTCAGCCAGAACGTCGACGACCTCCATGAGCGGGCGGGCAGCCGGCCGCTCTCCATGCACGGCCAGCTGCTCGAGCTGCGCTGTGAAGCCTGCGAAGCGATCGAGCTCGACCGCCATTCCCTGGACCCCGAGCGCTTCGTGCCCTGCGCGCGCTGCGGCCAGGCGCGTCTGCGGCCCAACGTGGTCTGGTTCGGGGAACAGCCCTTGCATCTGGCCGAGATCCGCACGGCCCTCGAGCAGTGCGACCTGTTCCTCTCGATCGGCACCTCGGGCCTCGTTTATCCGGCCGCCGGCTTCCTGGCCGAGGCCCGCGCCCACGGCGCCCTGACCTGGGTCAATTCCCTGGACGAGCCCGCCAACCTCGATCCCCGCGACCGCTTCCTGCCCGGCCGCGCCGCCGAGGTCGTGCCGCGCTGGGTCGACGCCTGGTTGTCCTGACCCCGCAGCGATCGGCCGCGAAGCGACCCGAGCGCCGCCCGAGATCCGCAGCTTCGGCGGCCGCTGGCCGACAGGGTCCTTGGAGCGGCGTAGGTCCCGGGAAGCGCGGAGCGACCCGGCGCGGGCCCGATGGCGCAACAGGGCTCAGCCGCGGCGTCGCAGGGTCCAGGTGCCGTGCGCCCGGGCGACCACGGTTCCGTCTTCCCGGGTGCACACGGCGCTGGCGAAGGCGATCGTGCGCCCGGACTTGTCGACCTGGCCGTGGGCGCTCAGGCGTCCGTGAGCGGGCGCCAGGAACTGGACCGAGAGCTCCACGGTCGCGCAGGCTTCCCCGGGGGCCAGGCTGCGACCGATCGCCCGGCCCATGCAGCCGTCGAGCAGGAACGCGGCGATGCCGCCGTGCACGAAGCCGAGCTCGTTGTGGTGGCTGGCGTCGGTGGTGAGCGAAAGGCGCACCGAGCCATCGGGCAGGTCTTCGCTGCGGATGCCGAATTTCTGGTTGACCGGCGAGGGTGGGATCGGAGGGAGCGCGTCGGCGGGGCTTCCGGCGCTCGGGGGCTCGCTGTGGCTCATGGGCGAAGGGAGGGCGAAGGGCCGTCGCCCGGCTGGCGCAGGGGCCGCTGCGCCGGGCCGGCGGGATCCGCGTTCTGGGCCTCCGCGCCGGGCGACAGCCCGGCCTTGTGCACCAGGCGCTGCACGGAATCGTCGCTGTCCAGGCCGGCCAGCTCGGCGGCGCTGAACCAGCGCAGATCCCTGGATTCGTCGCTGCCTTCGAGCGCCATCTCGCGCGGGCAGACCAACAGGAAGCGCACATCGAAGTGCCGGTGGCGCGGCTCGACGAGGCCGTCCGCCCGACGCCGTTCCGGGATCCAATGGATGTCGAGGTCGAAGATCTCGGGGCCGCCCAGCAGCCCGTGGAGGCCGGTCTCCTCGCGCACCTCGCGGCGGGCCGCGCTGAGCAGGTCCGGGTCCTGGTCCAGGTGCCCGCCGGGCTGCAGCCAGCGGCCGAGCTTGCGATGGTGGAGCAGCAGGAACCTCCGGCGGCCCGCATCGAGGACCAGGGCCGAGGCGGTCAGGTGCCCCGCGGGGTTGTGCCGCGAGAGGGCCTGCCCGTGCGCCTCCAGGAAGGCCAGCATCTCGGCTTGGAACTGCGCCTGCAGCGCGTCCAGGGGCCGATAGGCGGCGAGTTCCGCCCGCGCCTGGGCATGGCGCTGCCGCGCGGGATCGCCTGTCGGCTCCATCAGGCCCGGCGGAAACGGCGGTAGCGGCCCGCCCGCGACTCGGGGCCCAGGCCCATGCGCTCGCGCCAACCCTTGCGCCATTCGGCATAGTCCTCGTAGGTGCCGTAGTGGAAATTGACGTAACCGTCGCCCTCGAAGGCCAGGATGTGGGTCACGATGCGGTTCAGGAAGTAGCGATCGTGGCTGACCACGATGGCCGAACCGGCGAAGTTCTCGATGGCGTCCTCGAGGACGCGCAGGGTGTCCAAATCCAGGTCATTGGTGGGCTCGTCCAGGAGCAGCACGTTGGCCCCGGTCTTCAGCATGCGCGCCAAGAGCACGCGGTTGCGCATCCCACCTGAGCACTCGCCCAACAGCTTTTGCTGGTCCTCGCCCTTGAAGTTGAAGCGCGCCACATAGGCCCGGCCGTCCAGGGTCTTGTCTCCGAAGGCGATCAGGTCGTTGCCCTCGGTGATGTTCTGGTAGACGGTCTTTTGGTCGTCGAGAACCAAACGCGATTGATCCAAATAGGTCAAGGCCACCGTGGCGCCCATTTCCACGCTGCCCTTGTCGGCCGGCTCCTTGCCCAGCAGAATCCGCAGCAGGGTGGTTTTGCCCATGCCGTTGGCGCCGATGATGCCCAGAATCGAACCGGGGGGCAGTTCAAACGACAGGTCCTTGAACAGCACGCGCTCGCCAAAGCCCTTGGTGACCCCCTTGGCCACCAGCACCTTGTCCCCCAAGCGCGGGCCCGGCGGCAGGCGCAGGTCGATGGATTGGATCAGCTCATCGGGTTTTTGGCTGATCATCTCCTCGTAGCGCTTCAGGCGCGATTTGCTCTTGGTGGTGCGCGCCTTCGGCGTTTGTCTGATCCACTCTTGCTCCCGTTCCAGGGACTTCAGCAGGCGCGCATCGGAAGAGCGCTTTTGGCTCAATTCGCGCTGTTTTTGGGCCAAATAGTCCGAATAGTTGCCCTGGTAAGGCACGCCCTTGCCGCGCTCGATTTCGAGCATCCAGCCGACCACATTGTCGAGGAAATAGCGGTCGTGAGTGATCAGGATCACCGTGCCGGTGTATTCCTTGAGGTACTGCTCCAGCCACTCGACAGTTTCCGCATCCAGGTGGTTGGTGGGCTCGTCCAGCAGCAGCATGTCGGGGTGCGACAAGAGCAGCTTGGCCAGCGCCACGCGCCGGCGTTCGCCACCGGAGAGTTTGGTCACGTCGGCCTCGAAGGGCGGCAGCACCAGGGCCCCGGCGGCCTGCTCGAGGCGGCTGTCGAGGTCCCAGATGCCCTTGGTGTCCATCTCGTTCTGCAGCCGCTCGTACTCGCGGTTGAGCTTCTCCTCCTCGGCCCCGCTGACGCTGCCGAGCAGCCCGAGCACCTCGTTGTAGCGCGCTTCGATGGCCCGCAGGGGCGCCACGGCCTGGTCCAGGTTGCCGCCCACGTCCAACTTTTCGTCGAGGGGCGGCTCCTGGGACAGGTAGCCGATCGACAGTCCGGCGATCGGCCGCGCGGTGCCCTCGAACTGCTTGTCCTCGCCGGAGATGATCCGCAGCAGGCTGGACTTGCCCGAGCCGTTGGGGCCGATCACCCCGATCTTGGCGCCCTCGAGGAACGAGAGCGTGATGCCCTTGAGGACCTCGCGCTGGCCGTAGAACTTGCGCAGGTCCTGGAGCTGGTAGATGATTTTGTCGGACATGGGGCGGGGCGGTCGGCGGGAGGCCCGGACTCCGAGCGTCGCGGCGCCGAGCGGGGCGACAAAGGTAGCGAGGGGCGTCTGGCGTCTCAATCTCGGCCCAGCGGCCCGCCGCGCGGCGGCGCGGATCGGGAGCTCGGGCGCCGGGACCGAGGCCCCGCCGGGCGTCGGACGGCGTGCCTTCGGCCCCGTTATGCTGCGGCCCGGCGAGCGCCTCCGCGGGGCTCGCCGGGCCGCTCGACCCGCTCCCGAACCGACCGCCGATGACTGCTTCCTCAAAAACGGCCCCCTGGGCCGTCCTGCTGGCCCTGGCTCCCTCGACCCCCGCCAGCGCGGCGCTGCCTGTGCAAGGCGCCTCCCCGCTGGCCCACGAGCGCTACCAGCTCGACAACGGCATGCAGGTGATCCTGGCGCCCGATCGCTCGGCGCCCCAGGCCGTGGTCAACCTGTGGTATCGGGTGGGCAGCAAGGACGAGCCCCGGGATCGCACCGGTTTCGCGCACCTGTTCGAGCACCTGATGTTCATGGGCACCGAGCGCGCGCCCAGCTTCGACGTGATCATGGAAGCCGGCGGCGCGGCCAACAACGCCAGCACCTCGATCGACCGGACCAACTACTACGACTGGGGACCGAGCTCGGAGCTGCCCACGCTGCTGTGGCTCGAGGCCGACCGCCTCGAGCGCCTGGACCAGGTCATGACCCAAGACAAGCTGGAGATCCAGCGCGGGGTGGTGCTGAACGAATACCGCCAGAACTACGAGAACCAGCCCTACGGCATGGGCCAGCTGGCGATCTCGCAGCTGCTCTATCCGCCGGACCATCCCTACCACATCAGCACCATCGGCCGCCCGGAGCATATCGAGGCGGCCACCCTCGAGGACGTGATCGGGTTCTTCCAGACCTTTTACGTGCCCTGCAACGCCTCCCTGGTGGTGGCCGGGGATTTCGACCCGGCCGCGATCAAGCCGCTGATCGCGGATCTGTTCGGGACCCTGCCGCGGGGCGACGATCCGCCGCGCCAGGAGGTCCCGCCGATCACCCTGGACCGGACCGTGCGCCGCACCCTGATCGACGACGTGCGCCTGCCGCTGGTGCACATGGCCTGGCACTCCCCCAAGGCCTACGAGCGCGGCGACGCCGAGCTGGATCTCTTGGCCGGGCTGCTGGCCGAGGCGCCCGCGGGCCGGCTCTACCGCCGCCTGGTGGTCGACGAGCCCCTGTGCGCGGACGTGGCCGCCTTCCAATACTCGGGGTTCCTCGGCTCGAGCTTCCACATCCAGGCCTACGCCTTGCCGGGAGCGGACCTGACGCGCATCGAGGCCGCGATCGAGCAGGTCCTGCGCGACGTGGCCGGCGGCGCGATCGGCGAGGCCGAGATGGCGCCCTTCAAGGCCGCCTACGAGCTGCGACTCCTGCAGCCCGTCGACAGTCTGCGCGAGCGCGCCGATCTCCTGAATCACTACGCCTTCCACTTCGGCGAGCCGGATAGCCTCGAGCGCGACCTCGAGCGCTATCGCCGCATCGACGCCAACGGCCTGCGCTCCCTGGCCAGCGGGGTCTTTTCTCAGAACGGCCGGGCGATCCTGCACGTGTTGCCCCAGCTGGCCGAGCCCGAGGTCAATCCGCGCGACACCCGGCCCGCCGCCTTGCCCTCGGGCCGCCTGGCCCTCGATGGCCAGACGCAGGAGCTCGGTCCGGGCCTCGCGCTGACCTATTTCGAGCGCCCGGCGGCGCCCTTCACGGCCCTGCGCCTGCTGCTGCCCTTCGGCTCTGGGCTGGATGGCCCCGGGCGGGAAGGGGCCGTCTCGCTGCTCTTCGACCTGCTCGACGAGGGCGCCAC
>JBILNK010000196.1:0-7703 GCA_044375105.1 Planctomycetota bacterium
CGATCAAGGCCAGGGGCAACATCTACCTGCCCGCCGACGTCACCTACGCCGACGCCAAGGGCAAATCCGGCGCCCGCCTGTTCGGGCTGGCCGAGGATGGCACGCGCAACGCCATGGCCTTGGCGGCTGGCGGCAGCATCCTGGTGGGCAACTTCTTCCACCCGCGCTGGGGCCTCGGCACGGTCACCACAGACAAGACCTCCAGCTTCGGTTTCGTGTGGGACGAGATCGCCGCCTTCAACAAGCTCGAGTGGATCAAGGCGCAGCCCAAACTGCCCGGAGTCGGCCAGGACCCCAAGAAGCCGACCGCCTTCAAGCACGACAACCCGCTCTATGCCGGGGCGGAATTCAAGCCGCGCTACTACACCTTCGGGCCCGATAGCCCGGTGCCGATGCTGATCGGCGCCGGCGGCTGGGATCCGGTGCTCGGCCTGTGGATGGGACCCGAACTGGCCGGCTCCTGGGGCTCCTGGTCGCTGGTGACCGCCGATCCGAAGAACCTGGCCGATCCGCTTTTGTACGGCAGCAGCAAGCAGCCGATCGCCAGCCTGTCGACGATCATGCCCAGCGAAGGCTGGCTCGGTCAGGATCTGATGCGCGCGCTGTTGACCGCCCTGGGCAAGACCCATGACCCCGCGCAGCCCTTGCAGGTGGACGGGGCGCTCTACACCGCCAACAGCATCTTCGGCATCGTCTCCTCCCGGAATCCGAGCACGAAGAATGCCCGACTTGTGGTCAATGGGGCCATCGTGGCCGCGGATATCGGCCTGCTGGCGGGCTCGGGGATCCGCGTCAACTACGACGCCCGCGCCGCCCAGCTGCTCGACATCGTCTACGACTCTCAGCTCTCCCTGCGCCGGCTGCTCGGCGCCCGCGGGCTGCACTGAGGCCAGCGCCGCGGGGCCGGCCGGGGCGAGCCTGAGCCGCCGCCCCGGCGGGCCCTTTGGCGCTCGAACCCCAAGCTGATCGCGGGCCATGGGCCCTGGGGTTTGGAGCGGAGGGGCCAGGTGGGCCCCATCTCGGACCGGCGGCTTCCTGGGCCGCAGAACTGGCCGCGCGCAGCCCAAGCTGCGGGGAGTACGTCTGAGGGCGCCCGCAAGGCCGGCCGAGGGGAAAGTAGACGGCCAGGGCCGCTCCGCAGCGGTGCGGACGGGGCCGGGTTGCGAGGGGGGGGCGGCTGGATGGCCGGCCGCGGCGGGCTAGAGAGCGGGGTGCCGCGGGATTTGCGTTGGCTCGGGACCGGGGCCAGCGGATCCGGCGGAGCACCCCCCCCGGTCGCCTCCCGTGAGGAGGCGATGCGCCGCGCTGTGCCGCTGAGGCGCGGCCCCGGCGGCGCGGTTGGACGGCCCTTGGCCCGTCGATCGACGGACCCCAAACCTTAGAGTGTTTGGCCTGCCCCGCCCCTGCCATGCAGCCGATCCTCGAGTGCGTCCCCAATTTCTCCGAAGGCCGTGACCAGGCCGTGCTGGCCAAGATCCGCGCGGCGATCGAGTCGGTCGAGGGGGTCACCTTCCTCGACATCGATCCGGGCGCGGCCACCAACCGCACGGTGATGACCTTCGTGGGCGCGCCGGAGCCGGTGCTGGAGGCGGCGGTGCGGGCCGGGCGCGTCTCGGCCGAGCTGATCGACATGCGCCGGCACCAGGGCGAGCATCCGCGCTTCGGGGCCATGGACGTGTGTCCGCTGATCCCCGTGCAGGGGCTCAGCCTGGAGGAGACCGCCGAGTGGGCCCGGCGCCTCGGCCGCCGGCTGGCGGATGAGGTCGGCTTGACGATTTATTTCTACGAGCGCGCCGCCTCCAGTCCGGGCCGCAAGAACCTGGCCGATGTGCGCTCCGGCGAATACGAGGGCCTGCCCGCCAAGCTCGCGCATCCCGACTGGAAGCCCGACTGCGGCCCGGGCACATTCCAGCCCAAGACCGGCGCCACGGCGGTCGGGGCGCGCGATTTCCTGCTGGCCTACAACGTCAATCTGAACACCACCTCGGTCAAGCTGGCCAACGAGGTGGCCTTCGACCTGCGCGAGAGCGGCCGGGTGCGCAAAGGCCAGGACGGAAAACCCCTGCTCGGCCCCGACGGCCAGAGCCTGCGCAGCTCCGGCCTGCTGGCGGGCGTCAAGGCGATCGGCTGGTTCATCGAGGAATACGGCGTCGCCCAGGTGTCCATGAACCTGACCGACCTGACCGCCACGCCGCTGCACCGGGCCTTCGACGAGGCCGCGGGGCGCGCCCAGGCCTACGGGATGCGCGCCACGGGCTCCGAGGTGGTCGGGCTGCTTCCCCTGCGCTCGCTGCTCGAAGCGGGCCGCCACTATCTGGCCAAACAGGGCCGTTCCGCGGGCGTCAGCGAAGCCGAGCTGATCAAGATCGCGGTCAAGTCCATGGGGCTCGACGAGCTGGCGCCCTTCGATCCGGAGCAGAAGGTGATCGAATACCGCTTGCGCTCCGGCCGCGGCGACAAGCTCGCTCGCTTGAGCGTGCGCGCCTTCGCCGAGGAGGTGGCCAGCGAGTCGATGGCGCCCGGCGGGGGCTCCGTGGCAGCCAACCTGGGCGCCCTGGGGGCCGCCCTGGGCACCATGGTCGCCAACCTGTCCGCCAACAAGAAGGGCTGGGAGGGGCGCACCGCCGAGTTCTCGCTGCTGGCCGAACAGGGGCAGGCCCTGGTGCGTGGCTTGGTGGCCGCCATCGACGCCGACACCCAGGCCTTCAACGCCATCCTGGCCGCCGGGCGGTTGCCCAAGGGGACGCCGGCGGAGCAGGCGACCCGCGCTGCCGCTCAGGCCCAGGCCCAGCAGCAGGCCATCGAGGTGCCGCTGACGGTCATGCGCCTGTCGGTGGAGGCGCTGGAGCTGCTGGTCAAGGTGGCCGAGCAGGGCAACCCCGCCTCGGTCACCGATGCGGGCGTCGGCGCCTTGGCCGCCCACGCGGCGGTCCGCGGCGCGCGCCTCAACGTCGACGTCAACACCCGCGACCTCAGCGACGCGGCCCAGATCGAGCGCTATTCCCTGGCGTGCTCAGGCCTCGGCAACCGCGCCCAGGCGCTCGAGGCTCTGGTGCTCGAGCGCGTCAAGCGCGTGCTGGCCGGCGCCTGACACAAACGACCCACCCGGACTGCGCCCGACGGCCCCCGGTTAGCCCGCCAGAGGCCTGCGGCCCGCCGCCCGGCGGGCCGCGGCGCCGCCGGGCTCCTCCCGCGCCCTGCTGGGGCCTTCCGACCTCCGCAGGCCCCGCCCCTCCCGCTGCCATGTCCCACTCCCACGGTTCCCCCGAAGCGTCCGAGTCCGAGGCCCACGGCGGCCCCGCCCGCCGGCACTTCATCCAGCAGATCATCGACCAGGACCTCGAGCAGGGCAAACACGGCGGCCGCGTGCACACGCGCTTCCCGCCCGAACCCAACGGCTATCTGCACATCGGCCACGCCAAGGCGATCTGCATCAATTTCGGTTTGGCGGAGGAGTTCCCCGGGGGGCGCTGCAACCTGCGCTTCGACGACACGAACCCGACCACCGAGGACACGGAGTACGTGAACGCCATCCAGGCGGACGTGCGCTGGCTGGGTTTCGATTGGCAAGAGCGGCTGTATTTCGCCTCGGACTACTTCGAGCGCCTGTATGGCTTGGCCGTCGAGCTGATCCAGAAAGGCCTGGCCTACGTCTGCGATCTGAGCCTCGAGGAGCTCGGGGAGTGGCGCGGCGACGGCTCGCGGCCGGGCCGCAACAGCCCCTATCGAGAGCGTTCGGTCGCGGAGAACCTGGAGCTCTTCCGGCGCATGCGGGCCGGCGAATTCCCGGACGGGGCCAAGACCCTGCGGGCCAAGATCGACATGGCCGCGCCCAACATGAACCTGCGCGATCCGGTGCTCTACCGGATCCTGCACGCCCACCACCATCGCACGGGCTCCACCTGGTGCATCTATCCGATGTACGACTGGGCCCACGGCCAGTCGGATGCGCTCGAAGGCATCACCCACAGCCTGTGCAGCCTCGAGTTCGAGAACCATCGCCCGCTGTACGACTGGTTCCTGGATCACCTGAGCCTGCCGAGCCGCCCGCGTCAGATCGAGTTCGCGCGCCTGCAGCTGACCTACACCGTGACCAGCAAGCGCAAGCTGCAGCAGCTCGTCAAGGAGGGCCACGTGTCCGGCTGGGACGATCCGCGCATGCCGACCCTGCGCGGGCTGGCGCGGCGGGGCTACACGCCCGAGGCGATCCGCGCCTTCGTGCGCACGATCGGCGTGGCGCGTTTCAACTCCACGGTCGACATGCTGGTGCTCGAGAACGCGCTGCGCGATGACCTCAACCGCCGCGCCGCGCGGCGCTTCGCGGTGCTCGACCCGATCGAGGTGCGGATCGAGAACTACCCCGCCGAGCGGCGCGAGACCGTGCCCGCGGTCAACAACCCCGAGGATCCCGGGGCCGGCACGCGGCCCTTGCCCTTCGAGGCGCAGCTCTACATCGAGCGCGACGACTTCCGCGAGGATGCGCCCAAGGGCTATTTCCGGCTGAGGCCCGGCGGCGAGGTGCGCCTGCGCTACGGCTACGTGATCCGTTGCGAGCGCTTCGAGAAGGACGCCGCCGGGCGCGTGACCCGCATCCACGCCAGCTATGACCCGCTCTCTGCGGGCGGGCAGACCAGCGACGGCCGTAAGGTCAAGGGCATCATCCACTGGCTGCCGGCCAGCCAGGCCGTGGCGGCCGAGATGCGGCTCTACGACCACCTGTTCAGGGTGCCCGAGCCGGGCGCCGGCGGTGGCGACTTCCTGGCCGACATCAACCCGGACAGCCTGCAGCGCCCCGCCGCTGCGCTGATCGAGCGCAGCGCCGCCGAGGCCGCCCCCGACACGCACTTCCAGTTCGAACGCCTCGGCTACTTCATCAGCGACCGCCAGGACCACCGCCCCGGAAGGCCGGTGTTCAATCGCTCGGTCGGCCTCAAGGACACCTGGGCCAAGCTCGAAGCCAAGGGGTGAGCGGAGCGTCGAGCGGGGGGGCTCCCCGCCCAGGGCTGCGCGACAGGGCGGCCTTCTCAACTGGGCTCCCCTGGGCTCGGGGATATCGGCCTCGACGCGGGCCGGGCGGCGGGCCCCCGCTCGGTCATCAGCCGGGATCGGCGCGGGGGCGCAACCCGGGTCGCATCTCTCTCAGCCGGTCACGGGCAGGCGGTCAGGCGCAGGCCATGGCTCAGGCGCCAGGCGCTCGGGTCGGCGGAGAGGCCGAAGCCCTGCAGATAGAAGGACTGGCCGGCGAGCGCGGGGCTCGAAGGCACGGGCACGGCCGCGGCGTGGTTGCCGAAGAAGGGAATGGTGGGCAGGAGCAGGGCGTTCGACAGATCGATGGCCAAGCTCCCGAAGGGCAGCGCCAGCTTCGCGGCCGCGGTCGAAAGCCAGATCTGCGCCGCCGGCAGGCCCTGGGACAGCAGTGTGGCGAAGAACAGCTGGCCCGGCTTCACGGGCGAAGCCAGGAGCTGCAGCGGGTTCTCGGCCACCAGGGCGTAGGGCACCGCCCCGCACTTGGGCGCGGCCGGGATCTGGTGCACGCGCACCAGGCCCGGGTCCTGGCTGCTCGAGCCGTAATCCACGAGGCTGCCGGTGAAGATCTGGTCGCCGGCTAGGGCCGTGGTCCAGCCCGCCAGGGACGCCGAGGTGCTGCTGGGATCCAGGTAGCGGTTGCGCTCGATCCACCAGCCGGCGACCTGCTCGTAGAGGTATACCGCGCCATCGTCCTGCCCGGCGCCGTCGTGATAGCAGGCCCCGACGGCCAAGAGCGGCCCGTTCAGCGCGACGCTGACGCCGAACCCATCGCCATCGCCAGGGATCGCCTGTACCAGCTTGGAGTCGAGCTGATAGCCCTCCGGCGTCTGCGTGAAGAGGAAGGCCGCGCCCGACTTGAGGCCGTTGCCCGTTTCGGCGCGCAGGGAGCCCACCACCAGGGTGCCGCCGTCCAGCGCGAGGGAGCGGCCGAATTCGCCGCCGATCACCGGCTCGGGCGAGAGCAGCTTCTGGATCTGGACCCAGGCCCCGCCCTGGCGCTCGAACACGTACACCGCTCCGGAGTTCGACGTGCCGGCGTCGTGCAAGCGTGCCCCGGCCACCAAGCGATCGCCTTCGATGTCGATCGAAAAGCCGAAGTTGTCCTGGTTCTTGCTATCGCTGGCGCGGATCGCTTGGGCCTGGGGCCAGGTTCCGGGGCCCGTTTCGAACACGAACACGGCCCCGTGGGATTGGAAGCCCTGCTGATAGAAGGGCGCACCCACGGCCAGACGTTGGCCTTCCCGGGCCATGGACCAGCCGAAGGCCCCGATCAGGGGCTGTTCCGGCAGCAGGGTTTGCTCCAGCTGATAGCCCGAGGGCGTCGGCCGGTAGATGCGCACCAAGCCGGAATTGATCCCGCCCACGATCCCGTAGGGCAGGCCGACCGCCAGGAAGTCCGGCCCCAGGTACAAGGGCAGGCCGAGGCCGGCCCCGCCCTCCGGATTGTCGATCGGTATCGACTGCAGCGGGCTCCACAGGCCGTTGCTGCGCTCGAACAGGTCGATGCGGCCGCTGTTGCGCACGGCCGCTCGATCCCCGGAGACCGCCGAGGCAGTTCCGAACAGGTCGCCGATCTGCTGACCGGTCAGCGTCTGCACCAGGGTCGAGCCCTGGGCCAGGCCCGCGGGGGCCAGCAGGCAGGACAGCGCGGCGGGGCGGGCGAGGGATCCGAGGGCGCGATCGAGCATGGAGCCTGTGGGGAAGCGGCCGCGGAAGGAGAGCTTTCGCCGACCCTACCCCGCTGGCTGGCTTCCCGATAGGGCCGGGAATCCGGCGGGGTCAGAGCCGGGCGCGGAGCCAGGCATCGATCTCGGCGGACAGTCCGCCCCAGACTTCAGCGCCGGAGCCGTCCCGTCCCGTGGAAAGCCCGTGGTCCGCGCCGGGCAGCAGCCGCAGGCTGGGGGGCCGCGGCAGGCGCGCCAGAGCGGAGCGCAGACAATCCAGCTGCGCGTGTCCGTCGCGATCTCCCTGGAAGGCCAGGATCGGCAGGTCCAGGGACGGGAAATGCTGGCTGCGCGCCTCCCAGCGCTCGGAGTGCCCCGGCGGGTGCAGCGGAAATCCGAGCCAGACCAGGGCGCTGGCGTGGCGGCCCCCGGCGACCGAAAGGCTGGCGACCCGGGCCCCGAGGGAGCGGCCCAGCAGCACCGGCGCCCGCTCGCTGGCCAGGGCAGGGGACAGCTCCGGCAGCGCTGCGAGGAGGGCGTCGAGGGCCGCCACCAGGCGCGGCAGCGGATCGGGGGGCCGGCGGCGGCCTTCCCGGCGGATGCGCTCCGCGTACGGGAACCTCGGCCGCAACACCGCTCGGCCGCGGTCGGCTAGGCCTGCCGCCAGGCTTGCCAAGCTGGGGTGGTCGCAATCTGTCCCGGCTCCGTGGAGCAACACCAGCGCGGGCCCGGGCTCGGGCCGCTCGGGCGCATTCAGGCGGGCCGAGAGGCTCGCGACCCCACAGGCCTGCGCGAGGCGGTCCGGCAGGGGAATCTGCAGCTCACTGGCCAACACGCGCCCTGATCCTAACCCCGCCGCATCCAGGGCCCGCGCCCGCGGGATGTCCGCCCGCGGGCTTGATCCTGCGTCGCCGCGTTGCTGTCCGCGCGCTGCCATTCGGCCCGTGGACCGCCGGCCAACGCGTGCGTTTCGGGGGCCTGGGATGCTCCGGGGTCTGCCGGCGAACGGCT
>JBILNK010000207.1:0-6903 GCA_044375105.1 Planctomycetota bacterium
ACCGAATCGACGCGGTATCGACGCGCCGGAGCGCGCGTGGAGGTGCGCGTGGAGAAGTGCGGTGCGAGTTTCGCGCTCTGCGCCGGTCTCTCGCTTTCGGCGCACTCGTTCCGATCCGGCTGCGCTGGCCACATCCTTCGGCCTCTGCTCCTGGCTCGCGCGCTATCCTTCGCGCCCCAGGGGGCCATTAGCTCAGTCGGTTAGAGCAGGCGACTCATAATCGCTTGGTCGTTGGTTCGAGTCCAACAGGGCCCACCCGCCGCGCCAGTTCCATGGGTTCTGCTTCCAGGGGCTGTTCGGCGCCGGCCCTCTGGAGCGCGCCCCGCGGCGCTGTGATGCGCGGGCCTGGCTCGTCTTTGCTCCACCCCCAAAAAGCGGGCGGGCGGACGGCCCTTCCGAAAGCCGCCCGCCCGCCCCCAAAACCGGCGCGCCCGGGCCAGGCCTGCCCGAGCGCGGTTCGGCGCTTCAGCTCACTGGCCGATCTTGGAAACCAGCAGGATCTGGCCGCCTTCGGCCAGCAGGGCGCTGCCGCCGATGGTGCCGCCGGTGAGGCTGTGGGCCTCGACGTTGATCATCAGCAGGCGCTCGCCCGGGAAGGTCGGAAGCAGCCCGGTGACGTCGATCACGCCCGAGGACTCCCAGTTGCCCTTGTCGTTGGGAGCGCCATCGGTCTGGCCGGCGGGCACCGCGCTGCGGTCGATCTCCAGGATGCGGGTCTCCTTGCGGGTGACCAGGTCGAGCTGCCACATGGAGGCTTCGACCCCGGTGACCGCGCCGAACAGGGAGCTCGGCGAGGTCGAGCGGTCTTCCTGGATGTAGGCCTTGCCGTCGCGAGCCCAGATCAGGTTGTCGGCCGAGCGGATGCTGCTGTCCGGCACCGGCAGGCCGTCCGGGTCGTTGACGATCACCAGCTGGGCGGTCAGGTTGTTGAAGTCGCTGAAGTTCACGTCGACCACCAGGGTGTCGCCCCAGTTGTCGGCCGGGAACTGCTGACCGCGGCCGGTCGAAGCGAACACCGCTTGGGTGCCGTCGAGCGGGTTGGTGGCCAGGTCCTCGGGGCGCGAGAAGCTGAAGCAGCCCAGGGTGTCGGCCTGCGTCTGCATCGTGTCGATATCGGCGTAGCCGAAGGCGTCGTGGCCGGTGGTGCCGGCCTTGGTCGGATCCTGGACGGTGATCTCGACGAACTTGCCCGTGCGGCTGCTGTTCAGGCCGTTGAACTGCTGGGGGGACACGTCGCCGTTGTCGGCCTTCCAGGCGTAGACCTTGCCCACGGCCAGGCCGTTGCGATCGAGGAAGCTGCCGTTGCCGAGGGCATCCTTCTGGCCGATGTACAGATACAGGGGCGCGGCGACCGAGTCGTCGCCGAGCAGGAAGGCCACCTTGGTGGGATCGCCGCTGTCCAGCGGGCAGACGTTCTCCCAGGAGCCGCGGCCCATGGCCGGCACGGCCCAGAGGGTGCGCTTCTGCACGTCCAGGGCCCACACGGTGCCGCCGTGGGGGTGGAACGGCTTGCTGGTCTCCTCGTTGGCGAAGAAGACCCCGTCTTCCATGCCGTAGGTGCCGGCCTGCACGGCGGTGGCCGAGCAGAAACGGGCCAGGCCGTTCAGGGCGTTGCCGGTCTCATTGATCTGCGCGGCCGAGGTGACGATCACACCCTGGCGGTCGTAGACCGTGTCGTAGGCCAGGCCGGCGCGGTTGACCGAGAGCACCGCGCTGTTGTTGCTGAGCAGCTGGCGGCCGATGTTGAAGGTGCTGATGCGGGCGCCGCGCAGCTGGGTGCCGTTGGCCAGCGTGTAGATGTAGCCGGCGCCTTCGGTCAGCTCGTGGGTGACCAGCAGGTTCAGGGTCGAGTTGCGCTGGAAGGCGCCCATGCCGTCGGGGATGCCGACCGGCTGGTAGCCGTTCAGGGTCTCGCCGATGGTGAACAGCGGGGCGGCGACCCAGCCCTTGCTGGTGGCGGCCGTGTCGCCGCGCATCATCGGGGCCGAGAGGGTCACGCCCGGGCCGGGGATGCTGACGACGGGGGTCGGGGGGGGAGTGATCGAGCCCGTGAACTGGGCCAGGGCTAGCGGGGCGAAGCCGGCGAAGGCGCCCAGGGCGAGGGAGGTACGGAAAGCGCTCATGAGGGGGGTGACCTCGGGGGTGGAACTCTGCGTCTGCGGCAGTCCGCTCCCAGAGGAGCGTGTCGATCTGCCGCGGTCGAAACCCCAGGGTCCCCCGCGATCCACAAGCCCTGATCAGGCTCGAATCAAGTCTCGTTCAAGCCAAAAGCGGTTTCGATCATCAGCTCGCGCAAGAATTGACTTGATTGGCCTACCATGCGTCGCGCGGCTTCATTCGGGCGCATAGCCGAGTTCGTGGCTGCGGGCCCGGTAACCGCCCTGGGCCTGTGGCTCGAACACGGTACAGCGCAGGATCTCGCCCCCGTAGACATGGATCGTGACCGCCAGCTCCGGGCCCTCGTTGCGGATCACGTGGTACTCGAAGGGCGGGATCAGCGCTCCCGCTTCGCCGCTGATGGCCTGGACGCAGCTCTCTTCGGCGAAGTCGTAGAGCCCGGAATTCGAGCAGCGGTTGGCGCGCCGCGAGAACGATCGCACGGCGATCCGGCCCCGATAGACGCACTCCACGCACCAGGTTCCCGCGTGGTCGTGCAGCGGGGTGCCCTGCCCGGGGGCCCAAGCCATCGCCACCACTGAAAACCGTGCGGCCGGGTCGCGATGGACCAGGTGGCGGGCGTAGCTGCCGGGCAGGGGCTCCAGGCAGTGCTCCGGCAGCAGGGGGCCGCCGCCTCGACAGGCGGCCTCCAGAGCCGCCTTGATGCCGGCGCATCGGCTCTGGTCGCAATCGCCGGAATCCAGGGCTTGCTCGATGCCCAGGAGGAGCAGGGCCAGGGGACGAGGATCGGCGGAGGCGCTCATCGCGGGTCAGGGGCCAGGATAGTCCGGCGCCCAGGGATGGGGACGGACCTCGGCGACCGCCCCGGCCGCTGGGACCGTTCGGCCTCGGACCGCCCTGCTCGAGCCCGAAGCCCGCGCCATCCCCCGCGCGGCCCCCGGCCCCGCAGGCCCGGCGCTGTTCCCGAGCCGGCCCCGTGCCTGGGTCGGCGGGCGGCAGGGGACCGCTCAGGCTTCCCCGGCCAGCGCCAGCCGGTTCCCCGGCTCGCCCGGCTCGAACAGGTGCAGGCCGATCGCCTGGGCCTCGAGCGCCAGGGGCCGGCCCTCGATCAGCAGGCTGTCCGCGGGGGCGAGATCGGTGGAAATGCGCGCCACCAGCCGGTTCGGGCCCGCGCGCAGCGACAGGTCCAGGCGATCCCCGTAGCGCTCGACCCCTTCGAGCAGGGCCTTTGGACCCTGGCCACCGGGCGACACCAGCAAGCGCTCGGGTCGCAGTCCGAGCACGAGCTCGCGGCCCTCCAGGCTGGCCAGGGGCGCGCGCCAGCGGTCCGTAGGCAGCGGCAGGGCGAAATCCGCGCCCAGGAAGCGCCCGCCCGCGATGCGCCCGCTCAGGAAGTTCATCGTCGGCGTGCCGACGAAGCTGGCCACGAAACGGTTGGCGGGCCGGTCATAGACCCGCGTGGGGGTGCCGCACTGCTGCACGCGCCCGTCCTTCATCACCACCAGGCGGTCGCCGAGGGTCATGGCTTCCTCCTGGTCGTGGGTCACGTAGAGCATCGTGGCGCGCAGCCGGCGGTGCAGGGCGCGCAGTTCGGCGCGCATCTCGAGGCGCAGCTTGGCGTCCAGGTTCGAGAGCGGCTCGTCGAACAGGAACACCTTGGGCTCGCGCACCAGGGCGCGGCCCACGGCCACGCGCTGGCGCTGGCCCCCGGAGAGCTCGCGCGGCAGGCGCCCGAGCAGGCCCTGGATGCCGAGCAGCTCGGCCGCCAACGCGACCCGCGCCGCGATCGCGGCGCTTTCGGAGCGGCGTTCCCGGCGGTAGCCCGGCAGCAGCGCCGCGCGCAGCCAGCTCTTGTGACGCCGCCGCCGCTCCAGGGGGAAGGCCAGGTTTTCGGCCACGCTGAGGTGCGGGTACAGGGCGTAGTTCTGGAACACCATGGCGATGTCCCGGTCCCGGGCGGGTTGGTCGTTGACCCGCCGCCCGTCGATCTCGAGGCTGCCGGCGCTGATCTCCTCGAGGCCCGCCACCATGCGCAAGGTGGTGCTCTTGCCGCAGCCCGAGGGCCCGACCAGGACCACGAACTCGCCGTCTGCGATGTCGAGGTCGGTGGGATGCACGGCCGTGACCCCGCCCGGATACCGCTTGGCGACGCCGTTCAGTCGCACGGTTGCCATCAGCCTTTGACCCCGCCGGAGTTGAGGCCCTGGATGAAGTGCCGTCCGGCCAGCAGGAACAGCAGCACGCACGGCAGCATCGTGATCACGGAGAGCGCCATCAGGAGGTGCACGTCGTCGAGGCCACCGTACTGGTTGCGGAAGGAGTTGAGCGCCACGGCCAGGGTGGCCTGCTCGTCGGAATGCAGGTACACCAGCGGCGAGAGGAAGTCGTTCCAGACGAAGATGAAGGTGAACACGGCCGTGATCGCCGTGACCGGCTTGCACAGCGGCAGCGCCAGCCGCCACCAGATGCCCAGGGGGCCGAGGCCGTCGAGCCGCGCCGCTTCGAACAGAGCCTCGGGCAGCCCGGCCATGAATTGTCGGTACATGAAGATGTGGAAGGCGGCGCCGAAGAAGGCCGGCACGATCAGCGGCAGGGGCGTGTCGATCCAGCCCAAGTTCCTGAACAGCAGGAACAGCGGGATCATGGTCACTTGGGCGGGCAGCATCATCGTCGCCAACATCAGCACGAAGAAGCCCTCGCGGCCGAAGAAGCGCAGGCGCGCGAAGGCGTAGCCGACCAGGCTAGAGGAGAGCACCGTGCCGACAACGCAGGAGACCGTGATCACGATCGAATTGGCCAGGGCGTCCAGGAAGCCCTGCCAGGGCAGGCTGCCCACTTCGCGCAGGGCCTGGGCGTAGTTGTGCCACTGGGGGTCGGCCGGGAACAGGCTCAGGTCATCTCCGGACCCGCTCGCACGCCCGGCTCGCTCGGGGGTCTCCAGGCTAACCACCACCATCCACCACAGCGGGAACAGCAGCAGCACCGTGCCCGCGGCCAGGAAGGCCAGCAGGGCCAGCCGCCAGAGGGCGGCCGCCGTTCCGCCGGCCGCGCGCGAGCGGGCGGCTCCGGCGCTCATCGGGCCACCTCCGCCTGCATCCGGCCGCGGCTCAGGCGCAGCACCAGGAAGGTCAGGGCCAGCACGATCGCCAGCAGGATCCAGGCCATGGCCGAGGCATAGCCCATCTCGTAGAACTCGAAGGCCTGGTTGTAGAGATACAGCACGAAGAAGCGCGTGGCGTCGCCGGGCTCGCCGCCGGTCATCACGTAGGCCTGGGTGAAGACCTGGAACGAGCCGATCAGGGCCATGATCGTGTTGAACAGCAGCACCGGCGCCAGCATCGGCAGGGTCACCGAGAGAAAGCGCCGCAGCGGCCCGGCACCGTCGATGGCAGCCGCTTCGTACAGCTCGCTGGGGATCGCCTGCAGGCCCGCCAGGTAGATCATCATCGTCCCGCCCAGGAACCACAGGCTCATCAGGGCGAAGGCCGGCGGACCGAACAGGGCTGCATCCCTTCCGAACCATTCGGGCGGGGCCGCGCCGAACCAGGCGCACAGGGGCCGCAGGGCGGCGTTGAGCGGCCCGGCCTCCGGATCGAAGACCCAGCGCCACAGGATCGCGATGCCGACGCCGGCCAGCACGCTGGGCAGGTACCAGGCGGCGCGCAGCAGGTGGATGCCGGGCAACTTCTGGGCCATCAGCAGGGCCGCCGCCAGGGCGGCCGCTTGGCCCAGGGGCACGGCCAGGAGGGTGTAGTAGACCGTCACGCGCAAGGAGCGGGCGAAGCGCGCGTCGTGCCAGAACAGCTCGGCGTAGTTGGCCAGGCCGACGAAGCGGGCCTCGGAGAGCGCCGTGATGCCCTGCCAGCGGCTCAGCGACAGCAGCAGCGAGAGCAGGATCGGTCCGGCCATGAACACCGCGAAACCGATCAGCCAGGGCGAGACCAGCAGCAGGCCCCAGCGCTCCTCGCGGCGCTCGGCCAGTGACAGGGCCCGGCGCGAGCGCAGCCACAGCAGCAGCAGCAATCCGAGGCCCAGCAGCAGGGCGCTGGCCAGCCACAGGTCGCGCCAGGGCACCCGCTCGAAAGCGCCGCGCTCGAGCGGCGAGCGCCGCTGCGCGCTCCAGGCCTGCTCCAGGTCGCCGATGGCCTGCTCGACGCTGGCCTCGCCGCTCTTGAGGGCCCGATCGAGGCGCGTACGCAGCAGGTCCTCGAAGCGCGGATCCGGCGGCCATTCGAGGAAATTCGCCCGCCGCGCCGCCTCCAGGTAACCGCGGTCGTTGGCCGGCTCCTGGTTCGGATCGAGGAAGGCCTCCGATTCGGCCACCTCGATCAGCGACGGCATGGCCAGACCGAGGCGCGCCTGGGCGGCTTGGCTGTCCCGGTCGACCAGATAACGCAGGAGTTCGAAGGCCTCGGGCTTGTGGGCGGAATCGCGCGCCAGGCACCAGGCCACCGGCAGGACGATCTGGTGATCCCGGGCGCCCCGCGGCAGGGGCGCGAAGTCCCACTCGAAGCCGCCCTGCTCGCGGGGCGGGATGCTGCGATAGCTGGGCACGACCCAACGCCCGAAGGGCCCCGCCAGGCCGACCTTGCCGGTCAGGAACACCGAGGGGCCTTCGGCCAGTTTGGATTTGCCGCTGGTCAGCGTGCGCTCCTCCAGGTGGCGCCAGCGGTACAGGCGCTCGAGGGCCGCGAGGGCCGCCGGCTCGCGCAGCGCCAGGCGGTCCCAATCGCCTTCGATCACGTCGACGCCTTCGCTCAGCAGGTAGGCCCGCACCACGAAGGG
>JBILNK010000010.1:0-45414 GCA_044375105.1 Planctomycetota bacterium
CGCGCTGCGGCTCAACCACGTCTACAACGTGGGCCGCAAGGTGCTGGGCATGCGCTACTGGTCCCTGTCGGCCTACCTCAAACACAAGGTCAAGAACGCGGTCGACTTCATCTTCCACTTCGAAGCAGCCCTGGCCGACGAGGCCCGCCGGCGCGGTTTCGACGGCGTCGTCTGCGGCCACATCCACAAGGCCGAGATGCGCGAGATCGACGGCATCCTGTACTGCAACGACGGCGACTGGGTCGAGTCCTGCACGGCCCTGGTCGAGCACTTCGACGGGCGCCTCGAGATCCTGGATTGGCCGTCGCTGATCGCCGATCCCAAGTACCAGCCCCTGCTGGAGGAGCCGCGCGTGGTCCCGGCGCCCCGCGGTTTGCCGCAAACGGCCTGATTCCGCCACCTTCCGGGAAGGCCTGCGCGGAGCGCGACCGCGGACCTCGATCGGGCCGCCACCCGGGTCCGGGGTTTCGCGCAGCGAGCGGGAAGGTCAGGATGCATCCATGGCAAAGATCTTCTACAGCATGGCCGGCGAGGGCCGCGGCCACGCTACGCGCGTGCGCACCTTGGTCGAGGACCTGCGCAAGCGCCATGAGCTGATCCTGCTGGCCCCCGGCGATGCCTACGATCTGTTGGAGGGCGCCTACCGGGGCAGCGAAGTGCGGGTCGAGCGGCTGCCGGGGCTGCGGTTCGTCTACGACGCACGCCAGCGGGTGCACTATCCGCGCACCCTGCTGCGCTCGGCCAAGTACCTGCGCGGATTGCCGGAGCTCAAGCGCCAGCTCGGGCAGCGCTTCGAGCGCGAGCGCGCCGATCTGCTGATCACCGATTACGACCCGGGCGCACCGCGCGCCGCCGAGGCCGTGGGACTGCCCTACATGGCGGTCGACCATCAGTCGCTGTTCAACTTCGGGGACCTGTCCTTCTTGCCGCGGGGCCTGCGCCTGCGCGCTGCCGGCATCGCGCGATTCAATCGGCTGTATTACCAGCGCCAGGTGCACACGGTCAGCTCCTCGTTCTTCAAGCCAGAGCCCAAACCCGGGGTCCAGAGGGTGACCTTCGTGGGCACGCTGTTGCGCCCGGCCCTGCTGGCGGCCCGGGTCGAAGCCGGCGACCACGCGGTGGCCTATTGCCGCCGCAGCATGCCCAGCAACGTGCTGGAGGCCCTGGCCGGGCTGCCCATCGAGGTGCGCGTCTTTGGCCTCGGCGAAGCCGCGGAGCGCGGCAACCTGCGTTTCCGCGCGATCAGCGAGCAGGGCTTCATCGCCGACCTGTGCAGCGCGCGCTGCGTGATCGGCACCGCCGGCAACCAGCTGATCGGCGAGGCGCTCTACCTGGGCAAACCCGTGTTCGCCCTGCCCGAGGCCGGGCAGTACGAGCAGGAGGTCAACGGGCACCTCCTGGAGCGCATGGGCGGCGGCACCTTCCTGGCGCCCGAGGCCCTGCGCCGCGAGCCTCTCCAGCGTTTCCTGTCGGAGCTGCCGCGCTACGCGGGCACCGTGGACCGCGAATTCGCCGCCGGCAACCGGCGTGCGCTGGAGGCCATCGAAGCCGTGCTTTCCGGGCTGCCGGCGGCCGTTTCGGTCTGACGGACCGGGAGCCCCGGGCCGCAGGCGGCCGCCCGAAGGGGCCCCGCCGGGCTCCTCTGGCTGGCCCCTCCCGGCGGTGCCAAGGAGCGGTGGCCGCCGAGGAGATCGGCCGCGCGCGGGGCCGAGGCCCCTCACGGAGCCGGAGGCGCCCGGGGGCACGGCGGCTGCGTAGCATGGGGGCATGCCGAGCCCCAACCGCGCGCCGCGTCCCAGGCGGCAACTCGCTGTCCCGCTGCTGTGGGCCGCTGCGCTGTGCAGCCCGCCCGCCCGCGCCCAGGAATCGGGCGCCGCTGGGCCGGTGTTGGACCTGGGCGCCCCGCTCGGCCGCGCCGACGCGATCTGGGTGCATTTTCCGACCGGCGCTTTCGAACTGGGCCCCCGCGAAGCGGCGGTCGCCGACCTGGCCATCGCCGCCTGGAACGCCGGCCCCGGCGGCCAGACCCAGGAGCGCTTCGCCGCCTTGGGCGGCAGCTTCGAGCTGCGCCTCGAAGGCGCGCGCTGCTGGCTCGAAGCGCGCGTGGCCAGCGATCGGCTCGAACGGGGATTCGAGGCCCTGCTCGAGGCCCTCTCCCACCCCGGGACGGAGCTCGACGCCGCCGCGGCCGCCATCGATGCGGCCACGCTGCGCGCCCGGCGGCCCCCGGAGCGCCAGCTCGAAGAGGCCGCTCTCGGCCGGCTTTGGCCGGCGCCCGCGGCGGCTCCAGCGGAGATCGCTCCAGCGGACCTCGAAGCCGCCGCGGCCCGGCTGTTCGCGGGAGCGACCCTGGGGGTCGCCAGCGCCCTGCCCGGCGAGCGCTGGCGCCCCTGGGCCGAGCGCACGGCGACGGCCTTGGCGCAGCGCTTCCCGGGCCCGGCCGCGAGCGCGTCGGCGCACCCCGCCGCCGCCTGCCCCGAGCGCCTCTGGCTGCCGCGCCAGGAGCCGGGTCCCGAACACCTGCTGCTGGCCTTCGAGGCACCCGCGGGCTGGGCCCTGGCCGCCGGCCGCTGGGACCTCGCCGGGGCGCTCGCGGGCGGGTCAGCCGGCGCACGCCTGCGCGCCCTGCTCGCCGAGGCGGGGGCGCCGCGGCTCGGACTGCTCGAGACCCCGGCGGGCCCGAGCATCGCTGTGCGCTGGAGCGGGGTTCAGCCCCGGCCGGAGCCGCTGCTCTCGGCCCTGCTGTCCTGGCTGCGGGATCCGTCCACCTGGGCCGCGGCGGGGCTACGGGCCGACGACGGCCAGCGCACGCCGGCCGAAATGCGTCTGCTCGCTGCGACCGAAGGCCCGCGGCCACAGGTCGACGCCGATCCCGAGGCGTGGGCCGCGATCTTCCGCGCCGAGCCGCAGCTCGTCGCCCTGTTCGCGCCCGCCGCCGCCGCCGCGGACAGCGAGGCCGGTCCCGGGGTGCGCCGCCTGGATGGCAGCCCCTGGCAGCAGGGCTCCGCGGCCGGCCGCCGGACGGCGCGCTCCCTGGCCGAGGCCTTGGGCCCCCTGGCGGCCCTGGAGCAGCTCGAACTCGCGCTCGAATTCGCGCCCGCGGGCCGCGCGCCGCTGACCCTGCGGCAGAAGCGCGGTTTTTCAGCCCTCGACCTGGAGGTCTGGTCGGGGCCGGCGGGCGGCCCCGCGGACGCGCCCATGCTGCAGCTCTCGAGCGCCGACTCGGCGCGCTTCGAGGGCGGGCGGCGCCTGCCCCTCGAAGGCGCCGCGCTGAACGAGGCGATCGAATCGGAGCGCCGCGCTTGGTCGCGGCTCCTGGCCGACCTGGACGCCCAGGGCCCGCTCGCGCTCGAACCGGCGTCTCCCGGCTCCTGGACCGTCGTGGACGAGCGCGGCCCCTTGGCGCTCTTGACCCTCGGTCCCGATGGGCTGCCCCAGAGCCTGACCAGCCTGCCGAGCGGACGCAGCACGCAGTTCGAAGCCTGGGCCTGGCGCGAAGCGGCCCCGGGAGTGCGGCTGCGCATGCCGGAGAGCTATCGCACCGACGCGGGGCGCTTCTCGCTGCGCGCCGCCACGGCGCGCGCCGCGGCACAAGCGCGCCAAGGCCCCGGCGTGGACAGCGAGCCGCCGCCGCCCCCGCGCTGGGGCGAGCCGCCCCCGGAGGAAGGTTGAGGGCTGATCCACCAGCGTTCGTGTTCGGCTCGGCCGCTCGCACCCGCGGTCCGCTCGCCGGGGGGCCGCCGCCGAAGCCGCGCTCCTCGCCGGGTGCGAAGCGCATTCGATGACAGCCGTTCCAAGGCCCCCAGGCCCCGTCGAGCGGCGCCTCAGAGCCGGGCCGACGCCGCCACCAGGGCGCGCACGCGCTCGAGGTCGACGGGCTGGTCCACGTGCCCGCCGCGCTTGAGGCTGGTGCCGACGATGGCCCCGTCGGCGTGGACCAGCAGCTCGGCGGCGTTGCCCACGGAAAGCCCCGAACCCAGGTACAGGCGCGCCGCGGGGCAGGCGGCGCGCACGCGCGCCAGGTCGCGGCCCTCCGGAGGCGAGCCCGTGGCGCGGCCCGAGAGGATCAGCGCATCGGCCAGGCCGCGCTCGAGGGTGTTGCGCGCCGCCTCGATCAGATCCTCCCCGGCCAGGGGCAGGGCGTGTTTGACGTGCACGTCGCACCACAGCTCGACCCGCGGGCAGAGCCGCTGTCGCTCCCGCAGGGTTTCCGCCGCCTGGCCCTCGATCAGGCCCTGGTCGGTGACCATGGCGCCCACGTGCACGTTGATGCGCACGAAACGCACCGGCACGACCGCTGCGAGCCCGAGGGCCGAGCGCGCGTCGTTGCGCAGCACGTTGAGGCCCAGCTCCAGCCCCGGGACGCGCTCGGCGATGTGGCCCACGGCGAGGGCCAGGGCGGCCACGGTTTCCGCGGGGACCCGATCCTTGAAAAACGGCCGATCGCCGAAGTTTTCGACGATCGCGCGGCGCAGACCGCCGGCGTGCAGCGCTTGGGCATCCGCGACCGCGCGGGCCAACGATCCGGCGAAGTCGCCACGCCAGCCGGGCGCCCCGGGAAGCGGCTCCAGATGGACGACACCGACCAAATCTCGGGGCACGGGCAGCGGGTGAGTCATGGCGGGACGCGTTTCGAACGGGGTCGGCCCAGCATGGGCCTGCAGGGAAGGACGGGCTGGTGTCCTACAATGCCAAAGGAAGCCGCGCCATCTCCCCCCCCACCGACCTCGGCATCGACCCGCATGCAACCGCGCCCGAGCCTCGACGAACTGCTCCCGCTGCTCGCCACCCGCCGCGCTCTGCTGGGGCAGACCGCTCGCGCAGCCCTGGGCCTGGGGCTCTTCCCCTGGCTGAGGCCCTTGAGCGCAGTCCTGGCGCCAGGCGCCCTGGCGGCCTGCCGCAGCGCAGCGCCCGCGGAGCGAGCCCCCGGCGCCCCGGGAACTTCAAGCCGCTTGGCCTTCCAGGAGCTCCAGCGCGGCCCGCGCGAGGACCAGGCGGTGGCGCCCGGGCACCGCGCCCAGGTGCTGCTGCGCTGGGGCGACCCGCTGCTGCCCGGGGCGCCGGCTTTCGACCCCTTCGCCCAGAGCGCAGAGGCCCAGGAGCTGCAGTTCGGCACGGCCAACGACTTCCTCGCGTTCCTGCCCCTGCCGGGTGGCTCGGGCAGCAGCCAGCGCGGCCTGCTGGTGGTCAACCACGAGCACGCCACGGCGCGCCTGATGTTCCCTCCGGGTACGCCCGCCGCCCAGCGCGCGGATGTGATGCTCGCCAGCCACGGCCTGTCGGTGGTCGAGATCGCCGAGCAGGACGGCATCTGGCAGCCGGTCCCGGACAGCGCCTACAACCGCCGGGTGACCGGCCGCACGCCGATCGAGCTGACCGGCCCGGCGGCGGGCTCTCCGCGGCTGCAGACATCGGCGGATTCCAGCGGCCGCCTGTGCCTGGGCACGCTGGGCAACTGCGGCGGGGGCGTGACTCCTTGGGGCACCTATCTCTCCGGCGAGGAAAACGTACCCGAGTACTTCGCCGGGCGCATCGAAGACCTGCCCGCGGAGGAGCAGCCCGGGACCCGCGCCATGGGCCTGGGCCCGGATGGCTATGGGCTCTCGGCGCTCGAGGCCCGTTTCGACGTGCGCAGCGAGCCGCGCGAACAGAACCGCTTCGGCTGGATCGTCGAACTCGACCCCTTCGATCCCTCCGCGGCGCCGAAGAAGCGCACCGCCCTGGGCCGCTTCAGGCACGAGGGCGCGACCTCTGTGCTGGCCCCGGACGGCCGCCTGGTGGTCTATTCCGGCGACGATCAAAAAGGCGAATGCCTGTACCGGTTCGTGAGCAGCCGCCCGGTCGATGCCCGCGATCCGAGCGCCAACCGGGACCTGCTCGACGAAGGCATGCTCAGCGTGGCGCGCTTCGACGCCGAGGGCGGCCTCGATTGGCTGCCGCTGGTCCATGGCGAAGGCCCCCTGACCGAGGCCAACGGCTTCAAGGACCAGGCCGACGTGCTGGTCGACGCGCGCCGGGCAGCGCGCCTGCTGGGCGCCACGCCCATGGATCGGCCGGAGGACGTCAAGATCGACCCGGCCAGCGGCTGTGCGTTCGCCGTGCTGACCAAGAACGACGCGCGCGGCAGCCGGCCTGCGGAGCGCGGCGCCGGCTCCCCGGCGGACCGCGCCAATCCGCGCGAGCGCAATCTGCATGGGCACATCCTCGAGCTGCGCCCGCCCGGCCCGGACGGAGCCCGCGATCACGCCGCGCCGCGCTTCGAATACGACCTGTTCCTGCTGTGCGGCGACCAGCAGAGCGGCGCCAGCTTCCACCCCGCGACCAGCCCCGAGGGCTGGTTTTCCTGCCCAGACCACCTGTGTTTCGACCCCGCTGGACGCTTGTGGGTGGCCACCGACGGCAACGGCTCCCAGCGCGAGGACGTGGACGGATTGTGGGCGGTCGAAGCGGATCCCCGCTCCCCGGAGCGCGGCCTGTCGAAGCGCTTTTACGCCGCGCCGCGCGGGGCGGAACTGTGCGGCCCCTGCTTCACCCCGGACGGCCGGACGCTGTTCGTGGCCGTGCAGCATCCCGCCTTCGAATCGGGCTCGGACTTCGAACAGCCCAGCACCCGCTGGCCGGACTTCGATCCTGGGCTGCCGCCGCGCTCGGCGGTGGTGGCCATCCGCCGCGACGACGGCGGCCCGATCGCGTCCGGCTGAGCCGGGCGGGAACGGACCCTGCTCGGCAGCGCTGGCTGCGAGCGGTGCGGGAACGCGCACAGCGAGCGCGGCGTGCGCCGCTGCGCGCGGCCTTCATCGAAGCTGCTGAGCGGCCGTGGGCCGCGAGCTGGGCGCAGCGCTCCCGAGACCGAGCGCGGCCAGGGCCCGATAGACCGCCACAAGGCGGTAGTAGGCACGGTCCAGATCGCCGAGCAGGGCCTCGACGGACGCCCGATCGCCCAGATCGAGCTGCGCTAGGTCCGCCAAGCAGGCATCGAAGCCGCCCAGGTCGAGACGCCACCGGCCGCCCTCGGCGCCGTGCAGCAGGAAATCCCGCTCCGACAAGAACAGAGGTCGCCCAAGGACCTGGCGGCAGAGGTCACGCTTCAGCCCCGATGAAGCCTGTTCGAGGGCTTCGGACAAATCCAACGTGGCGCCCTGGCACAGCGCAGCAGTCCCCACCTCTCGGAGCTGGTTGAGCCTGTCCGCCAGCGCGAGCAGGCCGAGCTCGACTTCGCCCACGAAGTGGCCTTCAAGCTGTGGCGCGATGACCTCGAAGGCAGCGCTCGTCGCAGCGGGGCCGCAGCGCTCCAGCGGCAGGCCTTCGAAGGCTGGCCCCCAGGGGCGCAGGGCCTCCAGGGTGCGTGGGCCCTGCCAAACCTTCCAGCCGAGCCCGCATAGCAACCCCAACCAAGCCAGGGTTCCGAGCGCCCTCGTGGCCCAACGCGAGCGACGAAACGATTTCCCTTCGACGCGGCCCCCGGTGGGCCCGCTCCTCCAGCGCTCCCCCATCACCCAACCTCCGTCCGTTCTTTCGGCGGCGGGGAACCGTCCGCTCCAGTTTTTCCGTGGGTTCAAGCGAACGGGCGCTCGGGCGCTTGCCGAGCCACGCAGCAGCCCGGAGACTGCCCGGCCCCATGCGATCCGCGCCCGAGGCTTTCCGTCCGGCCCCCCGGACGAGCGCGAGGCGCCCTCGCCCGCACGCCAGGCAGCAGCCGGGCCTCTCGCCGGCGTGGCGGCTTCCCCTGGCCCTGGCTTGTCTGCTCGCCCCCGCGGCCTCCTCGGGGCTCGCCGCGGCCCAGGAAATCCCCGGCAGCTACCGACCGCCCAGCTACCGGGTGGCGCGCATCCCGGCCGGAACGGCCCCGCCCGAGGTCGACGGCCTGCCCGCGGAGTCCGTCTGGGATCTGGCCGCGCCGCTGACCGGCTTCGTGCAGGTCGAGCCGCGCCCCGGGGAACCCTGCAGCCAGCGCACCGAACTGCGCCTGCTGCGCGGTGAACGGGCCCTGTACGTGGCCTATCTGGCCTACGACGACACGCCGGCCGGCGTGCGCGGCAGCCAGCGCGCCCGGGACGCCAATCTGGACCCGGACGACCGCATCGAGATCCTGCTGGCCACGCTCGGCGATGGGCGCAACGCTTTTTGGTTCCAGATCGGCCCCGCCGGAGGCCAGGGCGACGCCCTGATCGGTCTTTCCGGGCAGAGCTTCAACAAGGACTGGGACGGGATCTGGCTGGCGCGCACGAAGCGCACCCAGGAGGGCTGGTTCGCCGAGTTCGAGATCCCCTGGGCGACCCTCGATTTCGACCCGAACCTCGACCGCTGGGGTTTCAACGCACGCCGCTTCGTCAAACGCCTCGAGGAGGAGTCGCGCTGGTCGGGGGGCGAGCCGGGCCGGCGCTTCTTCGCGCCCGCCGAATGCGGCGAACTGCTCGGCATGGAGGGGCTGCAGCGCGGTCTCGGTCTGGATCTCAAGCCCTTCCTGACCGGCAGCTTCCGCGACGAAGGCCCGGGCGGCGATGTCGATCGGCTCGGCACGGGCGGCTTGGACCTGTTCTGGCGTCCCGGCCCGAACACCAAGGTTTCCTTCTCCGCCAACACCGACTTCGCCGAGGCCGAGATCGACGACCGGCAGATCAACCTGACCCGCTTCTCGCTGTTTTTTCCCGAGCGGCGCGACTTCTTCGTCGAGGATAGCAGCGCCTACCTGTTCGGGCTGGGAGGCAACGAGGTGGTGCCCTTCTTCAGCCGACGGATCGGTCTGGACGCCGAGCGCCAAAGGGTGCCGATCCTGGCCGCGGGCAAATTCGTCTATCGCGACGAGCGCTGGTCCGTGGGGCTGCTCGACGCCGAGGTCGATTCGACCGGCGAGGTCGACGGGCAGAACCTGGCGGTCGCGCGCCTGCAGGGCCGCTTCGCCGAACAATCGGATGTGGGTCTGATCGCCACCAGCGGGGACCCGGCCTTCGATCGCCAGGCGGGTACGCTCGGCGCCGACATCAATCTGCGCACCAACCAGCTGCTCGGCGATCGCAACGGGCGTTTCTCGGCCTTCTGGCTGGCGGCCGATGCCGACCCGGACCCCCTGGCGGGTGCGGAGGAAAGCGGACAGTCCTTGGGGGCCGAGCTCGACTACCCCAATGACCTGTGGGCGCACCGCCTGACCTTCCTGCGCACCGATGAGGACTTCGACCCGCGCCTCGGCTTCGTGGCACGTCCGGGGGTCGAGCAGTGGCGCGCGGATCTCAACTTCAGGCCGCGTCTCGACGGCGACATCCGCCGGCTGGTGTTCTCGGCCCGCCCCACCTACATCACCGACCTGGCCGGCCAGGTCGAGAGCGCGGGGCTCGATCTGACGCCGTTGCGGGTCGATTTCCTGCGCGGCGACAGCGTAAGCCTGCGCATGTCCCGCAATCGCGAGGTCCTCGTCGAGCCCTTCGAGCTCCCCGACGAGCTCGAAGTCGCGCCGGGCGATTACCGCTTCGATCGCTACGGAGTGGCCTTCGAATCCTCGCAGCGTCGGGCGGTGGCGCTCGATCTCGAATGGAGCGATGGCGAATTCTATGACGGCCGCCAGCGCCGCACCCAGGCCGAACTGACCTGGTTCCAATCGGCAGCCTTCAATCTCGGGTTCGACTACGAACTCACCGAGCTGCGCCTCGCCGACGGAGACCGCGACCTGCACGTGGCCGACATCCGCACTTTGGTCTCTTTCCACCAGGACCTGTCCGTGCGCACCCAGATCCAGTTCGACAACATCTCATCCGACCTGGGGCTCCTCAGCCAGCTGCGCTGGATCCGCCGCCCCGGCGACGAGCTGTTCTTGGTCCTGTCCCAGTCCTACCTGGCCGATTCGGACCAGTTCGAGCCGCGCGGCAGCGCCGCGATCCTCAAGCTGGTCTGGACCCTGCGCTTTTGACCGGCGACCCAGGGATCGCTACGGGGCCGCGCCCGAGCGGCGCAACCGCCTCGGGGCTTGCGCCGAGGCGGGCCGCGTCCCTCTTCGCAGCGCCCCGGGCAGGTCCGGGGCCACCGGCGCGAGGCGCTCCGAGGCCCCGGGCTCAGAGGCTCTGAAAGAGAATCCGGCGCACAACGAATCCACTGCAGCCGCCGGATGGCGCCCCAAAGGCATATGGATTGGCTGGCTCGACTGCTGAGGCGCAGCCCGATTGGATTCTCGTTCTTGTCAAAGGTCGGAGGGGCGATCAGGGCCGATCACCCCATCGGCGGCGCGCCGACCATCAACGCCACGAGGCCTCCCAGGGTCCAGTATCGGGAAGGGTGACCGCACGGAAGGCGAGCCCTGGAACAACGTCTCCATCGGCCGGAAGACCCCCATCAGCCCCTTCGAGGTCGAGAACCGAAATCGAGCTCGAGAGCAGGGATGCTGCCAGGCTGCAGCGGCGCAGGGCCGACCGCCCCGATCACGCTTCAGGGCTCGTTCAGGCGCTCGGTCAGGCGGCGGAACTCGCGCTCGAGTTCGGCGTTCTCGAAGCCCTTGAGCGGCGGAACCTGGAGACGCAGCAGGGCCTTGAAATTGCGTTCGCCCTCGCGCAGCAGCTCGGTCACCTGGCTGGATAGCTCAACGGTCTTGTAGGTGTTCTCCGCGTCGCGCAGGCGCAGCTCGACGGCCTTGTTCTGGACCTCGACCGCTGCGGCCTGCTCGCCCAGATACCGGGCGTAATTCTGGCAGGCCTCCTCGGTCAGGCGATTCGAGCGCATGTTCTGCTCGAGCAGGCCGCGATCGCCGCCGCTGCGCATGGCATCCCCCGCCTCGCGGATGTTCTTGCGCGCCCGCTCGGCCAGCTCGCCGAGCTTGGGCAGTTGCTCCAGGCGCACCCGCCGCACGAAGTCGTCCTGGACGCGATCCAGGATGCGGATCAGCACCAGATAGCTGCCGTAGTAGCGCCGCGCCAGCTCCAGGGACTCGCCGGACTCGCGGGTCAGCTTCTCGAGCTGCTCGGTCAGGAGCCGCACGTTGTCGAAGGCCACACACATCTCGACGAAGTCCTCGCCGGAGACCGTGCCGAGCAGGGCCCGACCGGCGGCCGGGTCGACCGCCAGTCCCATCTGGCGCAGGCCCTCGAGGAAGCTCTGCTCGAGCTCAACACAGGTCTGCTCCGCTTCGGCGATCGCCAGTTCCCGCTCGGCGATGCGTGCGTCCAGGTCCTCGCGCGAAAGCTCGAGCACCTTGCCGATGCGCGACAGCTCGGCCTCGCTGGAGGCCGAGAGCCGGGCTTCGCGGTCGCCGGCGTTCTGGCGGCGCAGCTCCTCCATGCGCTGGCGTTCGGCGCGCAGCTTGCCACGCGTGTCGGTCAGCCCCGAGAGTTCCAGGGCCTCGATGGCCTGGTCGAGCAGGCGATCGATGCTGGCCTGGTTGGATTGCTGGTCCTCGCCGAACCAGCGCGAGCGCGGCAAGCGCCCGTGCTTGGCGTAGCGCTCGGCGGCCTCGCGCAGGGGCCCAAGCAACTCGCGGGACAAGCGCCGGCGCTGGGCTTCGAGCGCTTCGAGCCGGAGCCGCTCGAGCTCCTCCGCGCGCTGTTCCGCGGTCTCGGCGGGGGTCTGGTCCGCGGAGCGCTCGGGGATCTCTGCCCCGGGGGCGGCGGGCCAAACGGGCACCTGGCGCTCGCCCGCCTCCCCCGAGCGAGACGCAGTTGCAGACGACTGGGCCGGCGACGGATTGGCCGCCGCGGCCCAAAGACCCAGGCCGAGAGCCGCGGCCAGAAGGGGCAAAAGTATCGATCGCATGGCTTGATGCCATGGTACGCAGCGCGGCCCCGGGCCTTTGCGATTGCGGCGGCAACAGGCGCGGCGGAGCTCGGCAGCCCGCCCCTGCCGGCGCCCGGCCGCTGGGCCGTCCAGAACCGCAGGGCGCGCTCGCAGTCTGGGAAGGAATCGGCGCGTCGCGACGCTCCCGCCCCGAGGCGGCCGCCAGATGGCGACCGAATGGCATCGGACGGGCGGGTCTGGCCGACCGTGCGCAGCCCGAATCAGTGATTCCTCAGCTGGTCAGGGCGGCCCGCGCCGCGTGTCGATCTGGAAGCGATAGCGGCAGCGGGGCTGGCCCGAGCGCTCGAGTGCCCGGGGGTCGAAACGCCAGCGCCGGGCCGCGGTCAAGGCGGCCTGGTCGAGCGCCTCGTGGCCCGTGCTCTCCACCAGGACCACCCCCCCCACCAACCCCTCTGGATCGACGGCGAACTCGACCAGCGCGACCCCGGCCAGGCCGGAGCGCTGGAGTTCGGGGCCGATCCAGGGCTCCTCGCGATAGAGCGTCAGGCCATCCAGAGCCCGCCCCTCGAGCAGGATCGGCGGCGCTTGGCCGGGCAGCCCCGAAGGCGCGCTGGCCGCTTCGGGGGCCGGCAGGGGCGCCGCCCCGAGCAGCTCCCCCAGGGAGCGCGGGGGCGGCCGCAGCCGTTCGAGCCGGCTGTGCTCGCGCGCCCCTTCGCCGCGGGCTTCGAGCAGCCGTGCCGGAGGGGCCGCGCGGCCCCCCTCCGGCAGCTCCCACGCCGGGGGCCGGGCCCCCAGCGGCTCCAGGGGCCGGGCTTCAGGCGCCAGCCTGAGCCCCAGGCCGGGGGCCCGCGGCGCCTCGGCCAGGCCGGGGCGGGAAGCGCCTCCGGCGCTCGACAGCAAGCGGGCGCTCTCCAGGGCGTCCAGGGCGGTCACCTCGACCGGGCGGGCGAGGCCCGGCTGCGCCGGCTTCGGCGGGAGCACGTCCATCGGCCTCCAAACCCCGGTCAACACCACGGCCGCATGCAAGCCGGCCGCGATGGCGGTCGGCCGGCCCCAGCCCGGAGATCGGAAAGCGCGCTCCATACTCCGCGGGGCTCAACGCCCGGGCTCACCCTCCGGCTGGGCCAGGAGCAGCACGCGCCCGGCCCCGACGGCGCGCAGGCGGTCGAGCAGCCCGGCCACGGCGCGGTGCTGCGCCGAAGCCGCCGCTTGCACCAGCAGCCCGAGCTCGGGATCCGCGGCGAGCCGCTCGGCCACCAGGCCTTCGATCTCGGGCAGCGGCCGCGGCTCGCCGGCCAACGCGTAGCCCCCGTCGGGCAGCACCGAGAGCAGCAGCAGGGCCCGCGGCGACTCGCTGACGCCGCTGCTGGCGCGCGGCAGTTCCACCGGTAGCGCATAGCTGCGCACCAGGCGCGCCGCCGAGAGCATCAACACCGCCAGCAGCAGGAAGATCACGTCGAGCAGCGGCAGCAGCTCGAGGCGCGCGCGCGGCAGGCGGGTGTGGAAACGCCGGGGTCCCATGGTGCCTTCAGCCGGCCCGCGCGAGCAGCCGTCGGCCCTCGCGCTCGAGGTCGGCCAGGCGGGCTTCGACGCGCCCGCGCAGCCAGTTGTAGGGCAAGAGAGCGCACAGGGCGATCACCAGGCCGGAGGCGGTGGTGATCAGCGCTTCGGCCACGCCGCCGCTGACCGCCAGGGGATCGCCGCCAACCTCCGCGCTCAGGCGCGAGAACGAATCGATGATGCCGAGCACGGTGCCGAGGATGCCCAGCATCGGGGCTGCGGTGATGGTCGTGTCGAGCAGCGCCAGCCCGCGCTCGATGCGGCGCTGCTCAGCCAAGATCGCCATTTCGATGGCCGGCAGGTCGCGCTGTTCCAGGGCCAGACGCCGCAGCTGATCCTCCAGCGCGGCGCGCGGCGAGAGCTCGCGCTGGCGGCGCAGGAACCACAGGCGCTCGATCAGCACCGCCAAGCTGGCGATCGAGAGGAACAACAGCGGCCACATGACCGGACCGCCGCGCAGGAACCAGTCCATCAGCGGGCTCCCCCCAGCAGGGCCTCGATCTCGGCGTCGCGGCCGACCAATTCGAGGTAGGCTCGGTAGCTGGCCTCGGCCCCGGCCCGATCGCCGAGGTACAGGCGCTGGATGTGCCCGAGCTCGAGCCAAGCGGCGCTGAGGTCGCGGCGCTTGATCAGCGCCGCTTCCAGGGAGCGGGCGGCCTCGGCATAGCGCTGCCCGCGCAGCTGCAGCAGCCCGCGGTTGTAGAGCGCCTCGGCCTCGAGCGGGGCGAAGGCCGCACGCTCGAAGCAGCGCTCGGCCGCGGCCAGGTCCAGGCGCTCGAACTCCAGCAGCCCGCGCTCGTACCAAGCCCGCGGACCGAGCGACGTGGCCGTGGAGGGATCGGGGCACAGGTCGGCGACCAGGGCCAAACCCTCCGCCAACCGCCCGGCGCGCCGCAGGGCCGCAACCGCCTCGAGGCGCAGCTCCGGGTCGGCGCGCAGCGCCTCGGAGAGCGTCTCGTACAGGGCATAGGCCTCGGCCCCGCGGCCGGCGTCGACCCGCCCGCGCAGCACGCGCTGCCAGGCGCGCGGATCGTCGGGCCGGGCCTGGGCCCGGGACAGAGCGATCGCGTCGGCCACGTCGGGGGCGCGCTCGAACAGGTAGGCCAGTCCGTCCAGGGCGCCCTCGCGGGCGGCATCGCGGGCCAGAGCCCGGCTGTAGGCCGCGAGCGCCTCGAGGGGCTCCCCGGCGGCGATGGCGGCCGCGCCGGCCAGCTCGAGCAGGCGCGCGCGCGGCTCTCCGACCAGCAGCGGTTTCGACTCGAGCCAGGCCTCCCGGGCGCGCCCGGCCGCCAGCAGCCGCTCGACCAGCTCGGCGCGCAGGGAGTGCGCCGGATCGTCCCGGTCGAGGTGCCCGCGCAGGAGCGCCAAGGCCCCCTCCTCCTCGCCGCGGCGGGCCAGCAGGCGCGCCTTCAGCACCAAACCCTGGGGCAATTCCGGGGCCTGGAGCAGCAGCTTCTCGAGCTCCTGCTCGGCGCGCGGCAGCTGGCCCTCGGAGAACAGCACGTCGGCCAGTTCGAGCCGCGCCGGCCCGCAGCGCGGGTAGTTGTCGAGCAGCGTCTCGAGCAGGGCCAGGGCGTCCAGGGCACGGCCCGCGGCGCGCAGCGTGCGCGCGTGCTCCAGGCGCACGGCCGGGCTGCGGCCGCGCTGGATCGTCGACAAGCGATCGAAGGCCTCGAGGGCCGTTTCGAAGCGGCCGGCCGTCGCCGCGAGGCGCGCCTCCCAGAGCAGCAGCTCGGCGTCGTAGCCCTCCGGGACCTCGCGCTGCGCGCGCCCGAGGGCCTCGAGGGCCAGCTCGTGCTGGCCGCTGCCGTGGGCCCGCGCGACCTCGTCCAGCGCCTCGGCAAGGGGATCGAAACCGCGCGGCGCAGCGCCCGTCTGGGCCGCCGCGGCCGGCAGCAGCAAGAGCCACAGGGCCAGGCACAGGGCGCGCCGCGTTTGTGGGGCGGACGGCGCGGTGGACGGAGCGCTGCACATGCACGGCAGTGTGACCAGCGGCCGCCCCGCGCCCAAGCTCCCGGGCCTGGCGCCGGAGCAGCTTTGATCCAGCCTGGCCTTTGGAGAGGACCGCTGACCTATCGGGAGCACGCCGGCGGACGCACGCCTCGCTCCGCTCCCAGCGCCATGGACGGCACGGCCCTTGCTCTGCGGGCCAAGTCCCCGACCCGCAACCCGGCGCGCGCCGCCCGCCCGCCCGAGGCCCCGAAATCCCCCCATGGCCGCCCCCCGCCCCGTCCGATCCAAAGCGCCGCTGCATTGGCTGTGGCGCCTGCCCACCGCCGCAGCCCTGACCGGATTCCTGATCGCCAGCCGCGCTCCGCGGCCCCTGTGGGTCGAGCTCGAGCCCACCGAGGTGGCCCTGTCCTGGTCGATGCTGGACGGCCGCAGCGAGCTCGTCGAAGCGCCGGGCTGGCACCTGGTCCTGCCGCTGCTCGAGCGCTTCGAGCGCTTCGGCAAGGCGTCGAGGCAACTGCGTCTGGAGGGCGATTCGTACCAGGGGGCGCTGCGTCAGCCGCTGCTGACCGTGCGCTCCTCGGATGGTTCGGAGTTTTGGTTCGAGGACCTGGTGGTCCAGTACGAGCTCGACCCGCAGGCCCTGGCCACGGCGCCGCGCGGGACCGGGGAAGAGCGCGAGCAAGCGGCCCTGGGCGCCCTGACCCGGGCGGTGCTGGGCGAGGAGTTCGGGCGCCTTTCGGTGCAGGAGAGCGTCGATCCGGAGCGCCTGGACGCGGCCAAGCGCGCCAGCATCGAGCGGCTCTGCAAGCTGCTCAGGCCCGAGGGCCTGCGCGTGACGCAGATCCTGACCGCCAAGCCGCAGTTCGACCGCCAATACGAGAAGGCGATCGCCGACCGCAAGCTGCTCGAGCAGGAAGCGCTGCGCCTGGCCCAGGAGCTCGAAACCGCCAACACGGCGCGCCCCCAGGCCCTGGCGGCGGCGGAACGGGAGGGTCAGCGCAGCCTCGATGAGCTCGAGAGCGATCTGGTGCGCCAGCGCCTCGGCGCCGAGACCGAGCTGGTCAAGGAGCGCTCGGCCGCCGAGACGGCCGCCCTGCAGCGCGAGGGCGAAGCGCGGGCCAAGAAGGCCCAGCTGCTGGCCGAAGCCGCCGCCGCCCAAGCCGCGCGCGTCGAAGCGCGGCGCTCCCTGGAGGCCCAGGTCGCGGCCCTGGCCGCCCACGGCCCGATCCACGTGCGCCAAGCGCTGATCGCGGCGCTGGCCAAGGTTCCCCTGCGGCTCGAGCCCGAGCCCGCGGCCCCCGCCCGCTGAAGCGCGCTCCTGCCCCTCCCCTCCCATGCTCGATCTGCTCGAAGCCGAGGCCCTGCGCGCCGCAGGATTCCTCTCGCGCCTGTTCTCGCGCCTGCATGCCGGTCTCGGGCGCGCCCTGGGCGTCCTGGCGCGCCGCGTCCGCACGGCCCTGCGCGCCGGGCTGGCCCGGGTGGCGCGCCTGCGCGGCCTGGGCCGCGAACTGGCCTGCATCGCCCTGCTCGGCGGCTCCCTCTGGCTGGCCATCGGCCAGCTGCTCTTCGAGGTGCCGCCGGGCTACGTCGCGGTGCGCCGTTCGAACCTGGGCGGCGGCATCGCGGCCCGGGACTTCGGCCCGGGGCTGCATTGGAAGCGCCCGGGGATCGACTCCTGGTCCCTGGCACCCAAGGCGCCGCACTGGGTGCGCTTCGGCCTGGGCGAACCGGCCAAGCTGGACCTGCGCACCCGCGACGACAATCCGGCCGCCCTGGACGTGGCCGTGCTCTATCGCGTCTCGCCCGGGCAGTTCCATCGCCTGCTCGCGGCCGGCCTCGGGGACTCGCTAGAGGACCGGGTGCGCGCCACCGCCGAGGACGTGCTGCGCAGCGCCCTGGCGACGCTCGAGTCCGAACAATGGTTCGAGACCGACGCCCGCCAGCAGGTCGCAGCCGCCGCCCTGGAACCGCTGCAGAGCGCCCTCGCGCCGCTGTTCTGCGAGCCCATCGACGTGCTGATCAGCCAGGTGACCTTCTCGAAGGAATTCGAGCAAAAGCTGCAGGAGAAGCGCCTCGACTTCCAGGCCAAACGCCGCGCGGAAGCTCAGCTCTCGGTCGATTCCGCCAAAAAAGAACTCGAGGAGGCCCAGCGCGTGACCAAGCGCGGCGTGGCCGAGTCCGCGAGCCGCTGGGCCAAGCGCCTGGCCGAGCGCCGCGCGACCGCCGCGCTCGACATCGCCGCTTTATTGGCCGATTCCCGCGAGCAGATCGCCGCCCGCGCCGCGGCCGCCGAAGGGGCCTTCAGCCTGGCCTTGGCCGAGGGCCAGCGGGCCCTGTCCGAAGCTCAGGCCGGCCAGCAGTTCGACCTGCTCGAGGCGCTGGCGATGCCCGGCGGCGAGTCGTTCCTGGCGGCCGAAGCAGCCCGCTCCCTGCGGCTCGAAACCCTGCGCTACGACCCGAGCAAGAGCGGCGCCCCGCTGCCGCTCGACCTGGCCGCCTGGCAAGCCCTGCTGACCCCCACGACGCCCCCCCGATGAGCCCCCAAGACCTGCCCGCGTCCCCCCACGATACTTTTCCCGCGCAGGCCGCGCCTCCGGCCCCCAGCGCGGGCAGCGCGAGCCCGCCCGCCTCCTCCGCGCCCGGCGGCCGCGCGCGCCTGTTGCTGATCCTGGGCCTTTTGCTGGTGGGCGTGGGCGCCTGCCGCGTCGCCTCGCGGCCCGGCGATCAGCCGTTGCGACCCGGCGACCGACCGACCTGGCTGCAGCTCCAGGAGGGCGGCGACATCCAGCTGGAGGCCGGCATGACCGTGGGCGCCGTGCGCGGTGAGTGGTTCAGCCTGCGACCGCCCCAGGGCAAGCAGGATCGCTGGCTGCGGCTGCGCGACGTGAAGAGCTTTTCTCTGCAGCGTTGAGCCCCGCGCCCAAGGGCCGCGGGATCCAAGGCCTGCGGACAGGCCGCTCTGACCGCGCGGACGCAGCAAAAGCCGTTTGTTGCTCCGCCTGTCAGCCGCCTGCGGTTGCCGCCGGAGGCGCCGTCGGCTCGGCAGCCGGGATCTGCGCGGGGTCTGCGACCGGACCCAGGCGCAGTCCGGGGCGCGCCGAGGCCAGCGCCGCGGCCGCCTCGGGGCCCACCGAGCTGGCCCAGAGATACAGGGACTCGAGGGCCGCGAAGCCCGACCGGAAACGCGCGAGCCCGCTGTCGTCGACCTGCGTCGAGCACAGGTTGAGCCGCTGGAGCCGCGGCAGGGCCGCCAGGTGCTCGAGGCCCGCGCTGCTGACCCGGCTGCCGTCGAGGCGCAGGTGCTCGAGCTGCACCAGCGCCGCGAGGTGGACCAGATCGCCGTCTTCGATCGGCAGACCGGAGAGATCGAGCCACACGAGCTGGGGCGCCAGCCGGGACAGGTCGCCCAGCCAAGCGCGCTCGAAGGCTTGGCCGGTGCGCGACAGACACAGCTCGAGGGCCCCGTCGCCCTCGGCCAGCTCGAGCGCCCGCGCGCCGCGCTGGCGCCACAGCTCCAGGGCCGCGGCGTCGGCCGGCGGCAGGGGGGCCGCGCTCGCGGACGGGTCGGCACCGGCCGGACTCGGAGCGAACTCGGACACCAACACGGCGCTGCCGGCCACATCCGCGGGCTCTAGCTCGGAGGCGCTGGCCCCGAGCAGCTCTGCCGCGTCCCGATCGGAGCGCGACGGGCCCGTCTCGGCGGGGGCCGGCGCGCTGCCCGCGCCGAGGGGCCGGCCGGCGTCGCTGGGCAGGCCGGCGATCCAGCGCTCGAGCAGCTCCACCTCCGCGGCCGTCAAGCGCTCGCCCTTGGGCGGCATGCGGTCCCGATCCCCGTCGGGCAGGCGCACGCGCTCGAGCAGCAGGCTCTCCGCGGGACGGCCCGGGATCACGACCCAGTACTCGGGCTCGGCGTGCAGGATGCGCTCCAAGCTGTCGAGCCGCAGATCGCCCTTGACCTTGGTCGGACCGTGGCACTCGACGCAGCGTGCGCTGAGGAGCGGCTGGATCTCGGCGGCGAAATCGATCGCCCCCGGTTCGGCCGGACTCGCCGCGACGGCCGGGCTGGCCAGGGCGCGCGGCGCCGAGCTCGAAGCCTCTTCCGGGGCGGCCGCGGAGGGCGCGCCCAGGAACAGCTCGGTCAAGCCGCTGTCCGCGCCGTCGGCAGGGGCTTCGGGCTCAGGCAGCGGCACGGCAGGGCCGCTCGGGGCCGGCGCGGCGGGCGGGGCCTCGGCGCCGCGCACGGCCCGCCCCAGGGGCTCGCTGAGCCAGTCCTCGCCCCAGGTCAGCTGGCCGCCCAGGTGGGCCACCAGGCCCGTGCTGACCCCGACCGCCAGCAGCAGCCCGCGATAGGCGACCAGGAGCGCCCCGCCGGCTTGATTTCTGGCCAAAAGGCCCGCCAGGAGCGCCAGCAGCGACCCCCCGGCCACCCACAGGCCGCCCCAGCGGTGCCAGAGCAGCGCGCTCTCCTGGGACGGGGAGACGCTGCGGAATTCAGCTAGATACCAGCCGGACGCGGCCGCCAGGGCAGCGCCCAGGGCCCCGAAGCCGAGGCACAGCAGATTGGCGCGCACGAACAGCGGCGAGCGCCGGGCGCCGCCCAAGAGTTCGAGCAGGGCCGCGGTCAGCAGCAGGGCGATCGGGAAGTGCAGCACCAGGGGGTGCAGGCGGCCGAGGACCTCGAACCACGGGGACAGGGCGGCTTCCGCAGGCATCCCGCCATGCTATCGACGCCTCCGCGGAGCGGGGGGCTGGCCCAGGGGCCCCGGGAATCCAGCCCTCCGAGGGCCTAAGGATCCGGGCATTCGGTCGACCATATTCCGCCCCGGCCGGCAGCGAACGGCCGCCTCGCTACCCTGCCCCCGAGCTCCCCCATGCTGACCACCTCCCAGCTCCAAACCCTGATCGAGAGCCGGCTGCCCGGAGCCGAGGTGCGGGTGCGCGACCTGACCGGCACCAGCGACCACTTCCGCATCGAGGTGCGCTGGTCCGGCTTCGCCGGCAAGACCCTGATCGATCAGCACCGCCTGGTGCAAGCCGCCTGCCGCGAGCACCTGGGCGGCGCGATCCACGCCATCGAAATCAAGACCCAGACCCCCTGACCCCCGCCCAGAACCAGCATGTGGACCCCCGACAAGATCCGCGAAACCGTGGCCGCCGACAAGGTCGTGCTGTTCACCAAGGGCTCGCGCTATCAGCCCATGTGCGGCTTCTCCGCCAAGGCGATCGGCATCCTCGAGCGCCTGACCGATGAATTCACCGTGGTCAACATCTTCGACGATCCCTCGATCCGACCGGCGCTGGTGGCCTTCAGCAACTGGCCGACCACGCCGCAGCTGTTCATCCAGGGCGAGCTGATCGGCGGCAGCGACATCATGGAGGAACTGGCCGGCCAAGGCGAGCTGCGCCGGCGGCTCGAAAGCGCCGAGGTGCCCCTGCGCTGAGCTTCGAGCCGTCGCGTCGGCCCGGAGGCCAGAGCCGCCGGATGGCGGACGTGACGAAGGCACCAGACGGGCCGGCCCGCTCGCTCGAGCGCGGCCCCGCTCGCGTCTGGGCTCAGGCCGTCCACTCGCGCACCTCGATCGGCAGCCCGCGCTCGGCCAGGGCCAGCACGAAGGCGCGCGGATCGACCGCCAGCTCGAGGGGGCGCACGCCGGGCGGCACCTGGCCCTTGGCCACCAGGGCCGCGCAGGCCGCCGCGGAGAAGGCCGTGGTGCGCTCCATGGCCGTGAATCCGGTGCGCGGGTCCTGGCGATCGATCAGCTCGTACTGCAGCGCCCGCGGCGAATGGGCCGCCCGCGCGGTCACCCGCAGGAAGGCCAGGTCTGGGCTGTCCGGAAAATCGAGCTTGCGCGCCAAGAGGGCCGCCAGCAGGCGCCGCGGGACGACCGGCGCGGGCGGTTCGCCGGGGCGCGCCAGGTCGATCGGCCGCTCGTCGAGCAGACCCAGGTCCAGCAGCAGCTTGAATTTCTCGAAGTGGCCGGGATAGCGGGCCGTCTTGTAGTCGAGCTCGCGGATGCGGCCCGCGAACGAGCGCGGCACGGTCGAGAGCCCGCCCGAGGTGATGAAGGCTTCGAGCCGGCCCAGACCCTCGACTTCGAGGGTTTCGAGCCCGCTGAAGGTCGGCGCCTGCTCGAGGCGGCCGTTGCGCAGCACCTCGGCGGTCCCGAAGTACTCGTTGATCAAGCCGTCGGCCGAGAACACCAACTGGTAGTCGAGCGGCGGCCTGGGGTGCTGGGGCAGGCCGCCGCAGCGCAGCTGGCAACTGGCCAGGTCCCCCAGCTCGAGGAGCGCATGGCTGACCAGCAGGTTGCCGAGCCCGGGCATCAGGCCGCAGTCGGGCAGCACGCTGAGCTCGGCACCATTGGGGTGCGCGGCTTGCAGGGCCGCCTGCTGGAGCGCCAATTCGGTGTTGCCGCCCAGATCGAGCAGATGCGTGCGCGCCTCCAGGGCCGCGCGGGTGACCTCCAGGGCGAAGCGGTAGGGCAGGGCCGAAAGGCACACGTCGGCCGGCTGCATGGCGGCGGCCAGGGCCCTCGGATCGCCGGCATCGAGCCGCAGCGGCAACAGACCACGGAAACCGGTCAGCGCCGCCAAGCGCCGCCCCGCGGCTTCGAGGCGCGCCGGGTCGGCATCCGCCAGGGTCAGGGCCTGGGCGCCACCGTGCTGGATCAGGTCGTAGGCGGCGGCGGTGCCCTGCATGCCGGCGCCGAGGACCAGGTAGTGCGTCATGGCCGCAGATGCTACGCAACCAAGGGAGATCCGCCGCCCGCGGGCCGCTTGCGGCCGCCTGCCGTGGGCGGTGCAATGCGGGCATGAGCGCGCGCCCGGCCTCCTCCGCCAACCCCGCCAACGACCCCTCCACCCCGCTGCCCGCGGGCCAAGCGCCCCCGCTGGCGCCCGGCGAGGCCCTGACCCGCATCCGCGCCGCCGCGGAGGTGATCCGCCCCCACGTGCTGCGCACGCCCACGCTCTACAGCCACGCCCTGTCGGAAGAGAGCGGACGCCAGGTGTGGGTCAAGCTGGAGATGCTGCAGCGCACCGGCGCCTTCAAGGTGCGCGGCGCGCTCAACAAGCTGGCCAACCTGAGCGCCGCGGAGCGGGCCCGGGGCGTGATCGCCGCTTCCGCCGGCAACCACGCCCAGGGCGTCGGCCTGGCGGCGCGGGTCTTCGGGGCCAAGGCCACGATCGTGATGCCGCTCAGCACGCCCACGATCAAAGTCGAGCGCACGCGCGCTTTCGGCGCCGAGATCGTGCTCTCCGGCGAGCACTACGACGCCGCCTACGACCACGCCCACGGCCTGGCGGAGGCGCGCGGCATGACCATGGTGCACCCCTTCGACGACCTCGACGTGATCGCCGGGCAGGGCACCCTGGCGCTCGAGATCTTCGAAGACCTGCCCGAGCTCGACGCCCTGATCGTGCCGGTGGGCGGCGGCGGCCTGATCGCCGGGGTGGCCTTGGCGGCGCGGGCCCTGCGGCCCGGGCTGCGGATCTATGGCGTGCAGGCGGAGGGCGCCGCGCCGATGGTGCGCTCCTTCGAAGCCGGCCATCCGGTGGCCGTCGAGCGCCCGGAGACCCTGGCGGACGGCATCCGCGTCGGGCGCGTGGGACGGCTCACATGGCCGCTGGTCCAGGCTTACGTCGACGGCCTGATCACGGTCAGCGAAGAGGAACTGGCGGCCGCGATCGTGACCGGCCTCGAACAGCTCAAGGCGGTGACCGAGGGCGCCGGCGCGGCGGCCCTGGCGGCGCTGCGCTCCGGCCGCTTGCCCACGGCCGAAAAGGTTTGCGTGCTATGCTGCGGAGCCAACATCGATTCGACCCTGCTGACGCGGGTGATCGAAGCGGGGCTGGCCAACTCGGGCCGCGCCCATGCCGTTCGGCTGCGCACCAAGGACGTGCCGGGCACGCTGGTGCGCATCGCCCAAGTCCTGGCCACCCAGGGCTGCAACATCCTCGACATCGACCACCATCGCCAGGGCTGGAAGGTGCCGGTCGGTTTCGTCGAGGTCGAGATCCTGCTCGAGACGCGCCGCGCCGGCGAGGGCGCCGAGGTCGACCGGGCCCTGCGGGCCGCGGGCTTCGAACTGCGTTGACGCGCTGCGGCGAGCCGGCGGAGGTCCCCGCGCGGGGCCGGCGCCGCGCCTTTCCCGGCACGGCCTCCGCAACCGAGCGCGAGGTCTCGGCGGGGCTCTAGCGGGGCTCCGCGCCCCGGCCAAGGCCGAGGACGGCGCGGGCCAGCAACGGACGCGGACAGCCCGCTCCCCGGGCCGCCAGCGCAGGCCCCCCCGGCTCGAGCGCCCAGCGCGCCGGCGCCCCCTCGGCAAAAAAGAGCGCCCGGCGTCCCGGGCGCGGGCGGCGGCCGCCGATCGGCGTTATCCAAACGGCGGGCGCTCGGTCGAGGTGCGCCGCTCGGGAGGCGGACTCGTGCGCGATCCGGTCCAGAGCCGGACAGATCGGGATATTCCTGGTTCTGACGGGGCCTGGAGCTGGGCAGCTAGCCTGCGCAGACTTCGGAATCGAAGTCTTGGGTCCCGGCAGCGAACCCGGGCGGCGCGGCGGGCGTCCTGGAGCGCGGGGCGGGGAGGCTCGCCCCCCGCTGCTCGCTGGCCCGGCCAAGCCTTGGCCCGCGCCGAACCGCTCTCCCCACCACACCGCGCGCCCCCCCATGATCTCCGACCGTCTCCCTCGCCTGACCCTGCTGCTCCTGGCGCTGTTCGCCAGCTCGCTGGCCCGCGCCCAGGAGACCCTGCCCCGCGCCCCCGCGAGCGGCGGGCTGGCCCTGTCCGGAGGCCTGCCGGAGCTGGGCTTCCTGGCGCCCCCCGAGGAGGCCTGGCTGGCCGAGCACCCGCCGGCGATGCCGCTGCGCTACGGCGAGGTGCTGCCGGCCCAGGTCGATCTGCTGTCTGCGGCCGCCGTCGGCCTGGCCGCGGACGGCACCCGCATCCTGCAGGTCGAGATCCACAGCCCGCGCGCCAAGAGTTTGGGGCTCGAGTTCTCGCGCTTCCAACTTCCCGAGGGCGCCTTGCTGTTCCTGCACGACGGCCGCGGCGGTCCCGTGCACGGGGCCTTCGGTGCCCACAACCAGCAGCCCGAAGGGAGCCTGGCCCTGGCCCCCTACCCCGGCGAGCGGGTGGTGCTCGAGCTGAACCTGCCGGCGGACCTGTCCGAGCGGCCCGAGCTCGAGCTCGGCAGCGTGGTCCACGACTACCGCGGCGTCTACGGCCTCGAAGTCGACGAGGGCACCGCCGAGGGCTCCTGCCTGATCGACATCAATTGCTCCCAGGGCGATCCCTGGCGCAAGCAGCAGCGCTCGGTGGTGCGCACTCTATCTGGCGGCGCCCTGTGCTCCGGTGTGCTGGTCAACAACACGGCCGGCAACCTGGTGCCCTACGTGTTGACCGCGCACCATTGCGGCCAGGGCACCAACACGGTGTTCCTGTTCAACTACGAGACCTCGGGCTGCGGCAGCGGCTTCGCGCCCGAGAACCAGAGCCTGTCGGGCTGCGCGGTGCTGGCCACCGACGCACCCAACGACGAGCGGCTGCTGCGCATCAACTCGAATGTGCCCTCCAGCTTCAAGCCCTTCTACGCGGGCTGGTCGCGGGAAGGCAACAACGCCTGGTACGCGGTCTCGATCGGCCACCCCGCCGGCGGCCCGAAGAAGATCTCGGTGGACGCCAACGGCACCCAGAAGCAGCCCAACCGCTGGCAGGTCGGCTGGAGCGACGGCATGTTGCTGGGCGGCAGCTCCGGCGGCCCCCTGTTCGACAACTTCGGTCGCGTGCGCGGCAACGCCTGTTGCGTCAACGGCTTCGATTGCACCCAACTGGCCTGGTTCGGACGCCTGGACCAATTCTGGCTGCAGCAGAACATCGGCACCTGGCTCGATCCGCTCGGCAGCGGCGTCCTGACGATCAACGGATTCGACACCCAGGATCCCCAGAACCTGCTCGGCAACGGCGGCGTGGGCCCCGCGCCGGGCAGCGGCCCCAGCGGCCCGCCGGTGATCACCTCGGTCTCCCCGGGCAGCCTGCCCGCCGTAAGCCCCGATGCCCCCGCGATCCTGACCCTGACCGGGACCGGTTTCGGCGGCACCACCACGGTCAAGGTCGACGGCCAAGCCCTGCTCGACTTCCCGCCGCAATTCACGGTGCTCTCCGAGACCCAGATGACCGTGCAGATCTTCCCGCAGCAAAAGCTCGGGCCGATCGACATCGAGGTCATCGACGCGCAGGGCAGCGACAGCACCAGCGTGTTGCTGGTGCCCAACAGCACACCGACCCTGGACCTGAGCCTCTCCGACCCGAGCTTCCTGATCCAGTTCGTGGGCCTCGAGATGCGCGTCGGCTCGGGCCTCGGCGACCTGGCTTTCTTCCTGGCTTCGACGAGCAATCTGCCCACGCTCCTGCCCGGCCTGGCCAACTTCTCGATCGGCGCTGGCGGCAGCCTGCTGTTCCTGCTGGGCAGCGCGCCGGTCGATGGGACCAAAGGCTACGCCAGCCTGTCGCAGCCGCTCACCGGCAACATGCCCACGGGGCTCAAGATCTTCTGCCAGGCGGCGGTCTTCGAGCTGGCCCTCGGAACCTTCCCGCTGACCGTCACCAACGTGCAGTCGGGAACGATCCTGTTCTGAGACCTCCGCCGTCGCGCCGGGGCTCGGCCTTGGCGCGACGGCGGCCGGCGAACGGCTCAGCCGCGCGCGGGCAGGACGAAGGGCGCCCCGCTGCCCGGCAGGCGGCCGTAATGGAGCCGCGGCCCGTAGACCGGCTCGAGAACCGCGGGGAGAAGCACCGCTTCGGCCGGGCCTTCGGCCAGCAGCCGCCCGCGATGGATCAAGCCCAGCCGCGTGGCAAACTGCCCGGCCAGGTTCAGGTCGTGGGTCACGGTCAGCACCGCGCGGCCCTGGCAGGTCAGGGCCGCGATCAGCTCGAAGGTGGCCAATTGGTGCGGCAGATCGAGGGACGAAGTGGGCTCGTCGACCAGCCAGACCGGCGCCTCCTGGACCAGCGCGCGGGCCAGCAGCGCGCGCTGGCGCTGGCCTCCGGACAGCTCGGGGAGCGGGCGCTGCTCGAGGCCGACCAAGTCGCAGGTATCGAGGGCCGCGGCCACCGCGGCGCGGTCGGCGGCGCTGGGCGAGCGCAGCGGCGGCAGATGGGCGTAGCGGCCGGAAGCCACGAAGTCCTCGACGCTCCACTCGGGCACCTGGGCCAGGCCCTGGGGCACGACCGCCAGGGCGCGCGCGCGCTGGCGCGCCGAAAGCCGGCCCAGGGGGCCGAGGGACGGCAAACGCACCTCGCCGGCCGCCGGGATCAGGGCTCCGGAGAGCAGGCGCAGCAGGGTCGACTTACCGGCCCCGTTGGGCCCGATCAGGGCGTACAGCTCGCCCGGGCAGAGGTCGAGATCGAGGCCCTCCAGCACCGGCGGTCCGCCGGGGTAAGCGAAGCTGAGCCCGCGGGCGCTGAGCGCCGGCGCAGCGGGAGACGGGGGCTCGGTCACCATGTGCGCAGACGGCCGCGCTGCTGCAGCAGCAGGAAGAAGAAGAACGGACCGCCCACCAGGGACATCAGGACGCCCGGACCGAGCGCCAGTTTCGGCAACAGCAGGCGCTGGAGCGTGTCGATCCCGAGCAGCAACGCCGGGCCACCCAGCAGGCAAGCCGGCAGCAAGCGCCGGTAGGAGCGCCCGAACACCAGCCGCACCAGGTGCGGGACCACCAGCCCGACGAAGCCGATCTGCCAAGCGACCGCAACGGCCGCGGCCGCCGCCAGACACGCCGCCCCCAGGGACAGGATGCGGATCGTGCGGATATCCACCCCCAGATGGGCCGCGTCCTCTTCGCCGGATTCGAACAGGTCGAGTTCCTTGGCCACGAAGGGGATCGCGGCGCCACACAGCAGCAGCGCCGCGAACAGCAGCCCGAGCTGGGCCGGCAGGCGGTCGTCGAGGGTTCCAAAGCCCCACACCATCAAGGCCCGCGCCACCTCGAAATCCGCCAGGGCCAGGGAGTGCAGCAGGGTCTGGAAGCCGCCCAGGGTGGCGTTGAGCGCGATGCCCAGCAGCAGCAGGGTCGGCACCGAGATGCGCCCCGCCCGGCTGGCCACCGAAGCCACCAGCAGCATGGCGGCCAGGGCCCCCAGCAGGGCGCCGGCGGTGACCAGCAGCGGCGAACCGCCCGCCCCGAGCAGCGCCTGCGCGCCGCCGCCGCTGGAAAGCGCCATCAGCACCAGGGAGGCCCCGACCGAGGCCCCGCTCGAGACGCCGAGCACCGAGGGCGACGCCAGGTCGTTGCGGAACACGCCCTGCATCAAAGCGCCCGAGAGCGCCAGGGCCGCGCCCACCCCCAGACCGGTCAGGGCTCGGGCCAGGCGCAGGTCGAAGATGCGCTGGCGAGCCAGATCGAGGCCCGTCTCTCCTCCCAGCGCGCCCCATAGGCCGGAAAGGCACTCCCCGGGACCCCACAGCTCGGTGCTGCCAACCATCAAGGCTCCGAAGGCAGCGGCCAGTAAGGCCAGGGCCAGGAGGAGCCAAGCCAAGCGGCGTCTGGGTGCGGACGAGGGGACCAAGGGCGGCGCGGGGATGCCACAGCCTATAGGCTCGCGCCGGGCGGACGCCCCGCGGCGATCGGCGCAACCCGGGAACGCACCGAGCGCCCGTCCGCAGCGGAGCTCGACGCGGCCCGGGTGGCATCGGATCTCCGCCACGCCACGCACGCCCCTCCGCGGTTGCTGCGCGCGGGCCCGGGGTCTGCCCACGTCTCGGCCGCCTCGCCCACCCCTGGGCTGGTTCCATGCCGAGGAGCGGGGCGACCCGGCGAGGCAGATTCCAACGCGGCGCGGCCGATCGGCCACACTGCGGCTCCCATGCCGCCCGCGCCCCCTCGCCCGCTTGCCCGCCCGCTCCCCCTGGCCATGCGCGCCTGCCTGGCGTCCCTGCTGGCGGCCAGCCTGCTGTTTGCCTGCACGAAGCCTGCGACACCGCCGGCTCCGGCGGGCGCCAGCCAATCAGCCGTCGAGGTCCTCTCGGGACTCAAGCTCAGCGGTCCCGGGTTCCCGCTCGAACTGCTCGCGCCCGACGGCAGCCGCGCGCGGCTGGAGCGGCCGGCCCAGCGCATCCTGGCCACCAATGCCGGACTGCTCGACCTGCTGAGCGCCTTGGTCGAACCAGAGCGCATCGTGGGCATGCCGCGCTCGGCGCGGCCCTATTCGGTGGCCATCGAACGGGGCTATGGCCTCGACGAGTCGCGGCTGCTCGACAGCTTGGACACCGAAGCGGTGCTGACCCTGGCCCCGGACCTGGTCCTGATGCGCGCCTGGCAATCGAACGAACAGCGCTGGCAGCTCGAACGCGCCGGCATCGCGGTGCTGAGCCTGCCGAACCCTCAGAGTTTCGAAGCGGTCGAGCAGGACCTGCGCCTGCTGGCGCGGCTGTGCGACGCAACCCCGCGCGTCGACCAGCTGATCGAGGAGCTCGAGGCGCGCCGCGCTCGACTCGCCGCGGGGGCCCCGAACCGAGGCGCCTGGCGCTTGATCGACTACAGCAACGGCGGCGAGGGCGGCTGGGTGGCCGGCGCGGGCACGACCTTCGATCTGCTCTGCACGCTGATCGGAGCCACCAACGCCGGGGCGCAATACCCCGGGCATGCGCGCCTCGACCTGGAAGGGCTGCGGCGCCTCGCCCCGGACGCCTTCATCCTGGCCAGCAGCACGGGCTCCGCCGGGGAAACCGCCACGGCCGCCTTCCTAGAGGCGGAAGCGCGCCTGTCCGACCTGCCCGCGGTGCGCGAGCGCCGTTTCATCGAACTCCCCGCAACCCTCAGCGGCACGGACGCCCATTTCCTGCTGGACGCGGCCGAAGCCCTCGCGGCCTGGGTCGACGCCGCACCACAGCCGCAGCGCTGACCGGCTGAGCGACGATCGACCCGGACTGCGCCCGAGCGGTCGGATCCGCCCGCCCCCCTGACCTTGGGCCGCGCCTTCCGGCGGCCGCACAGGCTGGAATCGTTGCTGTGCGCCGATGCTCTTTTTCAGCCTCTCTCGTCACGAAAACGGGGGGCCTTCGGGGAATCGTGCAGGCGGGAAACGTGCAGGCAACGTAGACCGGCGCGCTTCCGGACGGTCCGCGGATACGAGTCGAGGAATCCCGCCGAGGGCTTGCCGATCGTGAGCCAGGAGCAGAGCCGTGCGCCGTACCTCTTCCTGCAACCAAGCGCTTCCCGGAGGACCTGGAAATGGAGCCAGAGATGGGATTCGAACCCACAACCCCTGCTTTACGAAAGCAGTGCTCTACCGTTGAGCTACTCTGGCCTCTGCGCCGCGCGATCGAGCAACGCGGCCGGGGCAGCGCGTCTCGTCACACGGAGGCAAGCAGGATAACGCTGCGCGCGCGAATTTCCACGCGCAGCGGCCCCGAACGGAGGGGCCTAGGGAATCCGGCTGGTGGCGCAAGGCAAAAGCCGCTTTTTCAATCCTCCCCACCCGCCTTTCCACCCGCGCGCTGCTCGAGCGGCGGAGCACCGGCAGCAAAAACCTAGCGGCCGCCCGCCGGCGCCGGGGGCGCAGGCGGGCGGCCGCTGGAGTGGACCCGGGCGGATCGTCGCTGGTCCGCTCAGAGGCGTGCTGACAGGCTGGCCCGAGGGCTCGGGCACCGCCCGAGTCGATTTTTTTCTCAGCCTGTCACTCCTGAGCCAGGGGCTGGCTCAGGAGACGGATCGCTTCGGCGCGCAGGGCCGGGTCGAGCTCGAGAGCGCCCATGGCGCGAGCCGCCGCCTGGCGCAGGGCCGGAGCGGTGTCGGCTCCGAGCAGCAGTTCCTGCAAGGGCGCCACCACCGCTTCAGCCCCGGCGACCCGGCCGCGGGCGAAGAGCGCCGATAGGGCGTCGGCCGCCGCCACGCGCAAGCCTTCGCTGCGCTCGCCGTCCGCGAGGAGCCCGAGCAAGGCCGGGACCTGCTGAACCGTGCCGCCCGTGGCCAGGGCGGTCACCGCCGGCAACACCACCGGCTCGGGCCGGCCGGCGAGCGTGCGCGCCAAGCCGTCGACCGCGTCGGTGATGTTCTGGCCGCGCTGCGCCAGGTGAGCCAGGGTCTGGGCCGCGCGCTGGGACAGAGAATCCGCCTCGGCCCGGTCGCGGTTCATGCCTTCGCTGAGCACTTCCTCGAGGGCCGGGAGCTCCTCGATGCTGGCGGCCACCGCCGCCACGCGTTCGCCGTACAGCTCGCCCGCCGCTTCCGCGTCGCCGGCCAGCATCAGTCGGGCCGCGTTGGCCGAGCGCAGGTCCGCACCGATCTCCTTGAGGAGCTGGTCGGCGGTCATGTCGGGGAACTCGTCGGCCAGCACGATCAGGTCGACCCCGGGCAGCTGGCGCAGGGTCAGAAGGCCCTGGGCCGCACGGCTCGACACGGCCACGGCCAGGTTCTCGCCGCGCAGCTTGGCCGCCAGGGCCTCGGCGCGCGGGCCGTTCGGATCGATCACCACGGCCGTGCGCACGATTTCGCGGCCGGCCGTTTCGCCCAGCACTCCGATCGCGCGGGCCGGCACTTCCGCGCCGCCGCGCAGGGCCACCGCAGCCAAGGCCAGGGCCGCTTCGCCGCGCACCTGGGGATGGCCGTCGTCGATGGCGGTCGCCAGGGTCGGGTTGGCGCTGACCCCGGTGTTCGCGTAGTGGCGCAGGAGGCCCACGGCGCCGGCGTAGTCGCGGCTGGCCATGGCGCGCTCGAGCCCGGCGCGGAAAGCGCCCGGACCGGCGGCGCCGGCCAGCAGGGAGCCCTCCTCGGCGAAGGGTTGCAGGGCCTCCTCGTCGCCGCCGGCGGCGATCAGGTCCTGGACGATCACGCCGGCCTTGGTGCCCGCGCGGGCCAGGCCGCCCAAAGCCGCCAGGTTGGCCGGATCGGCGGTCAAAGCGCGCAGGAACGCGCCGCGCGCCATCTGCGTGCCGTACAGCTGACTCGGCACCGAACGCGGCTCGAGGCGACCGCCGCGGAAGCTCCACACGACCGGGCTGACCAGGTACGGATCGAGCACGGACAGCTCGCCGGCCAGGTAGGCCTCGCCCTGGGCCACCAGCAGGGCCTCGGGGGCCCCGGAGCCATGGGCCAGCTTGGCCAGGGCCTCCTGGGCCGCGCCGCGCACCTCGCCATCCGGATCGTCGCGGGCCAGCAGCGCCAGGGCGCCCGCGGCGCGCGCGTCGCCGATGCGCCCCAGGGTCAGGGCCACGTTGCGGCGCAGGTAGGCCGAGGAGGCGCCCAGGGCTTCGATCAGCGGCGGGACCGCCGAGGAGCCCAGCTCCGCCAGGGAGATCATGGTGATCACGCGGCGGTCTTGATCGCTCTCGTCCGCCAGGGCCCCGAGCATCGGCGGGACGGCGAACTCGCCATGGTTGGCGCGCAGCTGGCTGACGCGCTGGCGGCGCTGGATCGGATCCAAATCCTCGAGGCCGGCCAGGAGGCCGCGGATCGCCTCGGGATCATCCTGACGCTCGCGCAGTTCCTCGCGCGCCAAGCCCATCAAGCGCAGGGCCACGACCTCGAACTGCCCTTGCTTCATCAGCAGGCGCTGCAGGGCGCGATGGTCCGTGCTGCGCCACAGCTCGTAGGCGTCTTCGCGCGAGGGGTCGAGCGCCAGGATCTGGCGGAACGCCGCCAGAGCCGCGGCGTCTTCGCCCCGATCGAGGGCCTCCATGCCCTGGCTGAACAGTCCCTGCAGGTCGTCCTGGGCAGCGGCGGCCGGCGCGCTGAAGGCCAGCATGCCGCCGAGCACCGCGGCCGCCCAAGCGGACAGGACCGGCGAGCGGCGGTTGGGACCGAACGACAGGCAGGACACGGCGGATCCGAGCATGAAGGCTCCTCGGCGCGGGTGGGGGGAGGTGGAGGCAGCGCCGCGGAGCGCGCGAGCCCGAATGGGCTGCGGCCGGGCGCCTGGGGCCGGACGATCGGGGGAGGCGGAGCGGTGCCCGGCTATCGGACGGCCTGGGCGGAGTCGCTCTGCGGATCGCCGGCTGGGCGAAGGCGGGGATGATAGCCAGGGGCGGGGGCGGGTCAAGCCGAGCGGAGCCAGGCCGTCGCTCTCGCTGGCCGGGCAGGGGCCGGCGAAACGCGCTTCCCGAACCCGCGCCCTACCCGCCTTGGGGCGGGCGGCTACCAACCGGGGGCCGGCGCCGGCCCGGGGAGCTTGGCGCCGGGCAGCGCCCCGGCCAGGATGGCCCCATGTCCAAGGATCAAAAGCCGGCCAGTCCGGCCCCGGGGCGCCGCGGGGCGACCGTGCTGGTGGTCGACGACGAGCCCGACATCCGGGTGACCCTCGAGCTGCTGCTGACCTACGAAGGGTATGAGGTCTGGACGGCCAAGCACGGCCGCGAGGCCCTGGCGCGCCTCGACGAAGAAGCCGGCCGGGGGCGCCGGGCGGACCTGGTGCTGACCGACCTCAAGATGCCTGTCATGGACGGCCTCGAGCTCCTCGAGGCCCTGCTGCAGCGGCCCGGCGCGCCCCAGGTGGTGATGATCTCGGGCCACGCCGACCTTTCCACCGCCGTCGACGCGGTCAAGCGCGGGGCCGCCGATTTCCTGGAGAAGCCCCTCGACCAGAACCGCGCCCTGGTCTCCGTGCGCGGGGCCCTGGCCCGCGGGCGGCTTTCCGCCGAGAACAAGAGCCTGCGCAAGGAGCTCGGCGACCGCTACGAAGCGATCGGCAGCTCGGCGCTCTGGAAGCGCACCCTCGAGCAGGTCGAGCGCGCGGCCCTGGTGGACGCGCCGGTCCTGATCACCGGCGAAAACGGCAGCGGCAAGGAGGTTCTGGCGCGCAATCTGCACCTGCTCGGCCCGCGGGCCCCAGGCCCGTTCGTGGCCGTCAATTGCGCCGCGATCCCCGCCGAACTGATCGAATCCGAACTGTTCGGCCACGAGAAGGGCAGCTTCACGGGCGCCCACGAGCGCCGCATCGGCCATTTCGAGGCCGCCTCCGGGGGCACGCTGTTCCTCGACGAGGTCGGCGACATGCCCCTGGCGGCGCAGTCCAAGCTGCTGCGGGCCCTCGAGACCCGCGAGGTGGTGCGCGTCGGCGGCCATCAGCCCACCGCGGTCGACATCCGCGTGGTGGCCGCCACCAACGCAGACCTCAAGCGCGCCGTGGAGGACAAGTCCTTCCGCATGGACCTGTTTTATCGCTTGAACGTGGTGCCGCTGCGGGCCCCGGCGCTGCGCGAGCGACCCGAGGACATCCCGCTGTTGGCCGCCCATTTCCTCGAGCGCATCGCGCGCCGCCAGGGCCGCAGCCCCCTCGTGCTGTCGCCCGAGGCCAGCGCCTTCCTGGCCGGGCTGCCTTTCCCTGGCAACGTGCGCCAGCTCAAGAACCTGCTGGAAGCGGCCTTCGTGTTCGCCGGGGACAGCGACGTGCTCGAGCGGGCCGAGCTCGAACGCCTGTTGGAGAACGGACCCTCCCTCTCGATCCCCCCCACCGCGGCCCGCGCCGGCGCCAGCGATCCCTTCGCCAGCCAGAGCTTCGAGGACTTCAAGAACGCCAGCGAAGCGCTCTACTTCAAGCTCAAACTCGAAGAGAACGGCGGCAACGTCAAGCGCACCGCCGAGCGGCTGGGCATGCAGCGCAGCCACCTGTACAAGAAGCTCGATCGCTACGGGCTCAAGAATCGCGAGGATTGAGCTTGCGGGGGGCATCGACCGGGGCGGGACCCAAGTCGCCAGACCGCCCGATCGGCGGGCCCTTGGGCCGCCATCCGGCGGCCCCGAGGGCTAGAATCGGCACTGCGCGCCGAGCTGTCGTTCAGCCTCTCGCCGGCTCCCTCACGGGATGCGCAGCACCAGCTTGGGCGTCAAGCGGTCTGGATTGGGCAGCACGTCCTGGTTGGCAGCGAAGATCTTGCGCCACTCGTTGGGCGAGCCGTAGAAGCGCTGCGCGATGCTCGAGAGGCTGTCGCCGGGCATGACCTCGTAGGTCCGCACCGGCGCTTGCCCGGCGGGCGTGGACGGCGCGGGGGCTTGCGTACGGCCGTCGCTGGAGGCGCTGGCCGTCGCGGCGCCCTGCGACGGCTCGGAGACCGAGCTTCCCGGGCCAGCCTGGCCTGGGGCGCGCGGCTGGACTTGCACCGGGCGTTCGTCCAAGGACACGGCGCCCATCTGGCCGCGGTAGATCGGCACCAGGACGCGCGCGCCAGCGACGGGCTCGGCCGGGGCGTCGTTGGCCAGCCGCAGGGACTCGGCCTCGGCTTCATCCCCGTACAGCAGCTGCGCCAGAGCGGACCAGGTGGCTCCGGAAGGGACCGAGAACAGGGCCAGATCCTCGCCGGCCACCGGGTAGCGCTCGAGACCCGGAACGTCGCGCAGCATGCGCGGCTGACCGAGGCTGTTCTGCTCCGGTCCCGGCCAGAGCTTGAGCTCCGGCTCCGCGGGCCGCGCGGGCGCGCTCAGCAGGCCGGCGCGCGGCTCGGTGCCGGGCTGCTGGGGCACTTCGAGGGGCACGAACTTGGGGGCCTCCGCGGCGGCCGCGAGGTCCTGCGGCGCCGCAAGCGCGGCTTCGCTCGGGACTCCGGATGCCGTCGGTGTCGCCGGCGTGCTGCGGGTCGGCTCGACGCGCGAGGCGGGAGTGCCCGCCCCGCCGCGCGGATCGAGCAGGGTCGCCTCGCGCCCCGCAGCGGCCAGGGCCTCGCTCGGACTCTTCTGCCCCAGGGGGCCCTCCGCCCGGAAGGTCACGGCCAGCACGACGGCGGCCAGGAACACGACGGTGAGGATGATGAAGCGTTCGAAGCTGCCCATCTGGGTGGCGGGGGGCGCTGGGGGCTGAGAGGAACGGCGGGGAACAGGGACGGGCCCGGGACCGGCCGCGGACGCGGACGCGGGGGGTCACAGGCCGGCTGGGCAGCGCCTGCCCGGGGGCGGGCGGGGTGCCAGAGGATCGGCCTCGCGCGGGCGCTGCCGGGGGCAGATCCGACGGGGCAGATCCGACGGGGCGTTCGAAGCGGGCGGGGCTGGCGGAAGGCCCCATGGAGCCTTGGGTTGGCGCGCAACCCTTGATCCCACAAGGACTTGGAGCAAGGCTCCCGCGCGCGGCGAGAATCCCTGCTCCGAAGGTCGGAGTGTTCACCCCCGGGCCCGGTGGTGTCAAAGGTTTTTCGGCGTCCTGGCCCTCGAGGCCCCAGATCTGGTGTCAAGACTGGGTCTGGGTACCACCGGCGGTGGCCTCGGCCGCGGAGCAGATCCGCTGCCCCCCTGCGACCCCAGGACCAGCCCTTAGGCTGGCCCCATGGCTGCCGACCCCGCTCCCCCGCCCGCCGCCGGCCCCTCCCCGAGTCCCCGCTCCCTGGGCGCCCTCGAGGCCCTGCTCCTGGCGGTGCTGCTCCTGCAGGTCTGGACCTGGGTCCAGCTGTCCGGCTACCAGCTAGCCGACTCGATCGAATACCTCGAGCGCGCCGAGACGGTCCATCGCGGCCTGCCGCTCGACCCGGGCACCCTGCGCTCGTTCGCCTTCTCGGCGCTGCTGCTGCCGGTCTTTTGGCTCGAATCCCTGTTGCCCTTCGATCTGCCCAGCCTGCCGGTGGTGCTGGCGCGCCTCGGTCAGATCGGCTGCGGACTGTGGGCCGCGCGGCTGCTCGGACGCCGGCTGAGCGAGCGCTTCGGCGAAGGGCCGGCGCTGGCGGGCGTGGCGCTGCTGTGCCTCAATCCAATTTTCCTGCGCTGGAGCGTCGAACCGCTCAGCGCCGCAGCGGGCCTGGCCAGCATTGCGCTGGCGCTGGCGATCGTCGATCGCGCCTGCGCGGCCGGCCGTGCCAGGGCCCGCGACGGCCTGGCCCTCGGGGCGGCCCTCGGCGCAGCGGTCCTGCTGGCCTACCAGAACCTGCTGATCGGAGGCCTGCTCGGCGCCGCGCTGCCGCTGTTGAGCGCCTGGCGACGGGCACGCGTGCTGGGCGCAGCGCTGCTCTCCTTCGCGGCGCTGCTGCTGCTGCAATGCCTGCTCGATGGCTGGACCTACGGGCGCTTCGGATCGAGCTTTTTGACCTACGTGCAGTCCAACTTCGCGCCGCAGCTGGCCACCCTGCTGGTCAAGGCCGGCTTCGATCAAGCCGGCCGCGATGTCTACGCCTGGGCCTTCAGCACGCCTTCGCCAGGTGCCGAGATGCGCACGGCCACTTCGCGGCTTTGGTACCTAGAGAACCTGAGCGCCCAGGGCTTGCCGCTCGCTTCGCTGGCGTTGCTCGGGCTGGGCGCCGTGGCCCTGCTGGCCAAGCGCTCCGGATTGGCGCTGACCTTGCTGGCGGTGTTCGCGCTCAACGTGCTGATCATGAGCACCAAGGGCTCGAAGTCCTTCCGGCTGTGGATGCCCCTGCTGCCGCTGATCGCCTGGTTCGGAGCCAGCGGCTGGAGCTGGTTGACGCAGGGACCGCTGCGGCGCTGGCCCGGGCAGCGTGCGGCGCTCGGGCTGATCGGATTGGCCTTGCTGGCAGGCCAAGCGATCCAGCAGATCGAAACCGCCAACCTGAGCAAGTTCGGCAGCTATTGGCAGGCCATCGGCGCGGTCGAGCGGGGCAGCGCCGAGGCTCCGCGGCGCATCGCCAGCGCCTACAACTGGGCCGTCCGTTACCAGAATCCGCCGGGGACCCTGCTGGTCAAGCTCCCCCACCACCTCGACCGCTGGGCCAAGCTGGATCCCGAGCAGCAAGCGGAGACCCTGGCCGCCCTCGAAACCTTGGATGGGTTCGTGGGCCACCTGCAGAGTTTCGCGCAGGACGCCCGCTTGATGGAGGTCGTGGCGCGTCGCTTCAAGATCGCCAGCGTGCATCACGACTACGAACACGCCGAGGAACTCGAGCCCGTGTACCGACTCGAGCGCGCCCGTGGGGAACCCGGCGAGCAGCGCTTCTACGAGGTCTGGACCGACACCGGCCCCGGCGAGCCCCACGAGGTCTCCCGCGTCCAGGCGGCGCTGCAGCATCCGGGCAGCGTGGACTTTCGCCGCATCGAAGACGGTCGGGTCTATCAGATGGTCCTCTTGGGCTACGACGTCAGTCCGGGCTGGCTCGACGGCACCCAGGCCTTCGTGACCTACACCTGGTACGCCGGTCCGCTCGAGGGCAAGGACTACCACGTGATCGACCGCTTCACCGACGGCCGCGGCGGCGTGTGGCAGAACAACCACCGCCCTTGCTACGGGGCCTGGCCGACCTCGCGCTGGATGACCGGCTCGATCGTGCGCGAGAGCTACCTGACCCGGCTGCCGGCGCAGGCTGCGGAATTCGGCGGCCCCTACCGGCGCGGCGACCTGCTGCCGGTGCGGCTGTGGATGGCGATCGCCGAATACGACGCCCAGCTGCAGGTGGTCGGCGGGCTCAATCCGTTCCGCGCCTCGGGCAGCGCGCCGCAAAGCCGCCGCCCCTGGCTGCCGGGCACCGTGCACGACGGGGCCAAGGTGTCCGAAGAAGGCCGGCTGTGGAGCGCCGAAGCCCTGAGCCAGGTGGGCGGTTTCTTCCTGCCCGTGGCCCGCGCCTGGCGGGTCCCCGACGACGGGCGGGTGCTGCCCGAGCCGAGCGGCCTGCCGTGAGGGCTGGGCTCGGGCCGGCGGGCGGCGACGGCGGCGCCCGTGAGCGGAGTTCGCCGGCACCCCCCCACTTGGCGGGTCGGGGGCCCTGGCGCTCCGCGGGCTCGCTCGGCGGCCTTCTGGCCCCGGGCCGCGAGCCTCGCTAGAGTGCCGCCGCATGCCCGTCCCCGCCCGCCATGGCCAGAGGTCCTCGCTGCGCTGGCCCCTGGCCGCGGCGCTTGGATGCGCTGCCCTGCTGGCGGCCGGCTGCGCCAGCGCGCCCAAGGGCCCGGTGGTCGCCCGCCTGACGCTGCGCGATGCTTCGGTCAGCGAGAAGCTCCCCGACGGCTCGATCCGCCACCTGGGTCTGGCCAGCCAGTCGCATACCGACCGGCTGACCTACTACTCGACCCCGCGCGACGAGGCCTCGCTCAAGATCGTCGAGGATGCCGAGATGGCGCGGCTCCTAGGCCAATTGGATGCCCTGGGCTTCGAGCGGCGCTCGCGGCCGGGTCCGGCCAACGAGCTCGACACCAAGGCCATCGAGCTCGAGCGCGATGGAGAGCTGCGCTCCTTCGGCGTGCGCTCGGGCAGCGACGCCGGCGATTGGAAGGCCATGCAGTCCATGACCAGCCACGTCCTGGAGCTGTTCAACAACACCTTCGGCGGCCAGGCGATGCGCTCGGGAGAGCTGCCGGGCGGCGAGGTCGAAAATCGCCCCAAGGTCGTGCCCCTGCGCGAGGTCAAGAAGGGCTCCCTCTAGCCCCCCCGGCCATGCAAGCGCGATCGACGTCCGCCCGTGCCCAGGGGCCGGGGGAGCCGCCCCGCGCCTGGGCTCTGATCCCGGCCCGCCTGGGCTCCACGCGCCTGCCGCGCAAGATGCTGCTGGAGGTCGGCGGGGTGCCCCTGTGCGTGCTCAGCGCGCAGAACGCCGCGGCCTCGGGCGCCTTCGCCCGCGTGGCCCTGGCGGTCGACGACGGCGAGCTCCGCAGCGCCGCCGAGCGGCACGGCATCGAGGCGGTCATGACCGGTGCCGAGCACCAAAGCGGCACGGATCGGATCCTGGAGGCCTACCGGCGCCTGGCCGAGGGGCTCGCGCCCGCGGAGCGGCCCGCGGTGTTGGTCAACGTGCAGGGGGACGAGCCGGAGCTCGATCCGGCCGACCTGGCCAACCTGGTGCGGCGCCTGAGCGACCCGGGTGTGCAGCTGGCCACGCTGTTCGCGCTCCTGAGCGAGCCCGGCGAGCTGGCCCGGCCCGAGGTGGTCAAGCTGGTGGCGAGCCGCGATGGCCGCGCGCTGTATTTCTCCCGCGCGCCGATTCCGGCCCGCGGCCACGGCGCCGGTCCCAGCCCGGGAGCGCCCGGCGCCCCGGCGTTGGAGCCGGGCCTCTTCAAGCGACATATTGGCGTCTACGCCTTCCGGCCCGAGAGCCTCGAGCGCTTCTGCGCCCTGCCGCCGAGCGCCCTCGAGCGCTCGGAGCGCCTGGAGCAGCTGCGCTGGCTCGAGGACGGCGGCGCGATCCACCTGGTGGCCGCCTCCCGGCCGACCCGCGGGATCGACACCGCCGAGGACTTCGCGGCCTTCGCCGAACGCCAGCGTCCAGCCCATCGAGCCCCCCCCACGCACAGGCCATGACCAAACACATCTTCACCACCGGCGGTGTCGTTTCCAGCCTGGGCAAGGGCCTGACCTCGGCCGCCCTGGGGCTCTTGCTCGAGCGCCGCGGTTTCAAGGTCTCGCTGCAAAAGCTCGATCCCTACATCAACGTGGACCCGGGCACCATGAGCCCGTTCCAGCACGGCGAGGTCTACGTCACCGAGGACGGCGCCGAGACCGACCTGGACCTCGGCCACTACGAGCGCTTCACCAGCGCCAAACTGACCAAGAGCTCGAACTTCACCACCGGCAAGATCTATCTGTCGGTGATCAAGAAGGAGCGCCGCGGCGACTACCTGGGGCGCACCGTGCAGGTGATCCCGCACATCACCGACGCGATCAAGGAGGCGATCCACGCCGGCGTCACGTCCTCCGACGTGGACGTGGCCATCACCGAGATCGGCGGCACGGTCGGGGACATCGAGAGCCTGCCGTTCCTGGAGGCCATCCGCCAATTCGCCCTGGAGCGGCCCCGCGAGGACGTCCTGTTCGTGCACGTCACGCTGCTGCCCTACCTGAAGGCGGCCAAGGAGATGAAGACCAAGCCGACCCAGCAATCGGTCGGCAAACTGCGCGAGATCGGTATCCAGCCCGACGTGCTGGTCTGCCGCACCGAGATGCCGATGAGCGAGGAGATGGCGCGCAAGATCTCGCTGTTCTGCAACGTGCGTCGCGAGGGCGTGATCGAGGAGCGCGACGTGGCCCACACGATCTACGAGGTGCCGCTCAGCCTCGAGGAATCCGGGCTGGGCCGCATGGTGGTCCAGCGCCTGGGGCTGGCCGATCGCGGCCTGCCCGACCTCTCCGACTGGCAAGCCATGGTCGAGCGCCAGATCCGCATCGAGCGGCGCATCGAGATCGCCGTGGCCGGCAAGTACATCGAGCTGAACGACGCCTACAAGTCGATCTACGAGGCCCTCGCCCACGCGGGCATCGCCAACGACGTCAAGGTCGACATCCGCAAGGTCAAGGCCGAGGATCTCAACGACGCCTCCCCGGAGAGCCTGCTGCACGGCGTCCACGGCCTGCTGGTGCCGGGCGGCTTCGGCGAGCGCGGCATCGAGGGCAAGATCGAAGCGATCCGCTGGGCGCGCGAGACCGGCGTGCCGTTCTTCGGCATCTGCTTGGGCATGCAGTGCGCCGTGATCGAATACGCGCGCCACGTGGCCGGCCTCGAGGGCGCGCACACGCTCGAGCACTCGCCGCACACCCCCCATCCGGTGATCCACCTGATGCCCGGCCAGAAGGGCGTCGAGGAAAAGGGCGGCACCATGCGCCTGGGGGCCTACCGTTGCGACCTGCGCGAGGGCACCCTGGCCGAACGCCTCTACGGACAAAGCTCGGTTTCGGAGCGCCATCGCCACCGCTTCGAATTCAACAACGCCTACCGCGAGCGCTTGACCGCCGCCGGGCTGGTGACCTCCGGGCACCACGCGGAGCTCGATCTGGTCGAGGTGGTCGAGCTCAAGGATCACCCCTTCTTCGTGGGCGTCCAGTACCACCCCGAATTCCAGTCGAAGCCCCTCGCGCCGCACCCGATCTTCAAGGGCTTCGTGGCCGCCGCCCTGCGCCGCAGCCAAGAGGTCCTGAATCCCCAGCGCCGCACGCGGGTTTGACCGAGCGGCACGGATCGCTTCGAGCTGCGTCCGAGCCGCGTTCCAATGCAGTCCGACGCCAGCGGCCCGCCGTTCCGCGGCCGCGGCGGCCCGCCATGAATCGTCGGCCTGGTCGGCAGACGCCCCCGTCCCAGCGCTTCACCGACCCCACGGCGCCTTCACGGGCGCACGGGGCCGAGCGCCCGACAGGAGCCCCGCGACGGGGGGGCCTCCAAGCGACCGAAGTGGCCCGGGTGCAACGGCCCGGGTGCAACGCGTCCGGCTGCCGGCCCGCCTCGGCGTTGGCGCGCCCCCACAGCCCCGATCCCCCCCCCTGCCCCATCCATGAGCCAGCACAGCGCCGACGATCCGGCCCTGGCCGCCGAACGCTTCGGCGGCCCCTTCGGCTATTTCATCACCCGGTTGGGCTACCAGGCGCTGCTGGCCCTGGGGGTGCTCGAAAATCCCGTCACCGGCCATTCCCGCGTCGATCTGACCCAGGCGCGCTTGATCCACGCGGACCTGCGCATGCTGCAGAAGAAAACGCGCGGCAATCTGACCTCGGATGAGAGCGACAAGCTGTCCGAGGTGTTGGGCCAGCTCGAGCAGCGCCTCGAGCAGCTCGATTAGCCGCGCAGTCCTGGGCCGCGGGGCCGGGGGGGATGGGTTCCTGGGCAGGACAGCCCCGGGGGCTTGAACCCGTCCGAGCGGCAGGGGTTCTCGGGCGCTCGGGCCGCGCTGCCATGGGTCCAGCGGCCGGCCGGACGCCCAGGGCGCCCGCAGGCGCGGCCGGCCGTGCGCCGCCAAGGAACTTCGATCGGTGGACAGGGCCGCGGCCGGGAGGCCCCTTCGCGGCACGCCGCGCACGAAACGCACGAAACGCACGAAAGGGCGGCGCGGCAGGGACAGGGGCGGGCGCGGGCAGGCAACCTCCCGGTCGGCTCGGAGGGCGGGCTCAGCCTTGCGGCGTGAACAGCAGGCGGGCGTACAGCGGCAGATGGTCGCTGCCCGCATCCGGGGCCAGGCGGGCGGCGCTGGCCGACAGGCCCGGGGTCAGGAACAGATGGTCGATGCGCACGATCGGCGGCGAGCTCAGGAACGGATAGCGGTTGCCGATCGGGAAGCTGAAGTCGAAGCCCCCGCCGCCCAGGCGATAGCCGTCGACCAGGCCCAGCTCCAGCAGCCGGCCGTAGATCGCGCTGGTTTCGGTGGAATTGAAGTCGCCCACCAGGATGCCCGGCACGCCGTCCTCGCGCGCCGCGCGCAACAGCGACTCGGCGGAGTCGAACAGATCCTGCGCGGTCGGCTCGGCGACGCCTTCCAGGGCCGCCAGCAGGCTCAGGTGCACCACGTGGATACGCAGCGCGCGGCCGTGGACATCGAGCTCGCACTCGAGGATGCCGCGCTCGCCGCCGCGCTCGACCAGCGCCGCGGAGCGGATCGGGTGTTTGGACAGCAGCCCGCGCCCGGCCACGCCGAGGGGGTACAGGGCGCGGTACGGGAAACGGCTCCCCAGGGCCGCCACCAGGCCCTCCGCCATGGCCGGGTTCAGCTCCTCGAGGGCCACCAGGTCGGGATCGAAGGCCTCGATCTCGGCCGCCACCCGCGGCCATTTGGCCACCGAGTTGCCCACGTTCAGGTTGTAGAGCGCCAAGGGCTGGCCCGCGGGGGCCCCGCTCTGCGCCTCCCCCGCGGGAGCCGGCTCGGCCAGGGCCGGCATCGGCTCGGCCAGCGCCGCGAAATAGGCGCACAGGGCCAAGGCGCCGCCGAGGTGCAGCAGCGCCAGCCGGCGCCGACGAGCCCACAGTTCGAGGCCCGCGAGGCCGATGCCCAGGGGCACCCACAGGTGCAGCAGATTCGAGAGCACGCTGACGCGCGCCAAGGGCAGCTCCCAGGGCGCCCGCGCCCAGGGGCCCGCCAGGGCGCCCAGCAGCATCGCCACCAGGGACAGGATCGAGACAGCCCCGAGGCCGCGCCGGGCCAGGGCGGCGATCGGGCGCGGCGCGGGCGACGCGGGCAGGGGTTTTCGTTCTTGCAGCGGCACGAGAGCACTCTAGGGCCCGGAAGCCCCCGCGCGGTGGAACCCGGCCCCGCCCGCGGCCGTCCCCGAGAGTTCCCGAGTTGCCCCTTTCTCCGACCCCGGCCGCCCATGCCCCTCCCCCCCTGGCTCGCCGCGCTGGCCCTCGCCGCCGCCCCGCCCGCCGACCTGAATTTCAGCCACGGGGTCCTGGGCGCGGACCTGCGCTTCACCGTGACCGGCACCCCGGGGGCCCTGGCGCTGCTCTCCGTGGCGCTGACGCCGGGCCCGACGCCGCTGCCCTGCGGCCCGGTGGCCAGCCTCGAGCAGGACTTCGCCAGCTCGGTGCTTTTCACCGCCCTGCCCCTCGACGCGGGCGGCGTCGGGCTCTTGGTCCAATCCCTGCCGAGCAGCCCCGGCCTCGCGGGCCTCGACCTCTACGGGCAAGCGATCGAATTCGCCCCCCTGGCCCTGTGCCCGATCAACGCGGTCAGCAACCCGCTGCGCTTCAGCCTGGTGCCCTTGGCGGTGGCCACGATCGGCGTCGGTTCGATGAACCAAGCGCGCAGCGAGCACAGCTTCACGATCCTGCCGGATGGCACGGGCCTGGTGGCGGGCGGCAAGCTGCCGGACCCGAGCAACCCGGCGCTGGTCAGCAGCCTCGAGATCTACGACCCGCGGCGCGAGGAGTTCCACCTGCTGACCACCACGCTGACCACGGCGCGCGCCCACCACCAGGCCGTGGCGCTGCCGGACGGGCGCGTGCTGATCCTGGGCGGCGTGGGCCCGGGCGGGCAGGTGCTGGCCAGCGTGGAGGGGTTCCTGCGCCAGCCGCGCACGATCGCGACCCTGGCGCCCATGTCGCGGCCGCGCGTGTTCCATTCGGCCACGCTGCTGCCCGATGGGCGCGTGCTGGTGCTGGGCGGCCTGGCCGGGCAGTTCAAGCTCGAAAACAAGTACGGTTTCCCGCAGAGCTTCTTCGGGCCGCAGGGCCAGGGTCCGCAGCTCTCGGGCGCGCCGGAGATCTTCGACCCGAGCAACAACAGCTGGAGCCCCTTGCCGATCTCCGGGCTGCTGGCTCGCGCCGGCCACCAGGCCACGCGCCTCAAGGACGGCCGCGTGCTGATCACCGGCGGACTCATCTTCGACGCCCAGGGCAACCGTCTGGTGACCACGCCGCGGGTCGAGGTGCTCGATCCGAGCACCTGGAGCTTGGCCGCGCTCAACGAGCCCCTGATGGCGCGCGCTTTCCATGCCTCGGTGCCCAAGGTGCAGGGCGGCGCCCTGTTCGCCGGCGGCGGCGAGGTCCTGTACTCGCTCGCCGGCATCGCCATCGACGTGCAGAACGCGCCGCCGATGTCCTACTACGCGCCCGCCGGCGTTGCCCTGGGGAGCTTCCTGGCAGCGCCGCCGCTGCCGGACCCGGCCCCGCTGCGCATCCTGCTGTGCGTGCCGCAGAACAGCCCCAACGCCAAGTACTTCGTAGTGCCCTGCCCGGACCCGCCGCCGCCGGTCGGCGCGCCGCCGCCGCCGTCCCACGCGGGCGTGGTCTATCTCTATGACGAGCCCGGCAACGTCTGGAATCCGATCGGCACCACCACGCTGTACCGGCCTGGACACCGCGCGCTGCACTTCGAAGACCAGGCGCGCACGGCCATCGTGGGCAGCGCCTGGCCCACGCCGTCGGGCTCGCCGGGCCCCTACGATCTGACCCACGAGGTCTTCGCGCCGCTGCCCTGAAGGCTCAGCGCTCCCGCGCCGGATGCCGGCGCGGGCCGGGCCGCCGGATGGCGGCCCAAAGGCATGCGGACGGGCTGCTCTGACTGCCCGGGCCGCGTCCGAGCGGATTTTTATCAACCCGTCAGCGCGGCGCCGCAGGCCGCAGGCCGGTCTCCGCGCGCGGGTCGGTGACCGCATAAAAAAACGGTCGCCGGCGCGCTTCCCAGATCATCTCCGCGGCCTCGAGCGGCAGATAGAAGGGCAACCCGAACACGGCCCGGCGCGAGGGGTCCACCTGGCCGGCGGCGTCGATCGACGGCTCCTGTCACCACTCTTCGAGGTTGCCGAGCAGATCGACGAAGCCCAGCGGGTTGACGCCGCGGCTGCCCACGCGGACGGGCGCCGTCTGGGCCACGACTTCGAGCTCCGGCAAGCGCGCCGCGTCGCCGCCCCACCAGAAGGGGGTCGAGAGGCCCGCCTCGGCGGCCGCCAGGCATTCGGCGTGCAGCGGAAAGCGCAGCGCGCCGGCCGAAAGCACGGCGGCGGCCGCGTTCCAGCTGAGGGGCCGCGCGGGCGCCAGGGTATCGCTGGCCGCGGCCGGCGGTCCGCCGAGCCGCTCCCACTGCGACATGGTCAGCTCGCACTGGGCCAACAGGCAGGGCGCGAGCCCGGGGGCTTCGAGCGGCAG
>JBILNK010000270.1:0-3853 GCA_044375105.1 Planctomycetota bacterium
CGCCAAGAGCAAGCTGGTCAGCACCGGCAAGGTCAAGATCATCGTCAACAACGACGAAGCCCATCCTCTCGAGGTGCGCCAAGGGGCCTCGCTGCTCTCCACGCTGGCGAACGAGAAGCTGTTCGTGCCCTCCGCCTGCGGCGGCGGCGGCACCTGCGCGCAATGCCGGGTGGTCATCAAGGAAGGCGGAGGCTCGCTGCTCCCAACGGAGGAGGGTCACATCTCGAAGGCCCAGGCCAAGGAGGGCTGCCGCCTGGCCTGCCAGGTCAAGGTCAAAGGAGACATGCGCATCCAGGTGCCCGACTCGGTCTTCTCGGCCAAGAAGTGGGAGTGCACGGTGGTGTCGAACAAGAACGTCGCCACCTTCATCAAGGAATTCGTCGTGCGCCTGCCCAAGGGCGAAAAAATCGACTTCCGCAACGGCGAGTACATCCAGATCGAGATCCCGCAGTTCAAGACGGACTACAAGAGCTTCGACATCCAGAAGGAGTACCACGAGGACTGGGACAAGTACAACATCTGGCGTTACCAGGCTTGGAATGAGGAGCCGATCGAGCGCGCCTATTCGATGGCCAATTATCCGGCCGAGGGCGACGACTTGATCATGCTCAACGTGCGCATCGCGACGCCCCCTCCCAAGGCTCCCGAGGGCACACCCGGCGGCAAGGCCTCCTCCTACATCTTCGCCGCCAAGCCCGGGGACAAGGTGGTCATCTCCGGACCCTTCGGCGACTTCCACCTGAAGCCGACCCAACGCGAGTGCGTGTTCATCGGCGGCGGCGCCGGTATGGCCCCCCTGCGCAGCCACATCATGCACATGTTCCGGACCCAGAAGACCGACCGCAAGGTCAGCTTCTGGTATGGCGCCCGCAGCAAGCGCGAGATGTTCTACGTCGAGGATTTCGACGCCTTGCAACGGGAGTTCCCGAACTTCAAGTGGCACGTGGCTCTGTCCGAGCCCAAGCCCGAGGACGAGTGGAAGGGCTACACTGGCTTCATCCACAACGTGGTGCTGAAGGAGTACCTTTCGAAGCACCCGGCTCCCGAGGACATCGAGTACTATCTCTGCGGTCCGCCGATGATGAACTCGGCGGTGCTCAAGATGCTCGATGACCTCGGGGTGGACCCAGAGATGATCGACCTCGACGACTTCGGAGGTTGATTCGCCAAGGCGTCCGACGGCGAGGGGCCGAGCCCTCCCCGTCGGATCGCCCTGGCTGTGCGTTGGCAGAAAATCTAGTTCTCCGCCCAACAGCAGAGAGACTCGCTCCCGGACCAGGCCAGTGCGCTCTGCCCCTTCAAGTTTTCGAGCCTGAAGTTGCGGGCGCGGTCCGGGCAGGGATCGCCCTGGGCAGCAATCATGGCTGCCGCCTCCGGGCTGACCCGGGCCCGCAGGACGCGCTCGGATCTGGAAACCCGCGCGGTTGGCGCGCTATTTCGCCTTCCTCGGACAGGGCCGCCCGGAGATCAACGGGCTTCCGCGGCCTCGAATCGGCGACTGCCGAAGGAGCGCTGCACCGCCTAGGTTGAGCGCAGGTCCACCCATCCCATGCAATCCTCGAGCCCGGGCCGTCCGAATCGATCCATCCACTTCTGCCCGGGGGCGCTGGGAGCGCCCTGGCCGAGCCTGTTTCGGAGCTTGCTGGTCGCCGGCCTGGCACTGCTTTGCGCCTGCTCGAACGACACCCCCCTCGAGCTGCGCGGACAGGCGCTGGGCACGGGCTGGTACGCTCTGATCTCGAAGCTGCCCGCCGGGGTGGAGGCGACAGAGGTGCGCACCGCGATCGAGTTGGCCCTGGCCGAGATGGATCGGTTGGCCAGCGATTGGAGACCGGATTCGGAGCTGTCCGAACTGAACTCCTGGCTGTCCACCCAGCCGGCAGGATCTCAGCGCGGCGTCAGTCCCGAGCTCTGCGGTCTGCTCGATCTCTCCGAGCAGGTACACCGCTCGACCCTGGGGGCTTTCGATCCGACGGTGGGGGAGCTGGTGGGGGCTCTGGGTTTCGGGGCCCGAGCGCGCCCCATGCCGCTCGCTCCCGGACCCGAGCTGGACCAAATCCGATCCCGATTGGGCTGGTCGAAGCTCGGGTTCGACTCCGGCGGCTGCAGCCTGAGTCCCAGCGCTGACGCTGCCCATGCCTTGGACCTCTCGGGCATCGCCAAGGGCGGGGGCGTCGACTGGGCCGCAAAGGAGCTGCGCGGCCTGGGGATTGAGGACTTCCTGATCGAGGTCGGCGGGGAGCTGGTCTTGTCCGGCAAGAGCCCGCGCGGTGACGCTTGGCTCCAAGGGGTCGACCGGCCCACCGCAGGCCGAGACGAACCGCGCATGCCGGCCCTGCGGTTCATGGCCACGGATGTGGCCGTGGCCACCTCCGGGGATTATCGGCAGTGGGCCGTTCAGGACGGCGAACGCTTCAGCCATGTGATCGATCCCAGGCTCGGCGCTTGCGCCGCAAGCCGGGTGGCCTCGATCACGGTCCTGGCCAGCGATTGCGCCAGCGCGGACGCCTACGCCACAGGTCTGATGGTGCTGGGTGTCCACGAAGGCCAGCTTGCGCTCCGCGGTCTGCCCGGGATCGAGGCCCTGTTCCTCGAGTACGCTCCCGGGGGAGGCTTCGTGATGAGCTGCACGCCCGGCTTCCCGACGATCGAGCTGGCGCCCGGTTTCGAAACCGAGCTGCGCGGTGCCCTGCCGGGTCAAGTCAGCAGCAAGCCGCTGCGCTGAGGGACCGCCTTCACGGCTTGCAGAGAGCCCGAGCCGATTGTTCTTGTTCAACCCGCCGGAGTCCGGGAACGATCGGCGGGCAGCGCCGATCCCAGTCGCTTCGGCCGCCCGATGGAGGCCCAAAGGCGTCGGACCGGCTGACTTTTGCGGCTCGGGCGCAGCCCGAGTCGATTCGATCCCAGCCTGTCAATTGCGACTGCCGGATCCCTGGCTCAGCCGTTCGGGGCGGAACGCTCCGCGCGGGGACTCGAGGGCCGGTGTGGGGGTGGCGCAGGCGAGCTTTTGCTGCTGCGCGCAGGCGCAATCGCCCAGGGGGCGGCCCTCGCGATCGACTCCGCCGCAGGAGCCCTTGAGCCGCGGCCGGCCCAGCAGCACCCCGACGGACATGGCCAGGATCGCGATCAGGAAAACAGCGAAGGTCAGGATCAGGATCTTCACAGGAGGAGGATAAGCCATGGCGGCCTGGGCTTCGGTGTCCGAATGGCCGCGCGAGGGGGGAAACCGCTGCCGATTCGGGTGCCTGCGGCCCTCCGGGCATTCGCGGGGCCTTCGGGGGGGATCTTGCCTGCCGTTGGCTCCGGGGGGGACCTTGGTCCTTCGGGGGCCGAAGGCCTGATTCCTGAGGGGTGCTCGGGCGGGTGGGGTCCGACCCAGGGCGGTGTCTGGCCCCTAAGGCGGCTATGGGGCTCCGGCGAGCGCGCGCTGCGGTCCTGGATTCGGACTGGATCGACGCGCTGGGGCGGGGGGCGCCCAGGGGGCCGAGGGCCGGGCCAAATTCCCCCGGCAGCACGCCGGGGTCGGTCACGCTCCCGATCGGGTCCGATCCGCACGGCGGACGAGCCCCAGGGCATGCGCGAGAAGACCAGCTCAGGGCGGGATCTTGTTCGCGGCAGGTCGCCAGCCCCGGCCGCGGCTCGGCCCGCGCCTTTGGCCCCGGCCCTGGCCCGTGGCCAGGACCGGCGGAACAGGCGCCAGCGCGCTGCGGATAAACTGTTCGGCCCCATGCTCCGCCAGAAGCCCTGCCCCCGCCCCGTCCGAGCCGCGGCCTGGCAGCCGCTTGCCTCGTGGCGGCAGGCTGTGGTGCTGCTGGCGCTGCTGAGCGCGTCGGGATGCCAGAGCTTCGGGGCC
>JBILNK010000271.1:0-3835 GCA_044375105.1 Planctomycetota bacterium
CCCGATCCTGTTGGGCCTGGACGAGCTGCAGTTCTGGCTCGACAAGTGGCATCCCGACGTGGCCGAGGAATACCAAGCCTTCCTGGAGCAGGAAACCAACCAAGCCGGCCTGACGCCGGCCCAGGTGCGCGCTTGGACCCCGCCGGCCGCGAAGCGCGGGCGGGCCAAGCAACAGCCGGGCTGATTCGCAGGCCCGGCCGCCGACCTGAATTTCCAGATCCGTCAGGGAACCCAGAAGACCGCCCTGTTTCCATGTTGATCCGTGAACTGATCGCCATTCCCGAGCAAGTCGGGGCCCAGGATTTCGTGCTCAAGCTGTCCGAGGGGGTCGGGGCGGGCGCGGCGCGGGCGCTGGACGAGTATGTGCTGACCGATGCGCTGGTGCGGCGCTTTGACGAGGCCCTGGATCTGGTGCAGGCGACCCTGGGGATCTCGCGGGAGCCGGCCGGCGGCTGGCACCAGGGGCCGCACCAAAAGGGGCGCGCGATCTACCTGCACGGCAGCTTTGGCAGCGGCAAGAGCCACTTCATGGCCGTGCTGGACCAGGTGTTGAACGGCGAGCCCAAGGCCTGGGGGCGCGCGGAGCTGGGGCCGGTGATCCAAAAGCACGGGGAGTGGCTGCGCGGCAAGCGCTTCTTGCGCGTGCCGTATCACATGCTGGGGGCCGAGAGCTTGGAGGAGCGGGTCTTCGAGGGCTATTTGCGGTTGGTGCGCGAGAAGCACCCGGGGGCGCCCCTGCCGGCGCTGTATGGCAGCGACGGGCTCCTGGAGTCGGCCAATGCCGTGCGCCAGAGGATGGGCGACGCCCAGTTCTTCGCCATGCTCTCCGAGGGCGCCGAGGCGGAGGCAGGCTGGGGCGAGCTGTCGAGCGCCTGGACGCCGGCGCGCTTCGAGGCGGCTCTCGCGCGGCCCAGCGGCGACGGGGAGCGCACCCTGCTCGCCGAGCGCTACCGCGAAGCCATGGGGCTGACCGGCCAGGAGGCCGGCAAGCCGGTGGAGTTCGCCCTGGGGCTCGAACGCCTGAGCCAACACGCCGCCGGGCTCGGCTACCACGGGCTGGTGCTGTTCCTGGACGAGCTGATTTTGTGGCTGGCCGGGCGCTCCAGCACCCCGGGCTTCATCGAGGACCAGGTGGACAAGCTGGTCAATCTGGTGGAGTCGAACCGCATGCAGCGGCCGATCCCGCTGATCGGCTTCATCGCCCGCCAGCGCGACCTGCGCGAGCTGATCCAGCGCAGCTCCCTGGGGGCCGAGCAGATCGACATCGACGACAAGCTGGCCCACCACCAGGGGCGCTTTGCGGAGATCCGGCTGGAGACCCGGGATCTGCCCGAGATCGCCCAAAAGCGCCTGCTGCGGCCCAAGGACCCGGCCGCCAAGGCGGCCATCGACCGGGCCTTCGAGGGACTGCGGCGCGGCAACGAAGAGCTGTTCAAGGTGCTCTTGGGGGCGGACTACACGCTGGAGGACTTCCGGCGCGTCTATCCCTTCAGTCCGGTGCTGGTCGACACCCTGGTGCAGGCCTCGGCCATGCTGCAGCGCGACCGCACGGCCCTGCGCGCCATGCTGCAGTTGCTGGTCAAGCGCCGCGACGACCTGGAGCTGGGCGAGGTGATCCCCGTGGGCGACCTCTACGACGTGATCAGCAGCGGCAGCGAGGCCCTGAGCGGGGCCTTCAGCCAGGCCTTTGGCCGCGCGCGGTTGCTGTACGAGCAAAAGCTGGTGCCGCTGCTGGAGCGCCAGCATGGGCTCTCCCGGGAGGCGCTCTTGAAGCTGTCCTCCGGGGACCCAAAGCGCGCCGCCTGGCGTGCGGACGATCGGCTGCTGAAGACCCTGGTGCTGGCGGCGCTGGTCTCCGGAGTGCCGGCCCTCGAACACCTGGACGCGCGGCGCATCGCGCACTTAAACCACGGCTCCTTCAAGGTGGCGATCCCCAACACCGAGCACACCCAGGTGCTGCGCAAGCTGCGCCAGTGGGCCGCGGAGGTGCCCGAGATCCGGCTGCTGGGGGATCAACAGAACCCGGAAATCGGGCTCGAACTGCACGGGGTCGACCTGGAGGGCATCCTGCAGCGGGCCGCGGAGCACGACAACCACGGCAACCGCATGCGGCTCTTGCAGGGGCTGCTGCTGGAGGAGCTGGAGCTGCCCGCGGAGACCCCCGATCCGGTGCTGGTGCACGAGTGGCGCGGGGTCAAGCGGCGCATCGAGGTGCGCGTGCAGAACGTGCGCACCCTGCCCCTGGATGCCCTGGGGGCCTGTGAGGAGGACTGGCGCATCCTGCTGGACTATCCCACCGATGACCTGCCCGACGGCGCCGAGCGCGATGCCTCCAAGCTGCGCGAGTTCCAGCGCTCCGGTCGCACGGCGCGGGTGCTGGTGTGGTTGCCGCGCTTCTTCAATCACCAGGGCCGCCAGGAGATCGGGCGGCTGGTGGTGATCAACCGCGTGCTGGCCAGCGAGCAGAGCCTCGAGAACTACTCCGAGCACCTCTCCAGCGCCGACCGGGCCCAGGCCAGGAACCTCTTGAAGGGCCAGCGCGATACCTTGAAGCGCAATTTGCTCGGGCACCTGCGGGCGGCCTTTGGGTTGTCGAACGATTCGGCCTCCCTAAGGGTTCTGGATGAGGCCATGGTGCTGGAGCAGCAGCTCGTGTCCCTGGAGCCGAGCTTCGAGCCGCGCTCGCCGGGCACGGGCAGCCTGCGTCAGGGGCTTTTGGATCTGTGCGAGCAGGCCCTGGCCCAGCGCTATCCGAAGGCGCCCGCTTGGCCGCGGGTGCCGGCGAAGCGCGACCTGGCGCGGGTCTTCGAGCTGGCCATGGAGGCGGCCCAGGATCCGCGCCGGCGGCGCGCCCTCGACAGTCAGGACCAGCGGCTGATGCGCGATTTTGCGCTGCCGCTGGAACTCGGGCAGGTCGAGGCGGCCTTCGTGTTGGGGGACGGCTGGGAGAAGCACTTCAGCGCCGAAGCGCGGCGTGCAGGCGGCAGCGCGGGCGGCAGCCTGTCGGTGGGCGACCTGTGGGGCTTCATCGATCGGCCCAAGGCGCGCGGGTTGCAGCCGGAGGCGCGCGATCTGTTGGTGCGGGTCTACGCGGCCGTCGCCAACCTGGCGCTCGTTCGGCGCGGCGAGGCCCTCGAAAACCGGCCGGACAGCCGGCTCGGGGATTTGGAAGCGGGGGACGAGCTGCGGCCCGTGCCCCTGCCCGCGGAGGCCGATTGGAAGCGCGCCGTGGAGGCGGCCCAGCGGGCTTTCGGGGTCGATGCGGGGCTCTATCGCAACGCGGCGGCGGTGATCGCCCTGGGCAACGGCGTGCTCAAAGCGGCCGAGCTGGCCCGGGGGGCGGTGCTGGGCTTGGAGGGGGAACTGGACCGGGTGCCCGCGGCCTACCGTCAGCCGGAATCCCAGCGGCGGCGGGAGGCCGGCGCGGCCCGGGCCCTGTTGCAGGCGCTCAAGGGACGCGACCCGCTGGAAGCGGTGGGGGTCTTGGCGGGGACCGAACTGCCGGAGGGCGTCAGCTTCGAAGCCATCGGTCGCACGTGGCGCTCGGCGGAGGGGGTCCAGAAGGCCCTCAGGGCCATGAACTGGGGGCTGGTCGACCTGCTGCAGCTCCGCGCGGAGGAGCCCCGTCTAGGGCCGGCGGCGGTCGCGATCGTGGGGCGCCTGGGCGCTGGTTTGGCGGCGGGACAGTTGGTGCAGCCCCTGGAGGACGTGCTGGAGCGCGCCACCAAGGAAGCGACGGAGTTCTTGAAGGCCGCGCAGTCCGCTGCGGCGGCGCCGGCGGCCAACGCAGCGGGGCTCGGGACGGCCGGGCCCGCTGTGGCTGGCCGTCCCGTGG
>JBILNK010000272.1:0-3827 GCA_044375105.1 Planctomycetota bacterium
GGCGGCGGGCGCGGGCCAGATCCTGCCGCGCGCCGGGGCTCTGACGCGGGCCTTGGCCGAGCTCGACGGGGCCCTGCAAACCCTCGCGCAGGCGCTGCTCTCGCCCCTGCCGTTGGCCGGCGAGCGCGGAACCCCCACGGAATTGTCCGCCTGGCTCGCGCGCCTCGAAGCCGAGTCCCACAGCCTGCCGGCCTGGAGCACCTTCGCGGTCGCGCGGCGCTCCGCCGCTCCCCTGGGCCTCGACCCCGTCGCCGCGGCGCTGCTCTCCGGCGCGCTGGGACCCGGCCAGGCCGAAACCGCGTTGGAGGCCGCCCTGCTGTGCGCCTTCGCCCAGCGCCGGCTGCGCGAGGACCGGGCCCTGGCCGATTGCCCCAACGAGCGCGCCGAAGGCCTGCGCCGCGACTTCCTGGCCGCGGTCGAGGACTATCGCCGAGGCGCGGCGAACGCGGTCGCCAACGCCGTGCGCGACCGCGCCCGCGCAGCCCTCGAAGCGCCCGAGCCGGCGATGCGCCAGGCGGTCAAGCAGATCAACGAGCTGCGCGCCCTGACCACCATCCGGCGTCCGATCCGCCGCGTCATGGCCGAAGCGGCCCCCGCCCTGGCCGTGCTCAAGCCGATCGTGCTGGCCAGCCCCCTCTCGGCGGCGACGCTGCTGCCGCCGGACTTCCCGCCCTTCGACCTGGTCGTGTTCGACGAGGCCTCGCAGGTCCCGGTCTGGGACGCCGCCTGCGCCCTGTCGCGCGCGGGCGCCGCCGTGATCGTCGGCGACTCGCGCCAGCTGCCGCCCACGAACTTCTTCGATCGCAAGGACTCGGAGGAATCGGCGGATCCGGAGGCCGCCCTGGCCGACGCGCTCGAGCCCCTGCAGAGCGTCCTCGAGGAGGCCATCGCCGCGGGCATCCCCCAGCAGAGCCTGCTCTGGCACTATCGCTCGCGGGACGAGCGCCTGATCGAATTCTCGAACCGCCGCAGCTACGGCGGCCGCCTGCAGACCTTCCCCGCCGCCGAACACCAGCATCGCAATCTGGGTGTCGAGTTCCGCTTCGTGCGCGGCGTCTACGACCGCGCCCGGACCTCCACCAACCGGGCCGAAGCCGAGGCGATCGTGGCCGAGATCGCCCAGCGCCTGCTCGACCGCGACGCCGGCCCCGCCAACCGCTCGATCGGCGTGGTGACCTTCAGCGTGGCCCAGCAGACCCTGGTGCAGGACCTGCTGGACGAAGCCCTCGACAAGGATCCGGCGCTGCGCGCGGCCCTGGAGGCGGCCGCCGAGCGCGGCGAGCCCGTGTTCATCAAAAACCTCGAAAACGTGCAGGGCGACGAGCGCGCCACGATGCTGTTCTCGATCTGCTACGGCCGCGATGCCGCCGGCGTGCTGCACCACAGCTTCGGTCCGCTCAACCTGGCCGGCGGCGAGCGCCGCCTCAACGTCGCCGTGACCCGCGCCCGCGAGAAGGTGGTCGTGTTCTCGTCGATCCGCGCCGCGGACCTCGATCCCCGCAAGTGCCACGCCAAGGGCGTCCAGGACCTGCGCGACTACCTGGCGTTCGCCGAATTGGGCACCGTGCCGAGCACCCGCGACGAAGGCGGCCCCCCGCCCGCGCTCGACATCGATGCGCTCGAATCGGCCCTGGCGCGCGAGCTTCGATCCCGCGGCTGGAAGGTCGACCTGCACGTGGGCCGCTCCCGCGACTATCGCATCAGCCTGGCCGTGGCCGACCCCGCAGCGCCCGAGCGCTACCTGCTCGGCATCGAGCTCGACGGCGCCTTCCACCGCGCCGCCCCCGCGGTCGTCGACCGCGAAGCCGTCCGCTCCGGCGTCCTCCACAGCCTCGGCTGGCGCACCCTGCGGATCAGCGCCATCGACCTGCTGCGCGACCTGCCCCAAACCGCCAACCGCATCGACTCCGCCCTGCGCGCCCCGCGCTGAAACCCGCCGGCCGATTCCCGCTGCCCGCCGCGCCGTTCGCTTCCGAGCGCACCCCCGCACTCGTCGATCGCCAAGCCATCCGCGCCAGCCGGCTCCACAGCCCCCTCCACAGCCTCCGCTCGCGCCCCCTGCGAATCCGCGCCATCGACCCGCTGCGCGACCTGCCCCAAACCGCCAACCGCATCGACTCCGCCCTGCGCGCCCCGCGCTGATCCCCCCCGGCCGATTCCAGCTGCCCGAGCCCGACAGCGACACCGCCGCCCCCGCGGTCATCGATCGCCAACCCGTCCGCGCCAGCCTGCTCCACAGCCTCCTCCACAGCCTCCGCTCGCGCCCCCTGCGAATCCGCGCCATCGACCCGCTGCGCGACCTGCCCCAAAAAACCGCCAACCGCATCGACTCCACCCTGCGCGCCCCGCGCTGAGCCCCGCCGGCCAATTCCAGCTGGAAGCCGCGCCGCTCGCTTCCGAACGCACCCCCGCGGGCCTCCGCGCTCCTCGGTCCGCTCGATCCCCGCAGGCGGATGGATCCGGACGAGGAGTCGGTACCGGCGGCACCCCGCCCACGGCGGCCCGCCCCATGCACCCGGGCCAACCACAGGCACAAACCGCTCGCCCGCCTGGGCGCCTCCCGGGCTGCGGCCGGGCGAGGCCCCGCGCCATCCGGACCCCGGATCGGCCCCCAGCACCCCCAGGAAAGCCCCGGGTCCCGGGCCGGTTGCGGTTCTCGGCGGCGTGGCCCTAGAGTTCAGGCAGCGGCGTCCGAACCGGACGCGCTCCCCGCGACTTGTCCGATCCTTCCCCGCGCGCCGCCCCGGCCGGCCCCGCCGCCCGCCCCCCGATGAGCCAATCCCGGCGCGACCGCGCCCTGCTCGTGCTGCGCCTCGAGGCCTCGGCGATCCAAAACCTCGAGCCGCGCCTCGGCGCCTCCTTCGACCGCGCCATCGACCTGATCCTGGCCTGCACCGGCATGGTCGTCGTGACCGGCATGGGCAAGGCCGGCCTGGTGGGCCAGAAGATCTCCGCGACCCTGGCCTCGACCGGCACGCCCAGCCTGTTCCTGCACCCCGGCGAGGCAGAGCTCAAAGCCCTGATCCCCGCCGCCCGCCGCCTGGGCACGCCCCTGATCGCCCTGACCGAGAGCGCCGCCTCGACCCTCGGCCGCCACGCCGACTGCGTGCTCGAGCTTGGCCCCCTGCCCGAAGCCTGCCCCCTCGGCCTTGCGCCGACAGCCTCCACCAGCGCCATGCTGGCCCTCGGCGACGCCCTGGCCATGGTCGTGCTCGAAGAGCGCGGTTTCTCCAAGGAAGACTACGCGCGCTTCCACCCCGCCGGCTCCCTGGGCCGCCGCCTGATGCAGGTGGGCGAGCTGATGCGCCGCGGCCACGAGCTGCCCCTCTGCCCCGACACCGCCACGGTCCTCGAAGTCCTCGAGGTCATGACCCGCACCCCCGGCCGCCCCGGCGCCGCGCTCCTGACCGACCCCACCGGCCGCCTCTCCGGCATCTTCACCGACGGCGACCTGCGCCGCACCATCGCCCGCGCCACCGGCCCCTTCCAAGCCGAACCGATCGCCGCCCACATGGGCCGCCACCCCAAAACCATCCCCCCCACCGCCCTCGCCGAGGACGCCATGCGCCTCCTCCGCGACCACAAAATCGACCAACTCGCCGTCGTCGACCCCACCCACCACCCCATCGGCCTCCTCGACATCCAAGACGTCCTGGACCTCAAGCCCTGACCGGGACCGCCGGCCCCGGGCGCTCCCGCCGCTCCCCCGGTGGGTGTCAAGGTAGTTGCCGCCTGAAAGTGATCAATCAGCCTGCGGCGGCGACCTCCGGGACGGGGAGGGGGTTGAGGGTGACGGCGGCGACCGCGGTCCAGTCTCTGGTGTTGCC
>JBILNK010000107.1:0-14467 GCA_044375105.1 Planctomycetota bacterium
AGGTTTCGAGCTGGAACAGGCCCATCTTGCGAGCGCGCTCGAGCTCGACCGCCACGATGCGCAGGGCCGCTCCCGCGGGCCCCTGGCCGCCGGCCCGCACGCGGCCGTCGCTTTGGAAGGTGGCCGTGGACTCGAGCACCCCCGGCACCTGCTCGAGGGCGGCGCGCACATCGCCCAAGCCGGGCTTGGGGCGCACCTCGAGATCGGCTTGGAAGCCGGCCGGGGCGCTGCCGGGCGCGCTGGCCAGGGTGGTGTGGTCGACGGTGAAGATCGCCACGACGATGGCGATGCCGAGGGCCACGCCGAACAGGGCGAACAAGGCCCGCCCGGGGCGGCGGCGCAGCGAGCTCCAGGCGATGGTGGTGGCGAGGGTCATGGGCGCTGGGGCGTCAGATCGAAAGCGCCGTCAGGGCCGCATGGACCTTGGCCGGATCGAGGCCGGGGCCCTCCAGGGCCTGGCTCGGATCGAGCCGGCCGTCGATCAGGAACAGCACGCGGTCGGCGAAGGCCGCGTCGCGCGGATTGTGGGTCACGAGCAACACCGCGCGGCCGTCGTCATCGACCGCGCGCCGCAGGCTCTGCATGATCTCGCGCCCGTTCTCCTGGGACAGGTTGCCGGTGGGCTCGTCGCACAGCAGCAGCGGTTGACGGCCGGCCAGAGCGCGCGCCACGGCCACGCGCTGCATCTGCCCGCCCGAGAGCTGGTGCGGCAAGGCCGGCAGGCGAGCGCCCAGGCCGAAGCGCTGCAGCAAGCCCTCGAGCTCGCCGCGCCGCTCGGCGATCGGCTCCCCGCGGATCGCCAGGGGGATCGACACGTTCTCCCAGACGGTCAAGTTCGGCAGCAGGTTGAAGAACTGGAACACGAATCCGACCGTGTCGCGGCGCTGGCGGGTGACCTCCGCGGGGCTGAGTTCGCCCAGGGACCGACCGCCCAGCTCGACGCGCCCGGCGGCCGGGCGCGTCAGGCCCGCCAACACGTGCAGCAGCGTCGATTTGCCCGAGCCCGAAGGCCCCATCACGCACACGAACTGCCCGGGCCGCACCTCGAGGCTCACATCGGCCAGCACCGGCACCTGGGCCGCGTCGCCGCTCGAGGCCTGCTGGCCGAAGAAGTGGTACACGCGCTCGAGGCGCGCCAGGGAAGGGTTGGTCATCGAAGTCGCGGGGGTCGCGGCCGCTTTCGGGCAGAAACCGAGCGCCATAGCAAACCCGATGCCAGGCCCCGCCAGACCGCCGAAATCCGGCCCGGCGGGTCATCCCCCGGCCCGCTGCCGGTCCCGCTTGACCTCCCGGGAGGCCAGGCGACCGCGGCGGTGGACGGCCGCGGAGCGCGTATGCTGCGCCCATGGAAGCGGTCGAGCCCCTGATCGGCGTGCTGGTCTTCGAAGGCGCCGAGGAGCTCGATTTCGTGGGCCCCTGGGAGGTCCTGGCCATGGGTGCGAGCCTGTTCGGCGGCCGGCGGGTCGTGCTGCTGGCCGAGAGCCTGGCCCCGGTCCCCTGCGCCAAGCGCCTGCGGGTCCTGCCGGACCTGGAGCTGGCGGCGGCGCCGGCCCTGGAGGTCCTGCTGGTGCCCGGGGGGCGGGGGGTGCGCCGCGAGCTCCACAACCCGGCCCTGCTCGATTGGATCCGGCGCGCCGCCGAGCCCTGCCGGTTCGTGACCAGCGTGTGCACCGGCGCCGCCCTGCTGGCCGCCGCGGGGCCGGCGCGCGGCAAGCGCGTTTGCACCCACCACGGCTACGCAGACGAGCTGGAGCGCAGCGGGCGGGCCCAGGTCGAGCGCGCGCTGCGCTTCGTGCGCGACGGCCGCGTGGTCAGCGCCGCCGGCGTCTCTGCGGGCATCGACATGGCCCTGTGGCTGGCGGGCCAGCTGTGGAGCATCGAGGCGGCGCGCGAGATCCGGCGCCAGATCGAGTACGACCCGGCCCCGCCCTACGAGTTCGAGGTCTGATCCGATTTCGCGTCCAAGGCCGGCGCCGGCTGTTCTGGGGCCGGCTCCACAGCGGGTTGGACCGCGGCCGGCGCAGGCGAGCTGGCCGCTGGCCGCCAGCGCTGGGCGAAACGCTGGAGGAGCTCGAACGCGCGCGGATCCCCGGGCCGATCCGAGCGACCCGCGCGCTGCAGCAGGTCCCCCACGGCCCAGCTTTCGGCGGCGCTGCGCTCGGCCTCGGGGCGCTCCAGGGCCGCCAAGATCAACGCCACCGAACTGGACGGGGTTTTCTCGATCGCGTAGAGCTCGGTGTGCTGGCGTTCGATCGCGCCCACGCGGGCCAGGCGCGCGCCGAAGTCGCCGCGCGAGACCAGCGCGAGCACGAGCACCAGCAGGCAGAAGAACGGCAGGCTGAGCAGGATCCAGGGCCTCAGGCGGCGGCGACCGGCGGGCTCCTCGAGGGACACGAAGCGGGGTTGGCTCATGGAGGGTTCTGGTCTGCTGACCATGGGATCGATAGCCCGTCGGCCGGGACACTACCAGCCCCCCGGGACCGGTCCCGGCCGGAACCTCTGGCCAAAGGCGCCCGGTCGGCTAGGTCAGCGCCCTGGAAGGCGCCCGGGGAACGCCGCGCCTGGCCCGCTCCGGGCCTGCCCGTGCAGGGATCCCTCCGGGCTCGGCGGGCCCTCACCCACCGCGCTGCTTGGCTTCGCGCCACGCGCCCATCAGCTCCTGCAGGCTGTGCCCCTCCAGGCGGCCGTCGAAGCGCGCCTCCACGGCCCGGAAGCGCTGCTCGAAACGACGGGCTGCGGCGCGCGCGGCCGCCTCTGCGTCCAGGCCGATGTAGTTGGCGAATTGAGCGGCGGCCAGCAGGAGATCGCCAAGCTCATGCCCGATCGCTTCGCGGGCCTGGTTTTCGAGCGGCAAGGCCCCAGAACTGCTGAAGGCCTCGGCCAGCTCGGCCAGCTCTTCCTCCAGCTTGGCGAAGGCCCCGTAGGCGTCCGGCCAGCGGAAGCCGCTGGAGATCGCCTTGGCCCCCAGGCGCTGGATGCGCTGCAAGGCCGGCAGCGCCTTGGGCACCCCCGCCAAGGCGCTGGGGTCCTCGCCCGCTCCGGCGCGCTCGGTGCGCTTGATCGCTTCCCAGCGCGCCAGAGCCGCGCGCGCCGGATCCGCGCTCGGCTCCTGCAGCGCCTGGCTGAGGGCGCCGAAGACGTGCGGGTGCCGGCGGATCAGCTTGTCCCCAGCGGCCTCGGCCGCGCGCCCCAGATCGAAGCGACCCTCCTCGGCTGCGATCTGACAGAGCATGCACAGGTTGATCAGCAGGTCTCCGGCTTCGACGCACTCGCCCGCCGGGTCCCCGCGATCGATCGCTTCCACCAGCTCGAAGGCTTCCTCGACCAGATTCGGCGCCAGGCTGGCGCGGGTTTGGAGGCGGTCCCAGGCGCAACCGTCGGGCGCGCGCAGCCGCGCGACCAAAAGAAACAGGCGCTCGAGCGCAGCGGACGGCAGGGCCGGATCGGCGGCGCCCAAGTGGGTCGGTCGGGGGTCTTCCATGGGCTCTGACTCAGGGGCCAGCCTAGCGCGCCCTGGGCGGCGCCAGCAGCTCCGCGTAGGGCAACGGATCCGAGCGGCCCGCGGCCGCGAATCCCGCCAACCGCAGGCGGCAGGCATCGCAGCGCCCGCAGGCCAGGGCACCGGCGGGCCCCAGAACTGGGTCGTAGCAGGTATGGGTCAGCCCCAGGTCGACGCCGAGGGCATCGGCGCGCAGCACGATCGCCGCCTTGTCCAGCTGCATGAGCGGCGCCCGCACCCGGAAACGCTGACCGCGCTCGGTGCCCGCCGCGGTGGCCAGGTTGGCGAGCCGCTCGAAGGCCGCCAGGAATTCCGGGCGGCAATCGGGATAACCGGAATAATCGATCGCGTTGACCCCGATCCAAAGCTCCTCGGCTCCGATCGATTCGGCCAACCCCAGGGCCAGGGCCAAAAAAACCGTGTTGCGGGCCGGCACGTAGGTGCTCGGCACATCGCTGCCGATGCGGGCCTGGTCGCGGTCCTTCTCGACCTCGCCGCGCCCGGTCAGGGACGAGCTCGCCAGGCTGGCCAGGTCGATGGCGACCAAGCGGTGATCGGCGACGCCCTGGGCGCGGGCCACGCGGCGCGCGGCTTCCAGCTCGACCCCATGGCGCTGGCCGTAAAGGAAAGAAAGCGCCACCGGACGGCGCCCCGCGGCGAGCGCCTCGGCCAACACCACGGCGGAGTCCATGCCGCCGGACAGCAGGCACACGGCCGGGGGCGGTTGGGTCGGGCTGGCCATGGCGCGGACGGCCCAGGTTAGCGGCCGCCCCGGCCCGGGGCTCCGGACCCCGGCCCGGGCCCGAAACGATGGCTTGGCGGAGCTCGCGCCCGGTGGGCCCCCGGGCGCGCTCGGCAGGCCTCGCTCCGCGGGGCGCCGGGCCGCCGCGGGCCGGGTGCGGGCCGGGCCGCCCCCGCGCACCGCTACCGCGCCCTCGGGCCGAGGCCCGCGGCAGCAAAAAAACCTTTTGTTCCTGGCGCGCGCCGATTCCCGAGGCAAACTTGACGGGGCCGGTCTCGGCGCGCACTGGCGGCCGGGACCTGCGGATGGCCCGCGCGGGCCGTTCCCCCTGGAAATTTGTGTCCCGGAAGCCCGGCGGCCCGGCCGCTCCCCCCCGGAACGCCGTCCCCGAAACGCTCGGCGGATGGCCCCCACCCCCCTCCCCATCGGAATCGATGACCTCGGAAACCCAGTCGGAGCGCAAGGAAAGCTCCGCCCAACCCTTCGCCCGCTTCTCCCTCCGCCCCCAACTCCTGGCCGCGCTCGACGAGCAAGGCTACGAGGCCGCCAGCCCCCTGGGCGTCCAGCTCCTGAGCGCTTGCCGCGCCGGACAGGACGCGCTGGTCGAAGCGGTGCCGGGGTCGGGCAAGACCCTGGCCTTCCTGGTGCCGGCCCTCGAGCTGGTCGACCTGTCCCGCCGCGAGCCTCAGGTGCTCGTGCTGGTGCCCGGCCGCGAGCGCGCCCTGCGCGTGGCTGAAGGCGTGGCCGGCCTCTCGAACCGCCTGACCGGCCCCGCGGGCGAGCGCCTGCACGTGCTGCCCCTGGGCGGCGGGCCCCCGGACGTGGTCGTCGAAGAGCGCCTGTCGCGCCAGGCCCACGTGCTGGTGGCCACCCCGGACCGCCTGCTGGCCCTGCTGGAGGAAGGCAAGGTGCGCCTGCCGGAGCTCAAACTGCTGATCGTCGACGAAGTCGACGAGGTGCTGCGCAGCGGCCAGGACGAAGCCCTGGAAGAACTGCTCGAAGGGCTGGCCGTGGGCGGACCCAGCTGGTTCACCGCGGGCACCCTGACCGCCGAGCTGCGCGAATGGGCCCTCGAGCATCTCGAGAACGCCCAGCAATTCGGCGCCGCGGCCGCCGCCGGGCAGCTGGCCGAGGTGGAGCCCAAGTTCCATCAGGTGCCTTCGCACCGCAAACTCGAAATCCTGGTGCGCGCCCTGGAAGGCGAGCCGGAAAAGATCGCGCTGGTCTTCACCAACACGATCAAGGAGTGCCAGGACACCACCGACCGCCTGCGCGCCCGCGGCTTCCAGACCGAAGCCTTCCACGGGGGCTTGGCCGCCGAGCGCCGCGAAGAGCTCGCCAAGCGCCTCGAGGAGGGCGAATTCGACGCCCTGGTCGTCACCGATTTCGCCGCTGAAGCGACCGAGCTCCCGCAGGTCGAGCGCATCATGCATCTGTCGCCGCCGCGCGACATGCTGGCCTACTCCCAGCGCCTCGATCACCTGGCCGAAGGCGGCGACACCGTGCTGATCCTGACCCCGCGCGAGCGCCCGGTGCTGTACGCGATCGAACAGGCCACCGGCCTGCGGCCCCAGTCGGCCACCAGCTTCGGCGAAGCCAGCGAGAACCGCGGCAAGCGTGCCGAGCGCGGCCCGGACGGCGTCGAAGAGGGCATGGTACGCCTGTACCTGGCCATCGGCCGCATGGGCGGCGTGCGCCCGAGCGACATCGTCGGCGCGATCGCCAACGAGGCCGGCGTGCCCGGCAAGGAAATCGGCTCGATCGACATCTACGACCGCTTCTCCTTCGTCGAGCTGCCCGAGCAGTACAAGGACCAGGTCCTCGAGCGCATGGCCGACGGCCAGATCCGCGGCCGGCGCATCGACATACGCCCGGCCACCCCGCGCGCCGACGGCACCTTCGGGGGCCGCGGCGAAGGCGGCTCCGAAACCGAGGGCGGCAGCGGCTATCGCGCGCGCCCCGGGGGCTACCAGCGCAGCGGCTACGGCGGCGGCGGCGGCGGCGGCGGCGGCGGCTACGGCGGCGGCTACCAGCGCGGCGGCGATACGGCCCGCAGCGGCGGGTATCGCCCGCGCAGCAACTACGGCGAGCAGCGCGGCAGCTACTCCGAGCGCCCCGGCTACGGCGACCGCGGCGGCTACTCCGAGCGCCCCGGCTACCGCGACCGCGGCAGCCGCGGCGACGAAGGTTGACCGCTCCCCGACCTGAAGCTAGCCCGGCGCGAACACGACCGGTCCTGAAGCGGAGCCCGCACAGCGGGCTCCGCTCGTTTTTCGGCCCCACAGGCGGAGCCCGACTGGAGCCCCTGACGGCGGAGTGGGGGCCTGGCACCGGGCAGCCAGCGGGATAGCGAGCTCGGCAACGACGGTTCGTCCTGTTCGGCCCCGCGGAGCAAGTTGCGCGCCCCCCCTGAAACAGGCCCCCCCGGGGCGCTGGAACGGCATTGCCGATCGCTCCGCCGGACCCTGGGTGCAGCGCGGCGGCGACGGAGCGCAAGCCACCCTCCGGGCGGCCAGCGTCGGGAGCCACGCCGACGCCCGTGGGGCACCGCCAAGAGAGCGCCCCCATTCGCACGAAGGCCCAAGAACTCCTGCGAATCGCCGGTCTAGCCCCTCTGGAGCGAAAGCAGACCGGAAAGCGTCGACGCGAGCTGCACCCAAGCGGGCAGACCAACCGGTCCCAACTCTGCGGGCCGCCATCCTGCGGCCACAGTGCAAGAGTGGGGTGATGCGGGCCGGATCGATCCCCGCGTCTTGGGGGGGCGAGGCGTGGGCCCTACATTGCCGATCGGGGGCCGCGCGACGGCGTGCCCCTGCCCGGACGCCCCTGTCCGAGCCCTCCGCCCCGCCACCCGCCCAGTTCTGTGCCCCTCCGGGGCCGCGCCCATGTCCGCCACCAAGGAACAGGTCCTCGACGCCCTGCGACAGATCATCGATCCCGATCTGGGCCGCGACATCGTCTCCCTGGGTTTCATCACCAAGCACGCGGTCTGCGACGGTCTGGTGAGCGTGACGATCAACCTGACCACGCCGGCCTGCCCGGTCAAGGACCAGATGAAGGCCAAGGCCGAGCAGCTGCTGCTGGCGTTGCCGGGGATCCACAAGGCCGAGGTGCAGATGACCGCCGAGGTTCGCGGCCAGAAGCAGGCCCGGCAGATCGCGCCCCAGGTGCGGCACATCGTGGCGGTCAGCTCGGGCAAGGGCGGCGTGGGCAAGAGCACCGCCACGGTCAACCTGGCGATCGCCCTGGCCCAGACCGGCGCCAAGGTCGGGGTCATGGACTGCGACGTCTACGGCCCCGACATCCCGATGATGATGGGCCTCAAGGGCGAGCCCGAGACGACCGCCGACAAGCGCCTCAAGCCCAAGATCCGCCACGGCATCCAGACCATGTCCCTCGGCTATCTGCTGCCGGAGGAGAAACCGGTGGTCTGGCGCGGGCCGATGGTGCACAAGCTGATCGAGCAGTTCCTGGCCGACGTGGAGTGGGGCGCGCTCGATTACCTGCTGGTGGACATGCCCCCGGGCACCGGCGACGCGCAGCTCAGCCTGGCCCAGATCGTGCCCTTGACCGGAGCGGTGCTGGTGACCACGCCCCAGGCGGTTTCAGCCTTCGACGTGGGCAAGGCCATCGGCATGTTCCGGCAGGTCAACGTGCCGATCCTGGGCATCATCGAGAACATGGCCGGCCTGGCGCTCACCGGCCAGGTCGAAGGCTGCCCGGCGGGCGCCACCCTGCACTTCGAGACCGGGCTCGGACGCCAGTCCGTGCGCATCGGTCCGGGCGGCAGCTTTGCGGCGGTCATCGATGTCTTCGGCCAAGGCGCCGCGGACACCCTGGCCAAGCGCCACGGCTTCTCCGTGCTGGGCCGCATCCCGCTCGAGCCCGCGGTGCGCCTGGGCGGGGATTCCGGGGACCCCTTGACCTGGACCCACCCGGACAGCGCCGTGGGCCGCGCCTTCCGGCAGGCGGCCGGGGTCCTGGCCCAAAAAGTCGCCATCCGCGAGCACTCGAGCCTGCCGGTCTTTTCCTGAGCGCTCGCCAAGCGGCGGATCGAGCGCCTGAGCCGCCTGGCCCTCGGATCGGCACGCCTCGGGCGTCGATCCGGGAACCGGTTCGCCCTCGGCAGCCATCGCAGGGCAGGCGTCGCTTCCTGGAGACCGGAGCCCGCCCGGCCCGCACGCCCGGCCAGCCGAAACCGAACCCCCGCGCGCCCGCCGCCTGGGCCCCAGCGGGGTCGGCTCAGAGGCCCCCCCGGGCACCGCGCCCCCGCGTGCCCGGGGCCGGGCGCGGCCGCCGCGCGCTACCAGCGCACCGGCTGGGGAATGCGCGATTCGAACAGGGCCTGGTGCCAATAGGGATAGATCGGCTGGCGGCGCGAAACCTGGTCCAGGCGCTCGACCTGGCTCGGGCTGAGCTTCCAGCCCACGGCGCCCAGGTTGTCGAGCAATTGGCGCTCGTCGCGCGCCCCGATCACCAGGTTGCAGACCGTCGGGCGACCGAGCAGCCAGTTGAGCGCCACCTGGGCCGGGCTCTTGCCGGTCTCGTCGGCCAGCTCGAGCAGCACGTCGACGACGCTGAAGAGCAACTCCGTATCGACCGGCGGGCCGCCCACGTCGCCGCCCTGTTGGATGCGCCCGGGCGACAGCGGTTGCCCGCGCCGGATCTTGCCGGTCAGGCGGCCCCAGCCCAGGGGGCTCCAGACCATCAGGCCCACGCCCTGGTCGAGGCCGAGCGGCATCAGCTCCCATTCGTACTCGCGTCCGATCAGCGAGTAGTAGCCCTGGTAGACGACGAAGCGCGCCAGGCCGTAGCGCTCGGAGATCGCCAGGGCCTTCATCAACTGCCAGCCCGAGTAGTTCGAGCAGCCGATGTAGCGCACCTTGCCGCTGGCGACCAGGGCATCGAGGGCCGCCAGGGTCTCTTCGAGCGGGGTGAGCAGATCGGCCCCATGCATGAAATAGAGGTCGATGTGGTCGCTGCCCAACCGCCGCAGGGAGGCCTCGCAGGCCTTGATCAGGTGGTAGCGCGAGGAGCCGCGGTCGTTGGGGCCCGGACCGGCCGTGAAGGTCGCCTTGGTGGCCACCAGACAGCGGTCGCGGCGCCCCACCAAGGCCTGGCCGAGGATCTCCTCCGAAGCCCCGTTCGAATAGATGTCCGCTGTGTCGAAGAAATTGACACCGTGCTCCAGGCACACGTCGACGAGGCGCCGGGCCTCCTGGACGTCGGTCTGGCCCCAGCGCTTGAAGAACTCCGTGGTGCCCCCGAAGGTTCCCGTGCCGAAGGAAAGGACGGGCACCGAAAGGCCCGAACGGCCCAGCTGGCGATATTCCATGGGCCCATCATCCCACAAACCCATGAGCTTCCGAGGGGCTCCGCGGGGGGGACGATCCGAAGGCGCGAAGACCTGGGGCCGCCCGGTGCTCGCACAAAGCCCGCCGAAGGCGATGGGGCCGCCGCCGCGGATCGAGGTGCCCCGATTGCGCTCGCATCCGCTGAGGAGCGCGAAACCCGTAGTGTCTCGGCAGAGCACGGCCCGCCGCCCCAAGGGTGGCGGACTGAAGGGCGCCAGGCCGGCGCAGCGCGGTCAGGCCGCTGCCGGGACGGCACCGACGGACAGGTCGATGGACGCCGCGGATCCTCGCACGTGGGGCCGGATCGGCCAAGAGCCCCAAGTCTGATTTCCCCAGGGCGGCCCGCATTCGGGGCCCCAAGCGAATCCGGCCGCGATCGCAGGGCTGCCCGGATCCGGGCTCGCCCGGGCTCGGCCCGAGCGGTTCCCGGGCCGAGCCCGACGACCCAGGCCATGGCTCACAGATGGCGCAGCACGTGGTCGACTTCGTCGGGGCTGCCGAGGATCACGCTGGTGCGCTGGTGGATGCCGCGCGGATCGACGTCCAGCAGGCGCTGCTGGCCCGCGAAGGCCTTACCGCCGGCCTGCTCGATCAAGAGCGCCATGGGATTGGCTTCGTACATCAGGCGCAGCTTGCCCTCAGGTGCTTTGGCGGTCGGTGGATAAAGAAACACACCGCCCTTCAGCAGGATCCGATGCACGTCGGCCACCATGGCGCCCGCATAGCGGCTGGAATAGCCGTTCGATTGGGCCCAATCCAGGTACTTCTGGTAGCCGTCGGGGAAGCTCTTGCGGTTGCCTTCGTTGCAGGAATAGTTCTTCGAGGCGCGCGGGATCTGCAGCTTGCTGCCCACCAGCAGGAAGGCGCCGATCGACGGGTCGAGCACGAACATGTCCACGCCGTTGCCGGTGGTCAGCACGCAGACCGTCGAGGAGCCGTACAGGATGTAGCCGGCCGCGACCTGCTCGCTGCCCCTCTGCATCAGCGACTGCTCGGCGTTCTTGGCGCGCCGGTCGTGGCGCAGGATCGAAAAGATCGTGCCCACGCCGCCGCACACATCCAGGTTCGAGGACCCGTCGAGGGGGTCGAACAGCACGCAATAGCGCCGCTCGCCCTCTTTTCCGTCGCGCAGCAGGGTCGGCTCGTCGTTTTCTTCGGAGGCCACGATGGCCACCCCTTCGCGCCCGCCCAGGCAGCGCATCAAGACCTCGTTGGCGATCACGTCGAGCTTTTGCTGGCTCTCGCCCTGGATGTTGTCGCTGCCGGCGTTCCCCAGCACGTCTTCGAGCCGCGCCCGGCGCACCTTGGAGGAGATGATCTTGGCCGAGATCGAGAGCGCCGACAGGATCCAGGAGAAGGTGCCCGAGGCGCCCGGGTAGCGGGCCTCCTCGGCCAGGATGTGGCTCTGCAAGGTGACCAGGTTCTGACCGCGGGTCAGATGCGGCGTGAGGGGCGATGCTTCGGTCGTCATGGGGGGGGATCCGGCTCGGGATCGAGCTAGGGTACCGGGCCGTCGACCGGCGCCCTGTGGCCGCGGCTGGAGCGCCTCGGACCCGCCATCGCCAGGCGCCCAGGGGCAGGCTGCTAGACTGGATCGAACCCGGCTCGGTCCCGGAGCGGCGGCCCGCAAGCGCCGTACGGATCCGCGTCGCTCGGAGCCCCCCCGCCCGACCCGCTGCGCGGGTCGGGCGGTCCTGTCGAGCTCCCGTCCGGGGAGCTCCCGTGAACCGTCGGCAAGCCGGCCCGACCGCACCGGACGGGCACGGCGGACGCCCGCGCTGCCCCCCCATCCGGTCGTCCGCGCGGGCCGCGGCCTGCGCGCCACTCGCCCCGCGCCACTCGCCCCGCGCGGCTCAGCCCCGCGCGGCTCAGCCCCGCCCCTCCCGCCCCTCCGCACCGCCGGCCGCTGGCCCAGCGCCCCCCTTGGTCTTCAGCTCGCCGCTGTTCTTGTTCGCGTTCCTGCCGCTGTGCCTGGCGCTCTATTACCTGCTGCCGGCCCGTACGCGCAACGCCGTGCTGCTGGCCTTCAGCTTGCTGTTCTACGCCTGGGGCGAGCTCGAATACTGCGCGATCATGGTGGCCTCGATCGCCGGCAACCATGGGTGCGGCGCCCTGGTCGCGCGGGCCGAAGGGGCCCGTCGCAGCTGGATCCTAGCCCTCGGCCTGGCGCTCAACCTGCTGCTCCTGGGGGTCTTCAAGTACGCGGGCTGGCTGGTCCGCGAGCTCTCCGGGCTGGCCCTAGCCCTGGGGGCCACGCCCCCGGACTCCTGGACCAAGCTCGAGGTGCACCTGCCGATCGGCATCTCGTTCTTCACCTTCCAAGCGATGTCGTACCTGATCGACGTCGCGCGGCGCGAGGCCGAGCCGCAAAAGCGCTTGACCGACTTCGCCCTATACGTGGCGCTGTTCCCGCAGCTGGTGGCCGGTCCGATCGTGCGCTACAGCGACGTGGCCCGCCAGCTGATCAAGCGCCGCCATCGCGTGGCCCTGTTCGCCAGCGGTGTGCAGCGCTTCATCCAGGGCCTGGCCAAGAAGATGCTGATCGCCAACACCGTGGCGGTCCCGGCGGACGAAGTTTTCGGGGTGCCCGGGGCCGAGCTGACCCCGGCGGCCGCTTGGCTCGGCACCCTGTGCTACACGCTCCAGATCTATTTCGACTTCTCGGGTTATTCGGACATGGCCATCGGCCTCGGGCGCATGTTCGGCTTCCGCTTCCGGGAGAACTTCCTGCACCCGTATGGGGCGGCCTCGGTGACGGATTTCTGGCGCCGCTGGCACGTCTCACTCAGCAGCTGGTTTCGCGATTATCTGTACGTGCCCCTGGGCGGCAACCGGCACGGCACGCTGCGCACCTACCGCAACCTGTGGAGCGTGTTCCTGCTGTGCGGCCTGTGGCACGGCGCCGCCTGGACCTTCGTGGTCTGGGGCGCCTTCCACGGCGCCCTGCTGGTCTTCGAGCGCGCCGTTCTGGGGCGCCCGCCACGCGGCGTCGCCGGGCACGTCTACACCCTGCTGATGGTCATGGTCGGCTGGGTCTTCTTCCGCGCCGAGAGCCTCTCCGGCGCCCTGGCCCACCTGGGGGCCATGGTCGGCCTCCACGCCCCCACGGGCGCGCCTCTCGAGGCCCCGCCGCTGCTCGAGCCCGAAGTCCTGGCGGCCCTGCTGGTCGGTCCCCTAGCCGCCACGCGCCTGCCGCTGTACGCCTCGGTCTGGATCCAGCGCCGTCTGCGCGGCTCGGCCCTGGCCGGCGCCTACGACCTGGCCGCCGCGGCCGCCCTGCTGGCCCTGTTCCTGGCATCGGCTGCCGAGCTGGCCAGCGGCAGCTACAACCCCTTCATCTACTTCCGCTTCTGAAATTCACTCCCCGGAAGCGGGCTCGGCCATCCTCGATCCGCCCAAGGGCTTTCGACCGCCGCGGATCGCCTGTCGGAGAACTGTATATTCATCTGCGCCGAGCAATGGTCCAGGCTCTGCGGCCGCTGAAGGGCGGCCCAACGGCGTGCTGCCAGGCCGTTCTTGCGACCCCGAGCATGGCCCGGGGCGATTGGTTCTCAGCCTGTCAACGCAGGGCCGCCAAGATCGCGCGGGTGGCGTAGCTTTTGTTGAGCGTGTAGAAATGGATGCCTGGGGCACCCTTTTCGAGCAGCTCGCGGCATTGCAGGATCGCGTGCTCGACCCCCAGGGCCATGACCGCCCCGGGATCTTCGCGCACCCGATCGAGCCGTGCCTTGAGCGCGGCCGGGATGCGCGCACCGCACAGGCTGGTGAAGCGCTCGATCTGGCTGACGTTGGTGATCGGCATGATGCCGGGCACGATCGGCACGCCGATGCCGGCCCGGCGCGCGCGGGCCACGAAGCCGAAATAATCGGCGTTGTCGAAGAACAGCTGCGTGGTCAGGAAGCTGACCCCCGAGGCGACCTTGTGGCTGGTGAAATGCAGGTCGTCGGCGCTGGTCTTGGACTCCGGATGGTTCTCCGGATAACAAGCGCCGCCCAGGTCGAAGGGGAAATGCTCGCGCAGGTAGGCGGCCAGCTCGCTGGCATGGCCGAAGCCGCCCTCGGGACGCTGGAAGGCGGTCTCGCCCTTGGGCGGATCGCCGCGCAGCACCAGGATGTTCTCGATGCCATCCTCCTCGAGCAGGCTGGCGATGCGATGGATCTCCTCCGCCGAGTGCCCCACGCAGGTCAGGTGCGCCATGGCGGTGATCTTGAGCTCGCGCTGGATGCGCGCCACGGTCTGCAGCGTGCGCTCGCGCGTCGAGCCGCCGGCCCCGTAGGTCACCGAGACGTAGTCCGGCGTGTGCATGGCGTTCAGGTCCGCGACGGTCTGCAAGAGGTCGCCGACCGCTTCCGCCGTCTTGGGCGGAAAGAACTCGAAGCTGAACACCGGGCCCGAGCGCCCGTGCATCTGACTGATTTTCATGTTTTCACCTCGGCGCCGTCCTCCAGGATCTCGCTGAATTTCTCGCGGTAACGCTCGTGCATGGGGATCGACTGGAGCGTGTCGAGGTCGACGCACACCGTGGTCATGCGCGCCTCGAGGCAGACCTCGTCGCCGACGCGGTAGATGTAGCGCAGCCCCAGGGAGGACCGGCCCAGCTTGAAGCAGGTGATGCGCACCTGGGGCCGATCGCCGAAATGCAGGGGGTGCTTGAACTCGACCTCGCTGTGCACCAGCGGAAAGCCGATCTTCTTTTCGCCCAGCAGGTAGTAGTAGCGCTCGCCGACGTGCACGTCCCAGAGCTCTTCGAAGGCCTCGTGGATGTAGTCGAAGATGCGCGGGTAGTAGGCGATGCCGGCGGGGTCGACGTGGCCGAAACGCACCTGCTGCTGGCAGGTGAAGCTCTTGTGCTTGCGTTGGGGGGACATGGC
>JBILNK010000273.1:0-3795 GCA_044375105.1 Planctomycetota bacterium
CCGGACGGCGCCCGGCGGAGGCTGCCCGAGATTCCGGGCGCTCAACCCTCGCGGTCCGGCTTTTCGGCGAAATTCTCGCTCTAAACGGCAAATGGCGCCGGCGCGATCCGCGGCGGTGGGGGCTCGTGGAGCCCGCCGCCCCCGATCGATCCGGTTGCCACGGAAGCGCCGCCGGGGCTAGGCTCCGCGCCCGTCCTCCAAGCACCCCTCCCGCGCCGCGATGATCACCGTTCCCTACCTGGTCCGACCCTCGCGCATCTCCATGGCCGGCCGCGGGCTGTTCCTGGCGGCGCCGGTGCCGCGCGGCCGCGTCATCGTGGCGCCCAGCGGGGTCGAGCACACGCTTTCGGTGGCCGCGCTCCTGGCGACGCCGGACCATCCCCACGCGGACACCGCCGTCCGCTGGTTCGAGGACACCGTGGTGGTATCCCCGGAAGCCCACGACGAGAAATACATCAACCACGCCTTCGAGCCCACGGGGCTGTGGCACCTGGGCTTCATCTTCGCCCGCGCGGATCTGCCCGCCGGAACCGAGCTGACCATCGACTACCGCCACCTGCTGGCCCCCGGCTTGCCCGCGGAATTCCGCGATAGCGTCACCGACCAGGCGGTGGTCGGTCTGCCCTGGGAGGAGAGCCTGCGGCTGACGGTGCGCGAGCTGGCGGCGCTGCTCTCGACCCCGGCTGGGCGCTGAAGGTCTGAGGCAGCTCAGGCGGCGGAAAGGCTGCGCAGACGAGCTGAGGAGCACCGCTCGTGCAGCCCCCGTGCGGCGGGAACTGCCTCCCCGAGGATTCCTGCCAGCGCCCTGGCATCCAGCGCTGCGGGGCGATCGAAAGCCGCGGCGTTTACGCATTCGTCAGCTTTGCGCCCTTCAATGGCTTCGCAATCGATCCACGGATCCAGACTGTCCTGACCAAACCCGAGCTCGGCAAGCCATCCATCGCCAGCATCGTCACCCAACTCGGCACCGTTTCGACCCTGCTGGCGCTCGGCGTGCGCGCCCCGGAGTCGCTGCTGCTCGATGGCATCAAGGTCGAGGTGCTGCTCGATCCGCGCATCTTCCCGAGCCTGTATTTCGCTTTGGCGGCCACGTGATCTCGGTGCCAGCGAGCTTCCAGTACTGCGGGCTGCAGCTGGCTGCCCAGGGCGTGCGCATCTATCTGCTCGAAGGCGTGCCGCTGGTGCGCTGCGGAAGACGCCTGGCGCTGGCCTTCGGCAAGTGAGCGCTGGGACGCCCCCAGCGTCGCCCGTGTCGCAGGCCCACGGGCAGTTTCCGGTGCGAGGCTCGCGGCTGGGTCCGAAGGAAGCCTTCGCGGGGCCTCCAGCGGGACTTGCTCGGGGCGCTGCCGCTCCAGGAACCACTTCTCTAGATTCGGTCGTACACCAGATTTGACGAATAACCTTCGGCTGCGTCTCGCCCCGGAATTTAGGCTGGCGCCCATGGTCAATCCTGCAATCCTCGACGCCGTCGATCGGCGGCTGCTGCTGCTCTTGCAGGCCGATGGGCGACGCTCCAACAAAGAGCTGGCCGGCCTGGTCGGCTTGGCGCCCTCCTCGTGCCATGCGCGCCTCGAGCGCCTGTTCCGCGAGGGTCACCTGTGCGGCGTGCACGCCGAGGTGCGCGCCCGCTCCCTGGGCGTCGGGCTCGAAACCCTGGTGCAGGTGCGGCTCGCGGACCATGGCGAGAAGCACGGCCGGCCGGTGATCGAGTTCCTGCGCGGCTTGCCGGAGGTGCTCGACCTCTATCTTGTGGCCGGGCAGGTCGACCTGGTGGTGCATGTCGCGGTGCGCGACACGGACCACCTGCGTGCGGTGGTCTTCGACCGCATCGGGGCGCGGCCGGAGGTGGCCGACGTCAACACCGCCCTGATCTACGAACACCACCGCGCCGCGGGCTATCCGGACCTGCTGGCGGCGGAGCCGCCGGTCGGCCGCAGCGAATCGTCGGCGGTCCCGGGGGAGCACGGAGCCGGGTCGGCCAAGGCCACGGCACGCAGCGCGGCTCGTACGGCGGTCGGACGCGGGCGAGGCCATGGCGGTCCCGGGGAAAGCGCTGTGCGGGCCGGGCGCAGCCAACGGCGCTCCAATCCATGAGCCGTATGGGTCGCCATCCCGAGATCCATCGCGCCCACCGCATCGGTTGGCTGCGGGCGGCGGTGCTGGGCGCCAACGATGGCATCGTCTCGACCGCCAGCCTGTTGGTGGGGGTGGCGGCGGCCGAGGCCGAGCGCGGCGAGATCCTGCTGGCGGGCGTGGCGGGTCTGGTCGCGGGCGCCATGTCGATGGCCGCCGGCGAATACGTTTCGGTCAGTTCCCAGGCGGACACGGAAGCGGCCGACCTGGCTCGAGAGCGCCATGAGCTGGCCACGGACGCGGACAAGGAGCTCTCGGAGCTGGCCGGCTTTTTCGTCGATCGCGGGCTCGATGCGGACCTGGCCACGGAGGTCGCACGCCAGCTCAGCGCCAAGGACGCCCTCGGCGCCCACGCCCGCGAAGAGCTTGGGATCCTCGAGCAGCTGCACGCGCGCCCCGTGCAGGCGGCCCTGGCCTCGGCGGGCACCTTCGTGGTCGGTGCCGCCCTGCCCCTGGCGCTGGTGCTGCTCCTGCCGCCGGCGCGCCTCGTGCTCGGCGTGTCCCTGGGCTCGCTGTGCTTCCTGGCCGCTTTGGGCGCCCTGGCGGGCCAAGCGGGCGGCGCCTCGCGCTGGCGCTCCGCGCTGCGCGTCACCTTCTGGGGCGCCCTGGCCATGGCGCTGACCGCGGCTGTGGGGCGCCTGTCCGGCACGCTGGTCTGACGGCCGGCCGGCTGCGCGAGCCGCGTTCGAAGGGTCGAGGCTTCTCCTGGTCCGGTGCGCCGCGCTGCACGGTTCGCGCGCGTCGTGCGGCCGCCCTGTCCTGTTGCGCGGGCGCGCTCCGAGCGCCTGCGGCCCATCGAGCGTCGCGTGAGGAGGGGCACCCGGGAGCGAATGCGGCGGATCGTCGCAGCGCCGGAGATTTTGAAGAGAATCGGGCTCGGACAAGCCGGGATCCAAGACAAGGACCGCGCCGCAGGTGCGATCGTGACGGCACTGTCACGGGACCGCGAGCGGGTCGCTGCATAGGGTTCATGTTGCCGCGCGGATCCCGCCCGGCAGGGATCCTCGGATCCTTCGCTCCCTCCCTTCCAACCCGTTGGCTGGAGTCCCATGAAGCAGTTCTCGTCCTGGTTCCTGTGTGGTTCGGCAAAGGTTGTTCAGAGCGGCAGCCGAGCGGCGGCTCCCCGCACCCCGCGCGCCCTCGTTGCCGCGCGTTCGCTGCGCTTGTCTGCGGCCCTGCTGCTGAGCGCCGCGCTGCTGCCTCCTGCGGCGGAGGCCCAGAGCATCGCCTACGACGGCTTCAATTCGGGTCCCGCCGCGGATCTGGCCGGCAGCAGCGCCGGGAGCGGCTGGACCAGCGCCTGGTCCCCCGCGTCCAGCGACGTGACCCAGATCGGCGGCGCAGGCCTCCAGTACCCGGGGCTGGCCACCCGCGCTGGCGGCGCGATCACGCCTCCGGCCGGCGGGATCTGGCCGTCTTCGATCTACCAGCGCGCGTTCGCGCTGCCGCCCGGCTCGGGCAGCTACTACGTCTCCTTCCTGCTGCGCGACGATGCGGCCGTGGGCAGCTGGGCCGGCTTGTCCTTCGGCGCCTACCCCTACAAGGTGACCGTGGGTTCGCCCCTCGGCTACTACACCTTCGGCCTGCAGACCAGCGAGGGTCTGGGCAGCGTCTCGAACCAGCCGCTGGTCACGGGTCTGACCACGCTGGTGGTGGTCAAGA
>JBILNK010000274.1:0-3784 GCA_044375105.1 Planctomycetota bacterium
CACCAAGGGCGACAACCGCGTCTGGAAGTACGACTCGGCGGCCGACACGATCGAGATCCTCTACCAGGCCAACCTGAGCCCGACCCCGCAGCTGACCGGCGTCGACAACGTGTTCGTGACGCCCGCCGGCGAGGTGCTGGTGGCCGAGGACGGCGGCAACATGGAGATCGTTGCTCTGACGCCGAGCGGCGCCGTCAAGCCCGTCATCCGCCTGCCGGGCGTGAGCGGCAGCGAGATCACCGGCCCCGCGCTGTCCCCGGACGGCCAGCGGCTGTACTTCAATTCGCAGCGCAACCCGGGCCGCACCTACGAGGTGCGCGGCCCCTGGACCGCCTTCAGCGCCGGCGCGCCGGTGCCGGCCTTCGGCAGCCTGGCCGGAGCCGTGACCGCCGCCGCCCTGGTGGGCGCCAGCGCCCTGCTGGCCCGCCGCGAGGACCTGGGCGGCGCCAGCGCGCGCTGACCAGAGGCCCGTGCGGCTCGGGCCGAGCCGAAGGCCGGGCCAGCCGCTTCGGCTTGGACCGGCTCCGTTCGGATCGCGGCGAGCGCGCGGAGCCTGAAGACGAACAAGAAGAAATAGCGATCGGCGCGCCGCGTCGATCGCGAACCCGGTGCCCGCCCCATGGCGGGACGAAGACGACCCGCAGGCCAGCGGTCCGATCGGGCGCAGCCCGAATCGATCGCCCGGTGGCCTGCCAACCCGATCCGCGCCCCAGGGCGCCATGCGCTCCCCCTTCAGGCCTCCCTGCCCCTCCACTCCCATGGCGCAACAGCCCCTCCCCGGTTTCCATCCCAGCCGCCGCGGCCTGCTGAAGGGCGGAGCCTTCGGCGGCCTCGGACTCAGCCTGTTCGGAGGCCCGACGGTGATCGCGGCCCCCTCGCCGGCTTCCGCCGCCGACGGCTTCGGGCCGCTCTTGCCCCCCAATCAGGACGGGCTGCAACTGCCCGCGGGCTTCGCCTCGCGCATCGTGGCGGTAAGCAACCAGGTCGTGCCCGGCACCAGCTTCGTCTGGCACACCGACCCCGACGGCGGCGCGACCTTCGCCACGCCGGACGGCGGCTGGGTCTACGTGTCCAACGCGGAACGCTTGGCGGGCGGCACCAACGCGATCCGCTTTGCCGCGGACGGCGCGATCCAATCCGCCTACCGGATCCTCAACAACACGCTGGCCAACTGCGCCGGCGGGCCGACCCCCTGGGGCCGCTGGTTGTCCTGCGAGGAGACACCCTTCGGGCGCGTCTACGAGTGCGATCCGTTCACACCCAATTCCCAGGGCGTGGCGCGCCCTGCCATGGGCGTGTTCCAGCACGAAGCGGCCGCCGTCGATCCGATCGGCAGGGCGGTCTACCTGACCGAGGACCGCGAAGACGGTTTGTTCTATCGCTTCCGGCCCACCAACTACCCGAACCTGTCGAGCGGCGTGCTCGAGGCCTGCCAGGTGCTGGATCCCCAGGGCCAGGGCCCGATCGCCCCGGGCCAGGAGCGTCCGCTGGTCTGGTTTCAGGTCCCCGACCCGACCGTGCAGTTCTTCATCCCCACGCGCTTCCAGGTGCCCCAGGCCACGCGCTTCAACGGCGGCGAGGGCTGCTGGTACGAGGGCGGCCTGATCCACTTCACCACCAAGGGCAACAACCGGGTCTGGAAGCTCGATCCGGCCACCCAGCGGCTCAGCATCGTCTACGACCTGGCGAGCAGCGCCAATCCGCAGCTCTCGGGCGTCGACAACGTCTTCGTGGCACCCGGCGGCGACGTGTTCGTGGCCGAAGACGGCGGCAACATGGAGATCGTCGCGTTGACCTCCTCCGGAGCGGTCAAGCCGGTCGTGCGGGTGTTCGGCACCAGCGGCAGCGAGATCACCGGCCCGGCCCTGTCCCCCGACGGCACCCGGCTCTACTTCAGCTCCCAGCGCAACCCCGGCCGCACCTACGAAGTCAGCGGCCCCTGGCTGGGCCAGAAATCCACCGCCGCCGTGCCCGCCCTCGGCAACCTGGCCAGCGCCTGCACCGCCGCGGCCCTAGCCGCCACCGCCGCCCTCCTGACCCGCCGCGACGAGCTCGCCGTCCGCGGCCCGCAACCCACGGGTCGCTGAACAGCGACCGGCCGCCCTCGCGGCGCACATCCCGGTGCGCCTCCCAGAGCCGCAGTGCCGCCGCGTGAAGGGACGCGCTGATCTCCCGGCGATGGTCGCTGCACTGGAATGCGCTCGCACCGACAGATCTCGATCGGTCCGATCGGCGCACCCGGCCATTGCATCAGCCCACCAGAGCCCGGCTGAATCCAACCAGGCCACGGACAGCCCCAGGGCCACAATTCGTCGAGAGCCCCCAGACGGCCCTGCCCTTTCCAAGGATCTCCATCCAGAGCTCTCGGGCATACCTTGGCTCGAATGCTCTGGCACTTTGCGTTCGAATCAGGACGCGATTTCCCTATTCAGCGCGAGCCCGCAGACCGGCCAACGCAAGCTGGCCTTCACTGTAGGCCAATCCAAGGCTGTTGCAGGATCTCAGTAGGATCTCTGCGCATCCAGGCGCCGGCTCAGGTAGTTGGCTTCGTCCAACATCTCGTAGATGTCCGGGTGGTCCGCGAAACGACAAAACGCTATCTTCGCTCGTCCTGTCGGGGAGTTGGACAGTATCCGTACCGAATACTGGGGAAGCACGTTGGACTGAGCTCCCAAGTAAAAGTTTGTGTCGTACTTCGGACCGAACTCGGATTTCTCATCGGGAAACTGCACCTCTTCGTAGTCCCCTACGTCAAACTGGGCCTTAGCCACCTCGGCGCATTTCTTCATCGCCTGCTGCCGCAGAAGCATGCTATTCCCTAGCAGCAGGCCCGATTCAGTGTTCGGGGGGTACTTGGCTTCGAATACTGAGTCGGGAGTCGGGGTCCGCCCAAGGCCGCCGACGGTGGCCCAGCGATTCGGGTCGATGGGTACTCCAGGTTCAGCAACGATAACCGGGAAGGGGCTGGGAACATTGAGTGGCATTTCCGAAGGTGTCCACTTGAGCTGCGACTGAACAGGCGGCTCCGAGATGAGTGAATTGACTTGCTCTGGTTGCACTAGGGCCTGTCGCTCAGCTCCGGAAAGAGTAACCTCGCCGGACAGCTTCGCCACCGAATCAAACCGGGCAGCACTCTGCCGATCCTGCACGTCGATTTTCGCACTCTGCCAGACGGACCTTCCAATCAAGGCCGCTGAACCAACCAGAATTACGAGCATTAGCGCTGTCTTGAGCTGCATGGGCATTTAGGAAGTCAGATTCGCTGCAGGCCCCCGGGCAGTGCCGGAGTGTCTAGAATACCTTGGAGGGGGGGGGCGATAAGAGGGATCTAGGGAGGGCAGCTCACGGGCTTACACTCAAATATGACGGCAGCTTCTAGCTTGCCGGGCTGGCCGATGCAGGGCAGCCGAATTACGTGGCCGTTGCCGCTGCCGCAGGTTATCACCCCTGCATCGTTCACTGAATAAGTGCCGTACTGTCCCTCAGACGTGCACCCGACCTCAACGAATGCGGACCAAGCGCAACTCCCACCGCAAACAGGATCTGTTATGGAGAAGGTAGATGTGAGAACATTGCAGCTATCACAGCCGGTAAGTGCCGTAAGCAGAGCTGTGCCATCGCACATGGGTAGCTGGTTAGGCGAGTGAGGTTGGGACTTGCCAGACGCCAGCAGGGGCAGGAGGGAGCAGAGAAGCAGGTATTTCACTTTCGTCGTGGTTGAGGTTGGACCCCCGGTTCGGCAGCAGACTTGGGTGTCTGTACGAGCAGTAACCCTGAGCCTGTG
>JBILNK010000312.1:0-3004 GCA_044375105.1 Planctomycetota bacterium
CCATCGAACTGCGCAAGGGCATGCTGATCGATCAGCAGGGCCGCCCCTGCCGCATCACCTACTGGAACCTCTGGAAGAGCGACCGCCGCTCGCGCATCCAGCTCAAGGTCAAGGACATCCTCACCGGCCGCCTGACGGAGATCACCTCCCACGGCGAGGACAAGTACAACGTGCTCGACTCCGAGACGATCGACCTGACCTACGGCTATCGCGACGGCAACGAAGAGGTCTTCTACTCGGCCGCCGGCGACGAGCACCGCTGCCCCGCGGACGGCGTCGAGGACGTGGTGCGCTGGAACGCCGACGTCTACCGCGGCCTGTTCGTCGACAGCAAGCTCCTGACCGTCGAGCCCCCGGCCTCCGTGGTCGCCACGGTGGTCGACACCACCCCGCCGATCAAGGGCGTGCTCAACGGCACCAAGGACGCCAAGCTCGACAACGGCATCGACGTCAAGGTCGGCATGGTCGTCGGCGTGGGCGACAAGGTGCGCATCGACACCGAAACGCTCGAATACAAAGAGCGCGTCGAGCGCGCCTCCTGACCGGCTAAAAAAAACGCCCCGGCCCGCGCCCGCCCCGCAACGCCAGCCCGGTCGAGGCTTTCTGGGGCTCCCATCGTCTACGCACCGCCGGCGGGTATGGGCACAGCGGCAGAGGTCTCCGCTCGGGGGGGTCCCGGCCGCTCAGCATGTCCCATCGGCTCCGAGCCCGGGTGAGCTCTCCGCCCTTTTCATGTTCGAGTGGCGCCGTCCCCCCCGAAGAACGGCCCTCCGCAACCGATAGCGGGCGTCATGCGGGCCCAGCAAGCCGCCCCAGTGGCTTCATCGAGAAGCCGCTGGCCAGCCCGCTCCCGCATCCCTCAAAGAACCGGCCGCCGCTGCCCCGATCGCGGACGGTCCCCAGCGCTGGCACGGAGCGCGCAGCTCGGCCTCGTCGGCCGTCGCACTTCGCCGCCTGATCCCTAGCAGGTCTATCCTGCCCCGTTCTAAGGCCTGCATTCCAAGAGCCCCGCTGCCCCTCTTGAGCCCGCGCAGGGCGCGCCGGGCCGGCCTAGGCACCAAGGCTCGGGACCAAAGACTTGTTCTTTCGGGGCGGGGGGGGGGGTAAAAAAATACTCGGACAAGGAGTCCAGGGCTCGCTGGTCCTTTGCTCGAGCGGCCCTACGGGTCGCCCCCCGCCACCGCTTCAAGCGCTTGCCATGCAAATTCTGAGACTCGCCGCACTGCTTCCCCTCGCTCTCCCCTCCTCGACGGCAGCCTTCTCTCCGCCTGCGGAAGCCGTCATCGTCCCGATGGAGGCCTCGGTTTGCATCGAGATCCAAGACTCTTTGGGTGTCCCGGCAGCCGGAGTCTTCGTGACGGTCCTGGGATCGGGTGGAACCCTGTTGTCCGGCTTGTCCGCGGCCCGAGGTCAAACGCCTTGGTTCCTCGCGGATCCAGGCGCAGAACTCGCCTGCACCCTGTTCCCGACCCCGCTGCCGAACGGTTCCTTGCTCGGCAGTGCCTTCGAGTTCCAGGTTCCTGTGCCGAGCGAGGGGTATGCCCTGGACGCGATCCAGGGCTTCTCCGTGCCGCGCGCCCAGCGGGTGCATGTCCGCGGCGGGCCTGAATCCCTGACCTACGACACAGAGGAGAACGACTACCCGTTCTGGTCGCTGATCACCCCGCGCGGCAGCAACGCCAACTTCGAGTGCCAGGTGGCGCCGCTCGTAGGCCCGGCAGCGATCGCCGCCTGCGCGCGCTTCCACGGTTTCGGCCAGTGGGTCGCTCCCTATCGACGCGGGGCTGCAATCCTGTCGCGCAGCGTGGCCATGGGCGCGGGCCAAGGCGCCGGGTTGGGCGTCTTCATCGACTTGCACGAGGGCATCGAAGAGACCGGGCCTGCGCTGATCGAGCCCACAGTCGACGTGATCCGCTGCGTGAAGCCGCCGCCTGCAGGCAGCCCGATCCTTCAGCCCACGCTGACCCTGCTGGAGTTTCCGCCCACGGAGACGGATGCTGGCGTGGCCCTGCTGGGCACGTTGCAAGCGGGGTGCCATTTCGTCCTGGTGCGCGAGAGGAACGGCATTCCCGGCCGCCTGATCGATGTGTTCGACCAAGCGCCCGGGTCAGGGGCGCAGCAGTCGACGGCCCCGACGGCGCCCCCTTCGACCGGAACGGGCTGCGAGTCGGCCGTGGACTGCGATCCCCCCATGCCGATCCAGCCCGCAGAGCCCGCCGGCGGCCCCTGCCCCCCCGGCGACGGTCCGAAGCCCCATGCCGGTTGCCCCCTGGGCGCACCGACCCTGGTGGGAAGCGCCCTGGTCGCCGGACCGATCACCGAGCGCAAGTGCGGCAACAACGGCGGTGTTTGCAAGATGGAAAAGGTCCAGCAGCACACCTTTTCTGTGTCGCTTGGAAAGGATACCACCTGGGCCCAGGCCAAGTATGAGTTCACCACCAGTTCTACGAGCACCGACGAGATGCCCTACGATGGCACGGCTGCGGGCTCCTGCGGCCTGTGCCTGCGCTGGTATGGCGGCGGCTATACCTACCGCTACCGCTGGGAAAAGCGCTTTCCGAAGTCGAGCTGGGAGCTCGTTTGGCCAACCGAGCCTTTCCAGTTGCCCGGCTTGGTCCGGCACGTGGATCCCTGCGGCAATCTGAAGGTCGTCCTCGAAGACTCGAGCTGCGGCGAATTCAAGACCGTGGGCCTGTGCAACCGCTTCCCCGCCGAGTGACCGGCTGACGGGAATCCACTTCGGTCGCGCCAGATCCGCGCGCGAGTGCCCATGGGACGCCATCGGGTAGCCGCAGGACTTGCGGCGGATTGGGCCCGGCCGTCCATCTGGCTCGACCAAGCGCGGCCCCGGGGCGCCGTCCCGGAGGGCACTCCTGGCATCGACGTACGGATCTCTGGCCAAAACGGGGGGCCGCGAGCCAGATCGGACCCAATGCGCGTAAGAGATCTGGCCTAGCGTGACCGCGCGGCCAACTCGCCCAGCAGGGAGGCGCTTGGAACATCT
>JBILNK010000275.1:0-3725 GCA_044375105.1 Planctomycetota bacterium
CTTGGCGCTTTCCACCTGCGCCTTGGCCACATCGACCAGGGCTTCCAATTCGTCATGGAACAGGCGCGCCACGACCTGCCCGCGCTCGACCTGGGAGCCCTCCGTGACGTTCAGTTCGACGATCCGGCCGGGGGTGTCGGCGGACAGGGCTGCTCGCCGCGCGGCGACCACGTAGCCGTTCGAGGAGGTGCCCTCCTCGGCCATCAGGGCCGCGGCGCTGACCCGCTGCACCTCGGCCACGGCCAGGCGCGGCGCTTGCCAGCTGGCCAGCGCCGCCAGCAGCTGCTTGTGGAACAGCGCCGCCGCCGCGAGCACCACGATCAGCAGGATTAGCGGCCAGGGCCAGCCCCCGCCGCCGCGCGCCCGCTGCTGCTTGGGGATCTCCAACGTGGCGATGTCCTCGGCATCCGGGGTGACCATAGGCGGCCAACATAGCCTCGCGGAGAGGCGCGCCCAAGCCGCGCCGCCGAGGTGCAAGGGAGGGGCGGGCGCCCGCGCGGGCGGTCGAGAGCGCGGGATCGGATCCTGCTGGGTGCAAAGGCGGCGGCGCTGCCCGCGGTCGGCGCGGGGCCGCGGGCCGGCCGTGCCCGCCAGGCCCCGAAGGTCTTCCAGACCGCCGCAAGCGCCGGGTCCCGGGCGCTGGGACGGCCCGCGGCGGGGCCGGGCTAGCCTCAGCGGTGCTCGCAATCCAAGGCGCGCCGCAGGGACGCCCACTGGGCGCGCGCTCCGTCGGCGAAGGTCGGGCCGCCGAAGGGCGGCAGCGACGAGCGCGGCCGGGCCAGGGATTCCGCCAGGGCCTCCGCCAGGCCCAGCTCGTCCTCGGGGTGCGCGAAGAGCGTGCCGCCGTCGTCGAGGAACTCGGGCAGGGAGCTCTGGTTCGAGGACACCACGGGCGCTCCGAAATAGCGCGCTTCGAGGGGCGGCAGGCCGAAGCCCTCGGCCAGGGAGGGGAACAGGAAGGCCGTGCAGCGTGCGTAAAGAAAGCGCAGCACGCCGTCTGGCTGCTGGCCGAGCCAGCGGATGCGCCCCGCGTGCCGCGAGTCCTGGAGCGCGGTCAGGATGCCCTCGGAGGCGAAGCCCGCCGGGCCCACCAGCAGCCAATGGAGATCGGCGCGCTGCGCCGCCGCGCGCTCGAAGGCGCGCAGGCCGCCGATCAGGTTCTTGCGCGGATCGACGCGCCCGACGGTCAGGACAAAAGGCCCCGGCGGCAGCTCGATGGCCTGCTCGGGAACCGCCGCCAGGCCGTCGCCGCCGAGCGGCACCACGTCGATGCGCTCGGCGGGCAGGCCGAGCTGCTCTGCGGCGGCGCGCGCCACGTGGCGGCTCGGCACCTGCAAGCGGGCGATCTGCGGCAGCCAGCGCTCGAGCGCGCGCGCCATGCGATCGGCGGCCGGCGCCGATAGGAAGACGCCGCGGCCTTCCAGGAACAAGAGGTCGTAGAGCAGCGCCACGGAGCGCGCCGGCCCGACCCACAGGGGCTGGGTGGCGAGGCCCAGGAACAGATCCAGGCCGCCGAGCCAGCGCGCGGCGCCGCCCAGCGAGCGGGTCAGCGGCCACGCCAGGCGCGCGGGCAGGCGCGGGCCGAACCAGCGCTGGACGTCGGCCGGATTGGCGCGCTCCTCTGCGGGCACCTGCGGCCGCCGGAGCGTGGCCGCGAACAGCGCCAGTTCGAGCGGTTGGCCCGCTTCGGCCGCATGCCTGCGCAGCGCGGCCAGAGCCAGGCGCTGGGCGCGGCCGATGCCCTCGCGGTTGTGCAGCGCCGCGCGGTAGTCGTAGCCCAGCCGGAGCGGGGCGGCTCTCATGGCTGCAGGCCTCCGCGCAGGGCGGCCGAAAGGGCGAACGCTGCGCCGAAGGCCAGCGGGGCCAGGATCCAGAGCCAGGGCCGCACGGCGAAGGGCGAGCGGCCCGCGCGGCCCAGCCAGAGGCCCGCGCCGAGGGCCACGAAGAGTTCGGTCGCTGCGGTGGCGGCCGCAGCGCCGGAGAGCCCCTGGCCGGGCACCCACAGGGCGTTGAGCCCCGCGTTGAGGCCGAGGGCCGCCAGCGAGATCCACAGCACCGCGCGGCCGTTGCCGGCGGCGACCAGCGCGTTGAGCAGCACGGCGCCGGCGTGGATCGCGGCGATCGCCGCGAACAGCCAGGCCAGGGCCGGTCCCGCGGCCGCGAACGGCGCGCCGAAGCACAGGCTCAACAGCTCGCGCGACCAGGGCGCGCATAGCCCGCAGAACAAGGCCGCCGCCGCGAACAGAGGCTGGGTCAGGTTGGCCGCGGCTTCGGCGAGCTGTCCCGCGCGCGCCCGTTCGCTGAGCCACGGCAGGGCGGAGCTGGCCGCATAAAGGGCCAGGATGATCGCCGCCGAGAGCAGGCGCATGGCCGCGTTGTAGTGGCCGAGCGGGCCCTCCCCGAGCCAGGCGCGCACGAACAGGTTGTCCAGGTAGAAGTAGCCCTGCTGGCAGACCATGCCGAGGCCCAGGGGCCAGGCCTCGCGGAAGATGCCCTCGGCGCTGCGCAGGGCGATGGTGGGTTTCGGCAGATGGGGGCGCGCCACCAGGTGCAGGACCAGATTGGCGGCGCCGCTGACGGCCGCGCTGGCCAGCAGGAAGGCGGCTGCGTGGCCGACGCCGAGCAGGGCCATCCCCAGGATCACCAGCAGCCGGGCCAGGGCCGCGGCGCTGCGCACGGCCACCGGCCAGCGCCAGTCGATGCGGTTCTTGAAGACCGTGGCAGAAAGCTCGAAGGCGTGGGTGGCCGGGTACAGCGCTGCCAACACGATCAACAGCCCGTGGGGCTCCCCCTGCCAACGCACCAGCAGCGCAGTCGCCAGCAGCCCCACGAAGGCCAGGCCGAGCCGCACGCGCCGCGCCGCGCGCAGCACCGGCAACATGGCCCAGCGATCATCGGCCGTGCGGCGCACGGCCACGCTGCCCGTGCCGAAATCGGTCCAGGCGTCCAGCAGGCCGAAAACCGCCAAATAAAACGTGAAGCGGCCAAATTCTTCGGGGCTCAGAGAGCGCGCCAGGACCAGCACGGCCGCGAAGGTCGATAGGGAGCCCAGCAGGCGTCCCAGCACCTGCCAGGCCGTGCCCCGATAGACCCGGCCCGGCACCCGCGATCGCGGGTCGGCGCGCTGTGGGTCTTCGACGGGATCGGCCTGCATCCGGTCACGATACGACGGCCAGGCGCCGGGTCCGCGCCGCCGGTCCCGAGGCAGGCCGAGAAAACAGGGGGCTTTCGGGGGTTGTATTGGCCAGAGCCCCCGCGACTGCCTGGGAAACCCGCTGGCACCAGTCCCGAGGATCTGCACAGGCCCTGGAGGTCAAGAGCCGGCAGCAGCGCCGTGCCCTTCAGGGCTTCAGGCTCCCTCTCGATTCTTGGCAGGCCCCCAGAAGCGACTCGGTCTCCAGCCGGGCGGTCAGGCCAGCCAGTGCGCATGCCTGCGGGCCGCCATCGGGCGGCCGCCGGAGCGTGGGCGGGCACGCCCCCGCGGCCCAGCGGTCCGTCGAACCGGCCGCCTCGGTTAGCGTTGAGGCCCGGCCTTTCACCTTTAGCCCCCGGAACTCCTTTAGCCCCCGGAACTCCATGCCGACCTCGCTCGCCGCTCGACGCCCGCACTCTTCTTGGTCACGCGCCGCCCGCGCCGGGCGCTTGCCCCTCGCGACCGGTCTGTGCCTGGCCGCCGTCCTGCTCGCCGCGCCACCTTCAGGCCTGCTGGCCCAGGCGCCCGCCGC
>JBILNK010000109.1:0-13931 GCA_044375105.1 Planctomycetota bacterium
CTGCTTGGTGTAACCCGGCGGTCCGAGTTCGATGAGTGCATCGGCCAGGGGCTGCCCGCCCTCGTCGATCACGCGGCCGCGCACGGTCGCCAGGGAACTCGGCGGGAGCGGTGCGGGCGGCGGCGGGGGCGGCGGCGGGGGCGGCGCGTCCTGCGAAGCGCTGCTCCAGGTTGGAGTCGCCCGCGGATCGGGCTCCGCATCCCACGGCTGCGCGGCGCGGGCGCCCAGCAGCAGACAGGCATAAACAAGCGTCGCGCTTTGGATCCGGGCGCGCAGTTGGCGAGGGGTCGAGCTCATAGCGGAGATCTCTTCGGAGTCCAGGTCAGCAGGCAAGCAGCACGAGAGCCAAGCCGATGGACCGGGTGGGGGTCGCTGGCGAACTCGGCTCGTGGGTCCCGGACGCTGGCTGGGGGGAATGGCGATTTCCTGCTCAAGGCAAGCGCAGCTCGCGGCCCTGATCCGCGGGCCAATCCAGGGCGGCCGAGCGCGAGCGCGAGGGCCCGGCGATGCGCTTGGGGGGCCGCTTGCCCGGGGGGAACAGGCGGAAGGGAGCGGCGGGCAGATCCAGGTCGAGCCAGCCCTCGGCGTCGGTGCAGACCGCCACGGATTCTTCGATCAGCTTGGCTGGATCCTGGTTCGGATCGAAGCGCAGCCAGAGTTCGGCCTCGCGCAGGGGCGCGCCGTCCGCGGACAGGATCCGCACACGGCCGCGGGTCATGGCGATCTCCGGGCGCCAGACCTGAGCCTGGCCCGGCGCGAGCTCCAGCTCGCTCGGCAGCCCGATCGTCCACAGGCTGGCGCCGGTCGGCGCGATGCCGCGCAGCGCGGCGCGATAGCGACCGGGCGCCAGGCTGGCGAAAGTGGCGCTTCCCGAGGAGAACGGGCCGCTGCGCACCTCCCGGCCCGGACCGGCCAGCACCAGCTCGAGCGCCGGCAGGCCTTGCGGCAACAGCACCTCGAGGGAGGCCGGCACGTGGGCCGAGAGATCCAGGTCCCGCTGGAGCACCCCGCCGGCGGACAGATCGACCTCGGCCAACACGGCGCGCGGGTCGCTGCCCTGCGTGGCTGCGTGCAAGCGGTAGACGTCCGGCGCGAAGCCAGAAAGCTCGTAACTCGGCGCGTCCAGGGCCTGGAACAGGTTCGGATCCCCGTCCGGGGGGCAGAGCTGGTTGCCCAGGTTTTGGAGCGAGAGCGATGCCTGGATGCGATCGCGGGTCAAGCGCAGCAGCAGCCGTCCGCGGCGCAGCTCGGCGGGCACGGTGAGGTTTCCGCGCAGGGTGCAGCTCGCTTCGAGCTGCAGCTCGAAGGTTTGGCCCGGAATCTGCGCCAAATCGAACTCCACGGGCCCCCCCAAGCGCAGCATGCGGTCCCCGGCGATCAGCCGGAAACTCATCGATCCGGTCCCCTCCCAATAGAAGAGGTCGTCCAATTCGTACAAGCCCGGCTCAATCGTCTCCGATTCGTAGATCTGGTAATTGGGCACCACATAGGCCGGCGAATTCTGGAGCACGAGCGCACGGAACAGTTGGAGCGGAGCCTGACCTTCGATCTGACCCACGATCCTGGCCCAGACCGAGCCATCCATTTCCACGCGCAGCCGGCGAGTCCCACCGGGTTCGACGGCCGGCAGTTCCAACTTCTGGTGACCGTGACCGTCTGCCTGGATGCGCAGTCGCAGGGCATCGGGCGGCAGGCCTCGGAGCACGCGCCTGGTGACGGTCCCGCCGTCCTCCCCCGAGAGGTCGCTTGCGTTCAGGAAATCGAACGTCTCGAAGCTGCCGTCGACTTCGAGAGCGATCTGGGCTTCTTGGATCGCCTCCCCGCTGGCCCGATCGACGAGCTCCAGGATCAGGCTTGAATTGCCTTCGATCTGGATCTCCGTGACCTCATCGGAGGGCTCGAGCGAGCGCAACAGGGGGATGTAGCGGGGATCGAGGATGCTCAGAGTCAGGGGCTGCTTCCCCCCGGAATGCACGAAGATCGACTCCTGGGGTCCGATCCGGAACGACAGACCCGGGACACCGCTCGGGGCGGGCACGCCGCGGGCCTGTGACAGCGGCCGCGCCGTGGCCGGATCGAAGCCGATCGTGAGCGGCAGGGGCCCGTCCGGGCCGAAGACCTCGATCCCCTGGGGCGAAAGGGGCGAGCCCGGCGGAAGGTCAAAAAAGTCGTTCAACGCAAAGCGGATCGCGATCAGCCCGCTGAGGTCGGGACCGTCGTAGACGGCCTGGACCTCGAGCGCGGAGACCTCCGGGGACCATTCGGGCACTTCGAACTCGACCTCGACCCCCGCACCCGAGAAGTGCTCCAGCCGCAAGCGCTTCGTTCCGGGCCGCATGGCCTCGATCCGCAGGCCGTCGGGACCCAAATCCGCTGAAAATCCGCTGGAGCTCACCCCGTGCTTCAATTCGCCCCCCGCGATGCGCTTGACGGGCGTCATCAAGCTAGGCACATCGAACGTCCAGCCCTCGTGCAGCGGCCGGCCTTGGGTGTCGTGCAGCATGACCTGCACAGGCACCCCGCGGCGCAGGGGGATCGCCCCGAGCTCGATCCCACCGGAAAGCCGCGTAGGCAGGTGCAATTCCGCCGGCAACAGACCGGGCAGCCGGAAGACGATTTCGAGCTCGTCCCCATCGGGAACCGACTCCAACGTCAGCTCGAAACTACCATCGGCGGCGGAAATGGCCGTGGACTGGTAGACCCAGACGGACTCGCCCCGCTCGTTGCGCTCGAATTCCTTGTCGCCGCCGGCGACCTCCACGCCGGCCATGGGCTGTCCGGCGACATCCACGAGCTGGCCGCGGAGCCGGCATGCGGACCTCGCCGGCTCGGGATCTTCCGCGGACTGCGGGCGCGAACTCGAAGCGGAAACTGGATACCGGAGCGCGGCGCCATGGGCCGCGAGCGGGGACAGGCACAGGGTCGCGCCGGCGAGCCAGGCGGACGCTCGAGGGCAAGACGAGCGCATGGGGCCAGCCTAAGCGCAGCGGCGCGGATCGGGAAGGCCCCCGCCAGGCTCCGCGGTCACAATTGTCCGGACATCAGGCGCGTCAAGCGGATCACCACGCGCTTCCACCAGGGCTGCTTGGCGTAGGTGTCGAGGTCCGCAGGTGTGGCCTGCTCGAAATCGTGCCGCAGGGCGTCCTCCAAGGCCTGGACCGCCTCCGGCTGGCGGGTCACGGCGGTGGCCTCGAAGTTCAGGTGGAACGAGCGGTTGTCGAGATTCACCGATCCCACCGCGGCGAGATGATCGTCGACCAGGGCCACCTTTTGGTGCATGAAGCCGGCGTGGTAATGGAACAGCTGGATGCCGACGTGTTTGATCTCGTCGTAGTAGCTGAGCGAGCACAGGCGCGGCACCAGGTGATCGGCGCGCAGCGGCACCAGGATGCGCACATCGACCCCGCGCAGGGCGGCGGCTTTGAGGGCAGCCAGGGTGGCGCGATCGGGCACGAAATAGGGCGTCGCGATCCACAGCCGGCGGCGTGCGGTGGCGAACAGGGCGTGGAAGAAGAGGCTGCAGATCTCGATCGGATCCGAGGGGCCGCTGCAAACGACCGCCGCTGGCGCAGCGCACACGGCGCGGCCCTCCGGGGCCGGCAGCACCACGCTCCAGTCCCCGCGGATCGCTTCCCCCGTGGCCCAGTACCAATCCGCCAGGAAGGAGGCCTGCAGCAGCTTGACCGCCGGCCCCTCGAGGCGCATCTGCGTGTCCCGCCAGGCTCCGATCTCCGGGTCCAGCCCGAGGTACTCGTCGCCGACGTTGACGCCGCCGCAATAGCCGATGCGGCCGTCCACCAGCAGGATCTTGCGATGGTTCCTGAAATTGATCTGGAAGCGGTTGCCCGGTCCGCGGGTGGTCTTGAACCCGCTGCTGCGGATGCCGGCCCTGCGGACACGCCGGAGGAAGCTATCCGACAGGTCGAAGCTGCCGATCTCGTCGTAAAGCAGGCACACGGTCACACCCGCAGCGGCGCGTTCGGCCAGGGCCGCCAGGAAGCGCTCGCCGGTCCCATCGTCGTGCAGGATGTAGACCTGCAGGAACACGCTGTGGCGCGCGGCTTGGATGTCCGCCAGCATGGCCGTATAGATCGCTTCGGCATCGATCAAAACGCGGCACAGGTTGCCCTCGGTGAAGCCCAGGGGCAGCAATTGCCGCAGGGTTCGGCCCAAGCTTTCGACGCGCGGGTCCAGCACGCTTTCGTGGCGCTTGGCCTCCCCGAACAGGTCCTGCAGCGTGGTGCGATAACGGGCTTGGGCCGCGCGCAGGCCGCGCCCGTAGCCATTGAACTTGGTGCGCCCGAGCACCCAATAGGCCGGCACGGCCACCCAGGGCAGGGCCACCAGCAGGACCACCCAGGCCAGGGCCGACGAGGGCGCGCGCACGTTCATGACCGCGTGGGCGGCATTGAACACGCCGACCAGTTCCACGGCGGTCAGGACCGCTCCCCAGAGCGTCACGGCTCGACCTCGGCCAGCAGCGGACAATGGTCGGAGAGCGCACGCCACGGCTCGCCGTCGGGGCAGATCGCGGCGCGGGGGCGCAGGCCGCGCAGGTAGATGCGATCGAGGCGCAGCAGTGGAAAGGCGCTCGGGAAGGTGCGCGCATGCCCGCCGTGCAGGGTCTTGTGGGCGTCCACCAGCCCGAGGCGGCGCTCGAGCAGCCCGCCCACGGTGCCGCGCCAATCGTTGAAGTCCCCGGCGATCACCAGGGGCGCCGCCCTGGGCACGTGCTGTTCGACGCGCTCGCACAGGCGCTCGGCCTGGCGCCGCCGGCCGCGTTCGAACAGATCGAGGTGCAGGCACACCAGGTGCAAGGGCTCCCGCCAGCCCGGGGCCGCGATCGTGCCGTGCAGCAGCCCGCGGCGCTCCAGCCGGTTGTTGGAGACGTCGATGTTCTCGTGGGTCACGAAGGGAAAGCGCGACAGGATCGCGTTGCCGTGGTGGCCGTCGTCGTAGAGCGCGTTGCGGCCGTAGGCGAAATGCGGCCAGAGCGTGTCCGCCAGGAACTCGAACTGCGGCTCCGCAGGCCAATCGCGCTGGCTCCGCGCATGGCCGCGGTGCTCGCCCTGGACCTCCTGTAGGAAGACCACGTCCGCCTCCGCCTCGCGGATCAACAGCCGCATGCGCTCCAGCACGAACTGCCGGTTGAGCAGGCTCCAGCCCTTGTGGATGTTGTAGGTCAGCAGGCGCACGGGGCGGCGCAGGGAGCGCCGAGCCCAAGGTAGGCCCTCGGGCAGGCCGGGCTCCAGGCGCTGGCTGGGGCCCGGGGGCAGCCCAGCGCGCCGGGTCGCAGCGCGCTGAGCCGAACTGGACCCGCACGCGCCGAGGTCCCAGGCGCTCGGGCCCCCGGGGTCAGCCTGTCCAACTCTCCGCTCGGACAGACCCGGAACTGGAATGGGTTCCAGGATCGGGCTGGCGACCCTAAACCAATTCCTGAAGGGCACTTACGTTCAAGAGTCGAGGCCCTGGACCGCTCCGGGAACCCCCTGGGGGGCGCCGGGCTCCAATGGAAGGCAGACCGGGAGCGACCTGGAGGGCGGATCCTCCCCGCCCCGGCGCTGCACCGAACCCAACACGCGCCATGATCCTCAAGCAGTACTACCTCGGTTGCCTGGCCCACGCCTCCTACCTGCTGGTCGACGAGGGCAGCCGCACGGCTCTGGTGGTCGACCCGCAGCGCGACGTGGACCAGTACGTGCGCGATGCCCAGCAGCTCGGGGCCACGATCCGGCATGTGCTGCTGACCCACTACCACGCGGACTTCGTGGCCGGGCACCTCGAGCTGCAAAAGCGCACCGGCGCGCGCATCGGCCTCGGCAACGCGGTCAAGCCGGAATATCCGGCGGACCTCTACGCCGACGGCGAACGCCTCGAGTTCCAGGACCTGGCCATCGCCGTGCTGCACACCCCCGGCCACACGCCGGAGAGCGTCACCTACCTGGTGTACGACAAGCGCAAGGACGCCAAACAGCCCTACGCCGCCCTGACCGGCGACACGCTGTTCATCGGCGACGTGGGCCGCCCGGACCTGCTGGCTTCGATCGGTTTCACGTCGGAGCAGCTCGGGGCGATGCTGTACCACTCGCTGCACCAGAAGCTGCTCAAGCTGCCCGACAGCACCCTGATCTATCCGGCCCACGGGGCCGGCTCGATGTGCGGCAAGAACCTCTCCAACGAGAAGGTCTCGACCCTCGGCCAGCAGCGCGCCAGCAACTACGCCCTGCAGCCCATGTCCGAGGCAGACTTCATCGCCTTGGTCAGCGCCGGCCAGCCGGAAGCGCCGCAGTACTTCGTGCACGACGCGATCTTGAACCGCCAGAATCGCGAGACTCTCGAGGATTCCCTGGGCAAGAAGCTGAATCCCCTGGGCCTCGAAGCCGCCCTGCGCCTGGCCAATTCGGGCGCGACGCTGCTCGACGTGCGCGATGCGGACGAATTCGCCGCCGGCCACCTGTCGGGCAGCCTCAACATCGGCCTGTCCGGCAGCTTCGCCACCTGGGCCGGCACGATGCTGCCGCCCAAGGGGCCGATCGTGATCGTGGGCCGGGCCGATCAGCACGCCGAAGCAGGCATGCGCCTCGGCCGCATCGGCCTCGACAACCTGCAGGGCGCCCTGGCCTTCGACCCGAGCTGGGCCAAGACGCGCCCTGAACTGGTCCAGCGCTTCGAGCGCCTGGAGCCGCGCCCCTTCGAGGCCTGGATCGGCTCCGCGGACCGCCCGCAGGTGCTCGACATCCGCACGCCTGCCGAAACCAACGCGGGCGCGCTGCCGGGCGCCACGCTGATCCCGCTCAACCAGCTGCCGAACCGGCTGGCCGAGCTGGACCCGAAGCGCCCCCTGGCGATCGTGTGCCGCTCCGGCTACCGCTCGTCCCTGGCCGCCAGCTTGTTGCAAGCGCGCGGCTTCCAGCGCCTGGCCGACCTCAAGGGCGGCATGACCGCCTGGGACGCGGCCCATAGCCCGGCCAAGGGTTGACCTGAACTCCTCCATCCGCGGGCGCGGGCAGCGCCCGGCCCGACGGCGCCGCCTCCTCGCTGCGCCGCCGGGTCGATCGGCGGGCCGCGTCTCTGGGCAGGGGCGCGGTCCCGCCGAACCCGGACCCTTCCCGCGGCCCGCGTGACTCGCCATGCCGACCCCCAGCCAGCAGCAATTCCAGGTCCTGATCCTCGGCGGCGGCAGCGCGGGCTTGAGCGTGGCCGCCCGCTTGGCCAAGGCCGGCCGCGGCCTGTCGATCGCGGTCGTCGAGCCCAGCGACAAACACTGGTACCAGCCCCTGTGGACGCTGGTCGGCGGCGGTGCCGCCAGTTTCGCCGAGACCGAGCGCGAGCAGCGCTCGCTGATCCCGCGCGGCGTGACCTGGATCCAGGGCAGCGTGGCGGGTTTCGAGCCCGAGCACGACCGGGTGGTGCTGGCGGACGGCCGCAAGCTCGGCTACGGCCAGCTGGTGATCGCCCTGGGCATCCAGCTCGATTGGCACAAGACCCCGGGGCTGGCGGGGGCCGTCGGCAGGGACGGCGTCTGCTCGAACTACGACCGTGAGACGGTGCCCTACACCTGGGAAGCCATCCGCGGCTTCCGCGGCGGACGGGCCCTGTTCACCCACCCGAGCTCGCCGATCAAGTGCGGCGGCGCGCCGCAGAAGATCATGTACCTGGCCGACGACGCCTTCCGACGCAATGGGCTGAAGCCGGGCGCCTACGAGGTGCATTTCCACATCGCGTTGCCGTTCAGCTTTGCGGTCAAGCGCTACGCCGACACCCTGGACCGGGTGATTGAGCGCCGGGGCATCACGCCCCACTATCGCCACGAGCTGATCGAGCTGCGCCCAGCCACCAAGACCGCGGTGTTCCAGCACCTCGATACCAAGGAATTCAGCGAGAGCCGCTACGACCTGATCCATGTCACGCCGCAGATGAGCGGCCCGGATGTGCTCAAGCGCTCCGGCCTGGCCGATGCCAACGGCTGGGTGCAGGTCGACAAGCACAGCCTGCGGCACGTCCAAAAGCCCAATGTCTGGTCCCTGGGGGACTGCTCCAACCTGCCGACCTCCAAGACCGGTGCCGCGATCCGCAAGCAGGCGCCCACCCTGGCCCAGAACCTTTTGGATGCCCTCGCCGGCCGCGAGCCCAGCGCGCGCTACGACGGCTACACCTCCTGCCCGCTGGTCACCGGCTACGGCCGGCTGGTTCTGGCGGAATTCGACTACGACAAGAACCCGCAGGAGACCTTCCCCTTCGACCAGAGCAAGGAGCGCTGGTCGATGTACCAGCTGAAGCGCCATCTGCTGCCGCAGCTCTATTGGCACGGCATGCTGCGCGGCCGCGCCTGAAGTCCGCGCTGCGCCCGGGCGGAGGCAAGCCAACCGGCTCGCCCCGGCGGCCGATCCTTTCAGCCCGCGGAGCCGTTCGCACGCAGCTTCGGCGCGCAGCGCCGCTCGGAACTTGCCCGCGCCCGGTGGGAGGTGAAGCACGAGATCTCGGGGCCCTCGATCGCTTGAGAACCAGGCCCTGGAGGCGATTGACTGCCGTCAGGCAGGGGAGCCGCGCTAACCGCAGGCTTCCCTGTGGAATCCTGACTTTGCCACGAACCCGGCGCCTCGCCGTGGCTCTCACCCCTCGGGCCAACCCACGGCGTGCCAGCGCCGATCAAGGCCACGCCCGACCGCGATGCCCGCCCTGCTCCTGCCCCTGACCGGGGCGCTCCTGATCGGCTTGACCCTGGGCCTGCTCGGCTCCGGCGGGGCGATCCTGACCGTGCCGGTGCTGCACTTCGGACTGGGCTGGCCGGAGAAGCAGGCGGTGGCGGGCTCGCTGGTGGTGGTCGGCGCCGTCAGCCTGGTGGCGATGCTGCCGCGCGCGCGGCGCGGCGAGGTGCGCTGGGGCCGCGTGCTCGGCTTCGGCGGGCCCGGCATGCTGGGCACCCTGCTGGGAGCATCCCTGTCGCGCTTCGTGCCCGGCGGCCTGCAGATGGCCCTGTTCGGCGGCGTGGTGGCGGCGGCCGCGCTGTTCATGCTGCGCAACTCCCTGGCCGAGCCGCGCATGACGCCGCGGCCCGCGCGCGGCCCCGTGCAGATGGCGCTCGACGGCCTCCTGGTGGGCCTCTTGACCGGTTTGGTGGGCGTGGGCGGCGGCTTCCTGATCGTGCCGGCCCTGGTGCTGCTCGGCGGGCTCGAGCTGCAGGTGGCCATGGGCACCAGCCTGGCGATCATCGCCGCCAACTCCGCCGCCGGCCTGGGCCGCCACCTGAGCCTGCTCTCGGAGCTCGGCCTCGAGCTCGATTGGGGCACGCTCGGGCTGTTCGTGGCGCTCGGCGCCCTGGGCAGCCTGTTCGGCGCCCGCTGGGCCCAGCGCCTGCCCCGCGAGACCCTGCAGCGCGCCTTCGCCGGGCTGTTGCTGGCGCTGTCCCTGTTCATCCTGGGCGAGCAGCTCCTGTCCGCCCTGCGCTGAGGCTCGGGCCGCGGCCCGGGCGGGCGCGCTCGCGATTCTCCGGCGGCCCGAGCGGCGCAGGGCCCGCCTCGCCATGGGTGGTTTCGGCGGGATCCCTCGGGCTCAGGAACCTGCCCGGCGGGCCGGGCTCAAAGGAATGGAAGCGGGGCCGCCCGCCGCGGGTCCCCTGGCCTCAGAAGACGACGAGCAAGCCCATGAACGGAACGAGCACCATCGCGAGCATCACCCCCGAAGCCCTGGCCGGCCGCGTGCACGCCGGCGAACCGCTGCGTCTGATCGATGTGCGCAGCGCGGAAGAATTTGCCGCTTACCACGCCCGCGGCGCGATCTCGATCCCGCTGGATCAGCTCAGCGCCGAGCGCGTCCGCGCGCTGCCCGGCGAAGGCCCCGTGTACGTGATCTGCCGCTCCGGCGTGCGCTCCGCGCGCGCCTGCGGCCAGCTCGCGGAAGCGCGCTTCGACAGCCAGCCTATTTCGGTCGCCGGCGGGACCGAAGCCTGGGCCAAGGCCGGCCTGCCGATCGAGCGCGCGCTGCCTTCGGCCGGCGGCGCCGCGGGCGCGGCCTGCGCCCTGCCCGGCGGCTCCCTGTCGCGCTCCGCCGACCCCGAGCAGGCGATCATGAACCGGGTGCGGATCATCGCCGGCAGCCTGGTGCTGATCGGCACGATCCTGGGCCTCACGGTGCACCCGGGCTTCCATGGCCTGGCGCTGGTCGTGGGCCTGGGCCTGCTGCACGCGGGCCTCTCCGGCACCTGCATGATGGGCACCCTGCTGGGGCGCCTGCTGGGCGGCCGCTGAAAGGCGGAAACTGCGGGCGGCTCGACCGGCGCCCGAGCCGGGCGAGCGGCCGCCGCGGGGCCCGAGGGCCGACCGCAGGCCCCCGGGCGCGATCGGCGCAGCCGCGGACGCGCCCGGCAGCCGCCCCGCTGGGGGGTTGCGCGATCTCGATCGGGAGCCGCTGCTGCTGGGCCGAAGCGGCGCACGGATCTGCGGCCGGTCGCTCCGCAGTCGGGCAGGCAGGGCTCGGCACGAGTCCTCCCGGGGGCCGTGCTCGGCCCGCGCAGCGCCCGCGGGGCGGCGCGGGATGGACGCGCCCGGAGCAGGCGTCGCGTGCATCGTTCGGCGCCGCGGCAGCGCGCGCCTGGCACTGCGGCCTCGCGCCCGGGTGCCCGCGCTCGCTAACCTGAGCCCAGCGGCAAGCGACCGCAGGCCGTGAATCCCCCCCTCGAATTCGAGCGCCTCGAGCCGCGCCTCCAGGCAGCGCTCCAGCGGATCCAGCTGGTGGCCCTGGACGTCGACGGCACCCTGACGGACGGCGGCATCTACTACGGGCCGGCGGGTGTCGAGGTGCAGCGCTTCGACGTGCGCGACGGCCTCGGGCTGATGCGCCTCAAGCAGGCCGGCTTCAAGCTGGCCTTCATCACCGGGCGGGGCTGCCCGGCGACCGCTCGGCGGGCGCGCGAGCTCGAGATCGATCGCTACCTGCCCCAGTGCGGCCCCAAGGACCTGGCCCTGGAGCGCCTGCAGGCCGAGATGGAGCTGGACCCCGCGGCCACGCTGGCGGTCGGCGACGACCTGCCGGACCTGCCCCTGTTCGCCCGCGCCGGCCTGTGCGCCTGCCCGGCGGACGCCGATGTGCGCGTCCGGCGCGCCGCGCAGCTGCACCTCTCGCGCCCCGGAGGCCACGGCGCCGTGCGCGAGCTGTGCGAGCTGCTGCTGGCGGCGCGCGAGCAGGGCGCGCCTCGGGGAGCGGGGCGATGATCAAGCAGGCGCTGGGCTTCGTGGCGCTGTTCGGGCTGGGGCTCGGAGTGCTGTTCTGGCTCGATTCGCGGCAGTCCAGCAAGGGCCCGGGGATCGATCTCGGGCCGCTCGAGGAACCCCCGCCCCCGGAGGCCCTGGGCGAGGCCGCCCCGGGCATCACCATGATCCCGCGCGGGCGCTTCAGCCTGGTGCAGTACGCGGAAGGCCAGGCCGGCAGCGCCGGGCGCTCGATCGAGTTCACCGCCGGCGATTCGGGGCCGGGGGAGGACCGCCGCGTGCTGCTCGAGGACTTGACCATCCGCATGTTCGACCCGGAGACCGACGCGCTGGTGGTCGAGATCCTGGCGGACCGCGGCAGCACCGAGCTCGAGGAGCCGGGCAAAGACGTCAGCGAGGTCAGCCTGTCGAGTCTGGTCGAGCTCTCCGGCGTGACCGTCAAGCTGTTGCGCGGCAGCCGCCTGGTGCCGCTGGTGCTGACCTCGGACGAACTCAGCGGCGACCTGTCCCGCGGCCGCTTCGTGACCCCGGGCCGCGCGGACATCGCCGGCTCGGGCATTTCGGCGCAGGGCCACGGCTTGACCCTGGACGAGAGCCAGGGCCTGATCGCCTTCGAGCGCGACGCCAACACGGTGGTGCGCGCGGAGGGCGGCCAGCCCAGCCGCCTGGCCTGCGCCGGGGCGCTGGAGATCCGGCAGGGGCCCGGCAGCGGCGCGCGTACGATCCGCATCGAAGCGCAGGACCGCGCGCTGCTGGCGGTCGAGGGCGTGACCCCGCTCACGCTGCAGGCGGGGCGGATCGAGATCGACGGCCGCCTCGAAGAGCAGGACAGCGGCCCCGCGGACGGCGGTTTCCGTTTCGAGAAGCTGGGGGCCCGGGGCGATGTGGAACTGCGCGCCGACGGGCACAGCTTCCGCTCCCAGGGCGCCGAGTTCGAGCTGAGCGAAGCAGGCCAACTGCAGCACGCCAAGCTGGTCGGCAGCCCCCTCGGCAAGCTGCGGCTGCCCGAGAGCCAGGCCGGGCCGGTGGTCGTCGGGGGCCAGGTCGAGCTGTGGGGCGAGGGCCCGCTGCGGGTCGACTGGGGCGCCACGCCGACCTTCCAGATGGCCGGGCCGGCCGAATTGCGCTGGCGCGGGGCGAGCCTGTGGGCTTCGGGCGGGCTGGCGGCGCGGCCGCCGGTCGGCGCTGGCAGCGAAGCCGGCACCGAATTCCGCGCCTGGACCGGCGTGGAGCTGGACTTCGAAGGCTGGCAGGTGCGCACCGAGAACCTCGAAGGGCGGCTGTTCGAGCTGGGCGACACCGGACGGCTCGAGCTCGAGACCCAGGGGCACAGCCGCATCGAAGGCCGCACGGAAGCCGGCGAGACCCTCGACCTGTTGGCCCGCGGCGGCTTCGACTTCCACGCCGAAGGCCAGACCTGGCTGGTGCCCGAGGCCCGCGAGGTGGCCTTCAACCTGAACAACCCGAGCGGCACGAGCTCCCTATCGGGCCAGGCCCTGCGCCTGTTCGATTTCGATGCCGAGCGCCGCTCGTTCCGTGCCAGCGGCGAGGTCGAGGTCCACAGCGGCCCCGATTACCTGACCGGCGAATCGGTCGAGGTCCTGGGGGTCGAAGATTTCACCCTGATCGGACGCCCGGCGGGCGAAGGACTCCCGGCCGTGCCCGTGCGCTTCGAATCTCGCTTCGGTTCGATCGTCGCCATGCAGGTCGAGCGCCGCATGGATTCGATCGAGGGCCGCGGCGCGGTGCACGCCCTGTTCGCCGGGCCCCAGTTGGCTTTGGACCTCGATTGTGAGGCCCTGTCCCTTTCCGGCCGAGGGCTGCTCAGCCTGGAGGGCGATGGCCCGCACGAGGATCGCTGGAGCGCGCCGGTGCTGCTGCTGGCGCGCGGCGACGTGCGCGCCAAGGCCGACAGCCAGGAGCGCAACTTCTTGATCCGCTCCGGAACCCTGCGGCTGCTGCGCACGCCGCTGGTCGATAGCCGCGAATTCCGCAGCGACCTGCAAGCCCGGGGCGCCGTGGACGTCAGCTTCAAGGACGCCATGGGCCACTTCAAGCTCTTGGCGGCCGAGTTCGACGCATTGTTCTTCGATCCCTTCGAGCGCCCCGAAGACACCGCGGCCGATTCCTGGCGCTCCGAGGGCCGCGGCAACCTGGCCGCGCGCGGGGACGTGCAGCTCGAAAAGGTCGACAGCCCGCCGCTGACCGGCCGCGGAGATCGCTTCGAGCTCGACCACCAGAGCCGCGGACGCCTCAGCGCCCGGGAGGGCGGCCAGGTCTCGACGGCGGGTTACCTGCCGGGCAACGGCGAGCCCTTCACCCTGCGGGCTCGCGAGTTCAGCTTCGAGCCACAGCGGCTCGTGGCGGACCTGCCCGAGATCGTGATCGTCGGCGCCGAACAGCGACCGGCCGGCCAGGAAGGGGCCTTCGCCCTCAAGGAGCTGGAGGCGGATGCTCGGCGCCTCGTGGCCACGCCGGAGGCGATCGTGTTCAGCGAGGACGTGCATTTCGTGGCCCACACTCCGGAGGGCAAGCGCTGGACCCTCGATTCCGGCGAGGCACGCTTCGATCGTCTCGATCCCACGGCCCTGCAGGACGGACCGTTCGACCACCTCGAGGCCGCACAGCGGGTGCGTTTGGCCTTCAGCGAGGGGCCGACCCTGAGCGGCGACCGGCTGAGCGCCAACACGCTGACCGGCCTGGTCCGGGTCGACGGCACGCCGG
>JBILNK010000110.1:0-13922 GCA_044375105.1 Planctomycetota bacterium
GGCCCCCGCCAGGACAGCCCGCGCGGGCTTGGCTCAATGCCGGTCGTCTTCGCCCGGGCGGGCGCCGGGCGCGCGCGAGCCGCCGCCGCCGGTCAGCGCGGCGAACAGGCCGAAGGCGCCCGCGGCCGCCGCCAAGCCGCCCATGATGCGCAGGAACGTGCTCTGGGACGCGGGCTTCTGGTTGCTCGGGCGCTGACCCAGGGCTTCGACCAGCACGCTGGCCGGGTCGGCCGGGTCGACCAGCAGCTTGAGGCTCTGGCCCACCTCCAAGCGCGCTCCGGACTTGGGTCGACCGCGGACCGTTGCGACCCGTTCGGCGCCGGCGGCGGTGTAACGCAGGGTCAGCTCGACGCCCTCCTCGCCGGGCGTCAGGGCGGTGTTCGATTCGATGCGGGCGCTGGCGGCTTCGAGCGCTCGGCCGTCGCTGCCCACCGGCACGGGCGGCGCGGGCCAGAGCAGCCACAGCCCCAGGCCCAAGGCCGCCAGGGCCAAACCGAGGCAGCCGCCCTTCTCGATCGATTGCGGGCTCGAATTCGCGCTCATGGGCAGGAGCGTAGCGGCGGCCGGAGAGACCCAGAAGCCCCCCCGACCGCCTGGCCCGCCCGACCTGCCTCCTCGTTGCAGGCCCCCCGGGCGGACCCGAACCGGCGCGGGCGCCGATCGCCCGCCGGGGCCGCTCAGGGCAGCACGATCAGCAGCGACGGCGCGCTCAGCTCGAGCTCGAGCCCGGGGCCAAACTGCAGCGCCTGGGCGGCCAGCTGGCGGCCGATCGGCGCGCTGGCGGGCAGGCTGCCGAAGACCTGCAGGGGCGCGGCCCCGAACGCGACATCCAACATCCCAGGCCGTCGACAGGACCGCTGGGCCGCCGCGCAAGGGCTTGTCGATGGACAGAAGGCGGTAGGCCCCCGCAGGAATCCAGCAGAACGGCGCCGGGCGAAGTCGCATCCACGGCGTCTCGGCGGCGGCTCGGCGTACCGGGGAAGACCTGCAGGACCTGGGCCTGGGCGGCGGGCGCCGCCCGGCCTTCCCACCCTAGGGAGCAGCCGGCCCGGTCGCCGGAAAGCGCTCCGTCTGCAGCGCGAACGAGCGGCGCAGCGGATTGCCGGCCTGCCTGGGAGCGCTCAGGCCAGGTCGAGCTCGACTTCTTCCTTGCCGTCGGGGCGGGTGCGGGCGGAGACGAAGCGGACCTCGAGACGCTGGCCCGGCTCGAAGTCCGGGGGTCGGCGTCCGCGGGCCGCCAGGGCCCGCATGGGCAACAGACCGTCGCGGCCCGCGTCGAAGCGCACGAAAACACCGAATTCGACGCAGCCGGTGACCGGGCCCTCGAAGCGCTGTCCGCGCTGGTATTGCTCCAGCGGTCGCCGTGGCGCGTCGTAGTAGCGCTGGTCGGCCCAACCGAGCTCGATCGAACGCAACTGCTCGAGCGGCAGGCGCAGCGTGTGCGAGCGGCCGGCGAGCGCCAGGTCGAGGCCCTGACCAGGCCTGGGACGCCCGCGGCCGCCGCCCTGCCCGGGCCGGCCACGCCAAGACAGCCGGGTGCCTAGCAGCCAACACAGCAGCGGGCTGCGGGGCGTGTGGAGCGTCGCGGAAAGGACGCGCGTGCGCTCCAGCGTGCGGCCACCGGCGAGTTCGATGCGGAAGTCCTCGAAGTCGCCCTTGAGTTCGGCGCCGCTGCGGAGCCGCGCGCGGTCCCAGGTGGGCAGGCGCGCGAGCGCGTCTCGGTAGGAGGCGAAACGCCGGCCGAATTCGCCGCCCCGCGCGAACAGCGCCGAGAGGGGCGGCGGCAGGCGTCGCGGCAGGTGCCCGGCCAGGCGTCGGGTCAGGGTCTCGGGGCGGGCCACGGCGGGCTCGGCTTCGAGCTCGGGGGTCAGGCGGGCGCCGGGGTGGGTGAACAGCAGCAGCGGCACCAGGCGCCGGGCCTCGATCGGCCAACCCTGCTGCTCGAGATAGCGGCCCAGATCGTGGGCTTTGGCCGTGATCAGCGCCAAGGGATCGGCATGGACCTTGGTGGCGGCGCCGACCTGCGCGAACCGGCCATCCGGATCGCGCCGGATCTCGCCCGACCAGTGCTTGACCTCGATCGCCAGCAGCGCCGTGCGGCACAGCACCACCAGGTCGATCTCGTGCTTGCCCCTGGCATCCGATTTGGGGCAGCGCAGGGCCGGGAAGAAGGCCGCCGAGCCCCGTCCGGACAGCAGGCGCCTCAGGGCGGCCAGCGCCAGCCGCTCACCTTCGTCCCCGGCGGCGTCGCGCGCGTCGATCGCCGGGCTCGTGCGGGACAGCTCGGCCGCGTCTCGCGCAGCGCTCCAGCCCCTCACGGGCGCACGAAATGGAGGCAGTAGTTCTCGACCAGGCCCGGGATCTGCTCCTGGCGCTCCAGCACGAAGCCGGCCGACTGGACCTCTTCCATAACCTGCTCGCGCCCGGCGCGCACGTGTTCGAGCAGCCAGGGGCGCGAGACGCCGGGGATGCGCTCGAAGTCGATCAGCACCAGGCGCCCCCCGGGCCGCAGCGCGCGCCGGATCGAAGCCAGGGTCGAGCGCGGGTACTCGAAGTGATGGTAGGTGTCGCACAGGAAGGCGACGTCGATCGAGCGCTCCGGCAGCTCCACGGAACGTTCGCTGCACAGCACCGCCTCGACCTGGCCCAGGCCGAGGGCCTCAGCGCGCTCGGTCAGATGTGCCACGAACCCCGGCGCGATGTCCACGCAGTACAACCGCCCCTCGGGGCCCACGGACCGCGCGAACGGCTCGAGGAACAGGCCCGTGCCGGCGCCCACGTCGGCGACCGCCTGACCGGCTTCCAGCCGGACCGCGGCCGCGATCGCCTCGCGGGCCACGTAGATCTCGCGGCTTTCGACCTCGAAGCGCTGGACCATCGCGTCCACGTCCAAGGCCGGATCCAGGTAGTCCTGGTTGATCCCGGGCTTGACGCTGGCCTCCGGCGGCGGCGCCGAGGCGCAAGCGAGCATCAAGCAGCCAAGCACCAGGCCCGCGGCGGCGCGCAGGCCCCACGGCAGGGGCGGTCGATTCATCCGCACAGGATAGCGAGCAGACCGGCGCGGGCCGATCCGAGCAAAAGCCGCCTCCGCAGGCGTTCCGTCCCGGCGCGACGTGGCCGCGGCGGGCTGGCCCAGGCCGCGGGCGGATCGCACCGCTCGCGCCCCCTGCGCCGGAGGCCGGCGCCAGGGGCCGCCGCCCGGCTCACTCCAGGTGGCTGCGCAGCATCCAGGCGTTCTTCTCGTGGATGTCGATGCGGCGCGTGGCCAGGTCCACCGTGGCCTGGTCCTTGCCGCTCTCGCCCAGCTCGATCACGCGCTTGGCGCTGGCCACGATCTTGGCCTGATCGGCCACCAGGATCTCGATCATCTCCTTGGCCTTGGGGCTGCCGCTGGCGTCCTCGACGGTGCTCAGCCGGGCGAAATCGCGGTAGCTCCCCGGCGCTTGGTCGCCCAGGGAGCGGATGCGCTCGGCGATCTCGTCGATGGCCAGGGCCAGCTCGCTGTACTGGGTCATGAACAGCGTGTGCAAGGTCGTGAACATCGGCCCGGTCACGTTCCAGTGGTAGTTGTGGGTCTTGAGGTACAGCGTGTAGCTGCTGGCCAGCAGGACCTTGAGCTCTTGAGTGACCGAATCGGCGGCGGTTTGGGCGGCTTTCTTGGTGGCCATGGGCGCGGGGGCGGAGCGGACGAGGTTGAAGATTCGGACCGCGGCGATCGCAGCATCGCTCGCGCCAGCATTAGGGCATGGGCCGGCCCGACCGATCAACGACCGCGCGGACGGCCCCGAGGGAGGCCGTCAGCGCCGGGCCGCGGGCCGGGCGATCAGACCGAACAGGCGTCCGGTGGCCGCCCGGCCGCCGTGGGTCACCTCGCGGCGATAGGAATAGAGCTCGTCGCCGTGGGCGTAGGTGCACAGCGGCGAAACATCGATCTCGGACAGTCCGCAGCGCTCGAGCTGCAAACGGGCCGCCAGGCGCACGTCGACGCGGTCCTGCTGGCCCGGATCGTACACGATCGCGGGCTCGAGCTCCGCGGCCCGGAAACGCTCCAGCACCTCGGGCCCCATCTGGGCATGGGCCACGCCCAGGCAGGGTCCGATGGCCGCGCTGCCGCCCCGGGCCCAATCCGCCAGGGCGGCCGGAATCACGCCCGCCACCAGACCGCGCCAGCCCGCATGGATCGCGGCCACGCGCTGGCCATCGGCGCTGCAGACCAACACCGGCACGCAATCGGCGCTGAAGACCATCAGCAGCCGTTCCGTTTGCCGCGTCCAGAGCGCGTCCGCCTCCTGCCGCACATCGAAGCCTTCCGGACCGACCTCCAGGGCCTGGCGGCCGTGCACCTGCTTGGCCCAGACCAGCGGCGTCCCCGCGGCCAACCCGCACAGCAGCGGCAGATCGTGCCGCTGGGCTTCGTCCAGGGACAGGCGCCCGAACTCGGCGTCCGCGGGTCCGAGCCGCGTGGTGAAGGCGTGCGGCACGCCGCGGCGCGCCAGGGCCGGCGAGCGATACCAAACCTGTCCGGAGGGCTTACGGCGGCGCTCGAGCATCCGGGCAGCATGGTCCGCCGGGCGCGAGGAAACCAGGGCCGGGCCGATCCTGGGGGGGCGCGCCGGGACGTGGCGCACCGGCCGCGGCGGCCCATCCCAAGCCGGCTGAAGAGCGCGCGGTCCGGGGCGAGTCCCGATGGCAAGGGCCGACGGGCTCGCATCGCCGCCACCCGGCGGTCGCTGGCTCGCTCCCTGGGAACAGCGACCCGGAACCCAGCCGATCGGCGCGGCGGCTCGACGGGTCCCTGAGCCAGGGCTCGGGCCCCGCCGAGCGAGCCCTGGTTCGGGGGCCTCCCGATGCGTGGGGCCCCATACAGACCCCCGCTGAACCGGGCTGCGTGAGCGCGCGGACCCCCGGCTCGCGGCCCGGCACCGAGCGCATGCCGTGCTGGGGCCGATTGGGTCGGCGCCGATCCACGGGCGACGGGTCGCCGCGGGCCAAAAAGTCCACCCAACCTGCCCTCCGAGGCATCGAGCGGGCCTTCCCCGGGAGAACCCCAGGCTACCCTGGACGCCCCATCTCGCTTTGCTCCCATGCCCCGCAGTCCGCAGCCGCTTTCCTCCGCTGTCCCCGCCCGTTTCGATGAAGAGTACGCCCGTGCCCTGCGCGGGCTGCGCTCGGCGCTCGACGCGCTCCTGCGTGCGGCGGGAGGCGATCCCGGGCGCCCCCAGGACCTGGCGCGCCGCTTCGGACTGAACAAGAACCTGGCCTGGAAGGCCTCGCGCCTGGTGGGCTCGGAAGAACCCTCCGCCGCCCTGCGCTTCATCCCCGGCGCCAGCGGCATGGCGATCCTGCGGCAGCGTCTGAAGGGCGCCGGCGAAACGGCGCTCCAGGACTTCGATCGCGCCCGGGCGCGCTTCGACGCGATGCTGGCTCGCCACGCTGGGGACCGCGCCACCCTCGAGATGATGGTCTCGGGCGTGGCCGGCGAGGGCCCCGATCCGGTCGCCCTGCTGCAGAGCCGCCGGCAGGCCTTCCTGGGCAACGCGGCCGTGTTCGGCGTGCAAACCCGCGTGCAGCACGTGGTCTACGGCTTGGGCCCGAGCCGGACCGCGCCCGGGCATGCGGAACTGGTGCTGGCCATGGGTCTGGTGGACTTCCGGCGCACGCGCTCGGACGCGCGCTGGCTGCTCTCGACGCTGCAGAGCTTTCAGGCCGAGGACGGATCCCTGGCGCTGCCCGAGTATGCGTTCCTGGAGGAGCCCGGCGCCGATACCGGCGGCGTGCCCCTGCTGCGCGAGTTCTGCTCGCTGCCGCTGCCCAAGGTCGAGGTACGGCGCTATGAAAAGGAGCTGCGCTACGAACTGCCCGGCGGGGCGATCGGCAATCAGAGCCGCCAGACCTGCTATTTCGGCGTGATGAACCGGGCCGCGGGGCCCAGCACCTCGAGCGAGCCGGGCGCCCATTGCGAGCTGGCCACCAACCTGCTGACCCCCGCCGAAATCCTGCAGTTCGACCTGCTGATCGACGAGCGCCTGGGTTGGCGCGCCGCGCCGACCGCCGGGCTCTACGGGCGCATGGATGGCCGTCCGCCCTACGGCGCGGAAGAGCGCGTGGGCCGCAACCTGTGCTTGACGGAGCGGCCGTTGGATCTGGGGCTCGGGCTCGAGGGCTCGACCTCCTCCCACGTGGCGCGCTGCCGCGAGCTGATCGGCGACGTGCTGCAGCGCTCGGGCATGGAATCCCAGCACTGCCGCACCTGGCGACTGACCCTGGCCTATCCGCCCACGCCGGCGACCTTGATCCTGGGCGTCGAGCTTCCGCGGCCCTGATCGGCCCGCCTCGCGCGGGGACAGGCCCCTAGCCAGCCGGGCTCGCAAGGCCGGCGACTCGGCTGTTTTGCTCGGCCTGCCGGAACGATCGGTTTGGGCTGCGCGGGACCGGGAGCGGGGCTGCACCCGAGGCCGCGCGGATATCGGGGGCCGCTGCCGCTCGATCGCGGCGCGCGCACCAGCGCCATCGATGCGGCCAGGCCGTTCAGGTCGCGCAGGAACCGGGACCGCGCGGATCGCCGCAAGAGCCGCAGGGCCCCGAGGCGAAGGCCCCGTCGCTGCCCGCGAAGGGGCTCGAACCCGGGGAGCTCCCGGAGCCCTTGGGCGAGGCGAAGGTCGAGAACTGCTTCTCGGCGCTGTGGCCCTGACAGCTCGGGCAAGTGGGCTGCTCTGCGCCGAACAGGAGCTCGGTAAAGGGGGTCTCGCAGGACTTGCAGACGAACTGGTAGATCGGCATGGCTCTGGCAGCTGGGAGCAGAATTCTACGCCGCAAAGGCGGCTCCCGTGGGCCCCGGGACGCCCTCCGCGGCTCGCGCGCCGAATCTCGGGCTGCCGAGGCGGCACAGGCCGGCGGCCCCGGCCGCGCTCGGCTGCACGGGCGCCTGGGCTTCGCCCTCGGCGATCGGCCGAGCCCCGGCGGGCGCAGGGCGCCCATCCCCGGGTGGGGCGCGCCGGCCCGACGCGAGCCCCGCGGTTTCGGGCGAGCCCCCCGGTTTCGGGCGAGCCCCCCGGTTTCGGGCGAGCCCGCGGTTTCGGGCGATCCCGCGGGGCCGGGCCGGGGAGCGCGGGAGCGCCGGGACTTGGCCGGCACTCAGCCCGAGCGCCGCTCGAGCTCGAACAACTGCGTGCCCAGGGTCACCTCGAGGCCGGACAGGCTCGCCAAGCGCTCGGCTTCGCGGCGGCGCTGGCCGCGGTAGGCGATCGCCGCCAGGTCGCGCAGCTCGTCCGCCGGGAACCAGCGCCGCTCGCGGATCAGGCAGCGCTCGCGGAAGGTCCAGCCTGGGGGCATCGATTCCAGCAGATTGCCCGAGGGATCGCGGGTCAGGCCGGCGCCCGCCGTTTCCTGGCGCAGCTCGAGCAGATCGTCGGGCGTCGGAAGCCCGAGCAGCAGCCGGCCCCCGGGGCGCACGACCCGGGCCAATTCGGCGAGGGGCCGCGGCGCCTTGATCGAGAGCGCCAGGTCCAAGCTGGCGTCCAGGAACGGGAGGCGATGATCCGCGTTGGCCACCAGGCACAGGGCAGGGCGCGTCCGCCGCGCGGCGATCCGCACCGCTTCGGCCGCCAGGTCGATGCCGAAGCGCTCGCCCGGGGTCGCGGCGGCGAGGTCCGCGAGCAGGCTGCCGACGCCGCAGCCGATTTCGAGCAGGCCCGAATCGGGCTCGAGCTCGCGGTCCAGCACCAGCCCCACCAGGAGGTCCCGCAGGGCCGCATCGACCCCGGCGGCGGCCAGCCGCTCGCGCGCCGCCACGGCGCTGGCGGGATCGCCCGGTTCGCTCGAGCGACGCTGGTCGGGCTGTAGGAGGTTCAGGGCGCCGCCGCGCGCGCGATCGAACCGGTGGCCGCGCTCGCACGCGAAGCCCCCCGGCGCCTCGGCCAGGGCCGCGAGGCAGGCTCGCACGGGGCAACGCAATCGCTGGATCATGGACATGGCCGGCGGGAGCTGGATTGTGCGCTCTGCGGGCGTCCGAGCGCCGCGCCGATCGGAAAGAACCGCCCGCCGGCCGCGTAAGCGGGGCCCATGCGAGGCCCCTTGATCATCGCGGTCTGCGCCCTCCTGGGCGCCTTGGTCGGCGCCGGCATCGGCCGGTGGTTCGGGGACGGCCCGGACCAGGCGACGCTGACCCTGGCCGGCAAGCTGCTGCTGCTGCTCGGGCTCGGGGCCGCGGGATTCGCCGCGATCCTGGCCCACGAGCTCGGACACGCCCTGGCGGCGATGCGCTGCGGCTGGCAATTCCGCTTCGTGGCCGTCGGTCCCTTGATGATCGCGCGCGGCACCCGCGGGCTGCGCCTGCGCCTCAACCGCCTCCCGGCGGGTTTCGGCGGCCTGGCGCTGTGCCTGCCCGGGGACGATGCCAGCCTGCGCCGCGGAGCACCCTGGTTCTACGCGGGTGGACCGCTGGCCAGCCTGGCCTTCGCGGCCCTGGCCGCGGCGCTGTTCCAGGCCGGCGGGGGACGCCTGGAGGGGCCGTTGTCGGGCACGCTGCTCGGCGCCGCTGCGATCTCGCTGCTGATCGGCTTGGCCACCTTGCTGTTGCCGGGGGGCGAATGGCCCAACGACGGCGAGCGCCTGTGGCGCTGGCTGACAGGCTGAAAAAAAAATCGACTCGGGCTGCGCCCGAGCAGTCAGACCAGCCTGTCAGCATGCCTTTGGGCCGCCATCCGGCGGCCGCAGAGGCTGAGATCGTCGCTGCGCGCCGATTTTTTCCCAGCCTCTGAGGGGCCATCCGCGCGCCGAGGCCGAAGCGGGTCTGCTGCGGCTTTCGCAGTTGGCCGTGGCGGGGGTGCGGCCGCGGGATTGGCCCGCTTCGGCGCTGGAGGCGCTCGATCTCGACGATTCGCCGCGCGGCGCCGTCAGCCGCGAGATGATGCGCGCCGCAGCGGAGCTCGACGCCGGTCGGCGCGGCGCGGGGCTGGCGCGCCTCAAGCGCCTGGCCGGCGATTGGTCGCGGGTGGGCCGGCCCATGGCCGCTTCGTTGGCCATCGAACTGGTGCTCTTCGGCGCCCTCGAGGGGCGATCCGCGAAGGAACTCGAGGGCTGGTGGAGCCGCGCAGCGAAGGGCTTCGCCGAGCCCTGGCGGCGCGAGGCCGCCGCGGCCGCCCTGGCCTGGCGGCAGGGTCGGCTGGGGGATGGGCAGGCCGCGCTGCGCGAAGCCCGGCGGCGCTCGGAACAGCCCCTGTTCCCCCTGGGAGCCGCGGAAATCGAGCTGCTGGCGGAGCTCGAGGAGCGGCTCGGAAAGGCCTGATCCAGCCCCCGGGGAGCACCGGGGGGGGCCGGCGACGGAGGGCGGGCGTCGGACCGAAAACTTGGACAGGTCCAACATCCAAGTCCTGATTCACCCGGAACTTCTGTCCGGTCGAAGAACAGGACCGAATGCGGCTTTCCCTGCGACTGCGAGAGCGGCTGGCCCGCATCGGATTCGGACAGCCCCTGTGGGTGGGTCTGTCGGCCGCGTTCCTGATCGTGGCCGGGGCGCTGACCGCGGTGCAGGGCGTGCTGGGGCTGGCGCGGAGCGCCGCCGAAGCGGCGCTGCGCTCGCACCTCGAGCAGGTGGCGGAACTGCTCGCTTCGATGGTCGATCCGGCGCTGCACCGCCAGCTCGACGATCCGAGCGATACCGATTCCGCGCTGTACGAAGAAGCTATCCGGCGGCTACGCAACGCGCACCAGTCGACGCGCGACCTGGTGTTCGTCTACACCTTGGTCGACGACGGCGGTACGGCGCGCTTCGTGCTGGACACGGCCGAACCGGGCGACCGCGACGGGGATGGGGTCGAAGATCGCTCCGGCGTCTGGGATGCCTACGAGGACATGAACCCGGTGGCGGCGCGGGTGCTCGCCGAGGGCGTGACCAAGGCGACCGAACAGCCCTATTCCGATGCCTGGGGCACCTTCATGAGCGCCTATGCGCCGCTGCTCGACGAGCAGGGGCGCGTGTGCGGCATCCTGGGCGTCGATCAGGACGCGGGGCAATTCAAGGCCGCCATCGAGGAACAGGTGAGCGCGGCGCGGCACGGGCTGACCCTGGCGGCGTTGATCGCACTGGCAGTCGGCCTGGCTGTGATTGGCCTGCGGCGCAGCGAAAGGCGCCTGCTGGCCGAGCTGGAGGCGGCGCGCCAGGCAGCGGAGGCCGCGGCGCGGGCCAAGAGCGAGTTCCTGGCCAATATGAGCCACGAACTGCGCACGCCGCTGACCGCGATCTTGGGCCACTCTGAGATGCTCCGGCAGGACGGCGACCTGGACCGCGCACCGGAGGACCGGCTGCGCAGCCTGCTGGCGATCCAAACCTCGGGCGAGCACCTGCTGACGCTGATCAACGACGTGCTCGACCTGTCCAAGATCGAAGCGGGGGGGATGGGCGTCGAAGAGCTGCCCACGGACCTCGGCGAGCTGCTGGCCGGGCTGGAGGCGATGCTCGGGCCGCGGGCCTCCGAGCGCGGCCTCGAGCTGCGCGTCGAATTTGCGACTGCGCTGGCCCGGCGCGTGATCACCGACCCAACCCGCCTGCGTCAGATCCTGATCAACCTGGTCGGCAACGCCCTGAAGTTCACCGAACAAGGCAGCGTGCGTCTGATCGTCGGGCTCTCCGAGGACGGCCAGCGCCTGTGCTTCGAAGTCGAGGACACCGGCCGCGGCCTCAGCCCGGAGCAGGCCCAGCGCCTGTTCGCGCCGTTCATGCAGGCGGACAACTCGGTCGGCCGGATCCATGGCGGCACGGGGCTCGGGCTGGCCCTCTCCAGTCGCCTGGGCCGCATGCTAGGCGGCGAAGTCAGCCTCCTGCGCAGCGCCCCGGGACAAGGCAGCACCTTTCTGGTCGAGCTGCCCTATCGGCCGCTGGCAGACAGCCCGCTGATTTCGGGGCTAGAGCAGCTGGCGTCGACCCGCCCGACCCAGCGCCCGAAGGAACCGCTCCACGGCCGGGTCTTGCTGGTCGAGGACAACCCGGTCAACCGGTGCCTGTTCGAAACGCTGCTGACCCAGGTCGGCTTGACGGTGGTGGCAGCCGAAGACGGGCAGCGCGCCCTGGAGCTGGTCGCCGAGCAGGCGGCCTTCGACCTGATCTTGACCGACCTCCAGATGCCGGTGCTCGACGGTTACGGACTGATCGAGCGCCTGCGGGCTGCAGGGCATCGGACCCCGCTGGTGGCCCTGACCGCCAACGCCCTCGCGGAGGAGCGGGAGCGCTGCCGGCGTCTGGGCTGCGACGACTTCCTGACCAAACCGATCCAGGCGGCGGCCCTGCTGGCCTGCTGTCGCCTTTGGCTGGATCGGCGGCACGTCGAAAAAGTGGCCTGAAGCGGCCCCGGAAGATAGGGCAGGCCGCCGCAACCCATGGAGCGGGCTAGGATTGGGGCGCCATGGCCAACGATGCGAACGACGACGAGGCCAGCCTGGTGGCTCGCGCCCAAGGCGGCGACCGGGGTGCCGTGGAGCAGCTCTTGGAGCGCCATCTGCCGGGGCTCGAGGCCTACGTGCGTCTGCGCGCCGGAAAGGCATTCGGCGCCCGGGAAGCTGTTTCCGACCTGGTCCAGTCCACCTGCCGCGACCTGCTGACCAACCTGGATCAGTTCAAGCACGGCGGCGAGCAGGCCTTCCGGCACTGGCTCTACGCGACCGCGGCGCGCAAGATCGCCGACAAATACGCCTACCACCACGCCCAGCGCCGCGAGCTGGGGCGCGAAGGCGTGTCGCAAGCCGCCTCCCAGGTGCTCTATGGCCTGGCCGGCCGAGAGGCTTCCCCTACCCAGCAGGTGGTGGGCAACGAGTTCCTCGAGCGCCTCCAGGGCGCCTTCGGGGCCCTCAACGAGCGCGAGCGCGAGGTCGTGCTGCTTTCGCGGATCGTCGGCCTCTCGCGGTCCGAGGTCGCCGAAGCCATGGGCGAGAGCGAAGGGGCCATCCGCAACCTGCTGCACCGCGCCCTGGCCAAGCTGGCGGCGCAGCTCGGCGCCTGAAGGGCGCGCCGGGGTCGGTGCGGGCCAGTCCAGAGGGCCGAAGCCGACCCGACAGGCAGCCGCTGGTCCATTCCCGCCGGCCAAGGTCGGCGAGCCGAGCGGGGCTACGGCCGCCCGCCGGTCGGTGTGCTGGAAGCGCCGAGCGCACGAATCGGGGCCGATCTCCCGGATCCGAGGCGGCCCCGGGCGGCTCGGCTGCTTAATTTGGTGCGGCCCCATGGCCGGCCCCCCTGAAAACGCGGCCCCGAAAGCCGAAAGAGGAGCCATGGGCGCGCCGATCTGGACTCCCGCAGGCACCTCGCTGACGCCCCTGCGCCGGCTGCTGTGGGGCTTCGGCGGCTGGCTAGCCGCCGGTCTGGGGCTGCTCGGGGTGGCCCTGCCCCTCGTGCCGGCGACCCCGTTCCTGCTGCTGGCCGCAGCCTGTTTCGCCCGCTCCTCGCCCCGCACCCATCGCTGGCTGCTCGACAACCGCTGGTGCGGCCCCCTGCTGCGCCAATGGCACGCCACCCGCAGCGTGCCGCGCAGCGCCAAACGCAAGGGCTACCTGGTGCTGATCGCCAGCTTCGGGGTCTCGCTGGCGTTGGTCCCCTCCTGGCCCCTGCGCGCCCTGCTCACCGCCCTGGGTCTGGCCCTGCTCGTGTTCCTCGCGCGCCTGCCCGAAGGCCCGGGCTGATCGGAACCGCGCGCCGCAGATCGATCCGCACGCGCGATCCACGCAGCGCGAAAGCGGCTCGTCCCAAGAGCCTCTGACCAGCTTGGTCCGCCCGCGATTCCGGTATCGGCCCTGCAAGTTCAGCGGCGCTCGAGATGCGTCTCGGCAGGCCTTGGGAAGTACGGGACCGCCAGCTCGCGCCAGCTTCAGGCCGCGCTGAAGGTCAGAGTGAAGTCGCCCTGGTTGGCGAGGCGGGTGAGCAGCGGCAAGCCGAAGGCACTGGCGGGGGTCAGCAGGCCGCCGTGGCCGGGTTGACCCAGGCCTGGCACGGCGCTGGGGTCGGCCAGCAGCAAACCGCATTCGACCAGGCAGCGGCTGGTCACGGCGTTGCCTGGGTCGCCGCTGGCTTCGAGGCGCAGACCCAGGGTTTGGCCGTCGACGGCTGTGGCGTGCAGGTCGAGGCGCACGCGGCCGTGTTCGATGGTGCGCTCGTCCGGGCCCTGGCCGGGCAGCGGGCCGAAGCGCCGCGCCAGCTGCTGGCCGAGGGCGGTCGAGAGGCCCCGGGAGAGCCAGCGCAGGGCGCCGCTGGCCAGTTGGGCCGCCAGGGGATGGGCGCCCTCGAGGGCCTGGTACTCGCGATAGCACAGCGCGGCGCCATAGCCCAGCAGCGCGTCGCTGCGCATCACCACGCGGCGGTTGATCGGCCCCATGAAAAACGGCATCAGCGTCGCGCCGCTGCCGGGCTCCCGTTCGGGGCCCGCGGGATCGGCCTGCAGGCGCAGCTCCGCGGCGCTGGGCTCGTAGCCGGGCACCAGCAGGTACGGATCGGCCAGGAGCCGGCGATCCTCCGCGCGCGCCAGCTCGATCAGGGTCGCCCAGGAACCGCCGTTGAGGCCGCCGCGCAGCCGATACACGCCCCAGATCGAGGCCAGATCGCCGAAGCCCCGGCGGCGGGCTTCTTCGACCAGGGCCAGCACGCAGAGATCCGCCGGCACCGAATCGAACCCGCAGCAGGGCACCAGGAAGCTGCCGCGCGCGCGCGCGGCCGCGTGGTGGCGCTCGATCAGGCGCCGCACCCAAGCGACCTCGCCGGTGATGTCGGCGTAGTGTCGCCCCGCTTCGGCGCAGGCGTCGACCAGCCCATCACCGAGGCGCGCGAAGGGGCCGGCGGTGCTGAGCACCACGCGGGCCCCATCGACGGCCCGCCGCAGGCCGACGTCATCGGCCGCATCGGCCACGGCGATGCGCCCACGGCCGAGCGCCCGGGCCAGCTGCTC
>JBILNK010000111.1:0-13912 GCA_044375105.1 Planctomycetota bacterium
GGCGAGCGGCGGGTTGGGCCTCGGCGATCCGGAGGCGCCGGGCCGTTCCGTGCGCCGCCGCTCCGCGTCCGCGCCCCTGGGGGAGGCCCAGCGCGTGCGCCTGGCGCTGCTCGACGAGCGCTGGCGCGCCGACCCAGGGGCCGCCCCCTGGCTGGGCCTGGACGAACTGCTGAGTTTGGTCCGCACCCATGAAGAGGGGCACCTCTGCGACCGCACGCGCTTCCTGCCGCTGGGCCAAAACTTCCTGTCGGTGCTGTCGTTTGCGGCGTCCAGCGGGTTCGACCCGGCGCGGGTCGAACAGCGCCTCGAGTACCGCGCGGAGCTGACCGCTCTCGCGGCCGCGCCCGAGCCGCGTCTGGTCCTGGCCGAAATCCTGGACGCCCTAGAGGTCCACCCGGCCGAGCGCTCGGTGCACGGCCGGGCCTACGCCAACTTGGCCCAGGACCTGATCGATGGACTCGACCGAGCCCTGGTCCGCGGGGAACTTTTTTCCGGCATCGACCCGCAATGCACCCTGTTGCACCAGCTGCACCGCCTGGACGTGGTCGACTTGCGGCGGCTGGCCCTCGAGCTGGCAAGGCGCGAGGGCTTGATGGGCCGCGATTGATCGTCCGGAGCGACTTCGCGCGCCTCCTATCAGTCAACGCCCAGGGATCGGATCCTGGGACCCGCGCCGGGGAGGCCGGCGATCACTGCGCACCTTGGTCGATCCAGTCGCGGATCAGTTGCAGCCCGACTACGTCGAGGCTGTCGCTGCCTACGGGCGGCATGCGGAACAGGTCCAGGCGAAGCATGCGCTGATAGACGAGGCTGCTGTCGCTCGCGAACGGATCGATGCGCTTGGCTGCGGGGATGCCCAAATTCCCGTTGCTGGCAAAGACGCCGTGGGTGTTCATAGCCCCAATCTCGATGCCAGCGCGCAGGTCCATGTCCAGAGCCGTGGGGCCGCCTGGACGGTGGCAGTTGGCGCAATTGGTCTCCAGGTAGCTGCGTGCTCGCTGGTCCAGGCTGCCGCTTTCCGGATCGTAGGGATCCACGAATGCTTCGTATTGGTCGGCAGGCCCGATGTTCGAACCGAACCAGCCGATGTGGTTCCATGCGCGGAGCTGGTTGTCCTGGGCCAGAGCGTAGGGATAGGTACCGTTGAGTTGTGGGGTGCGCAGACCGAGGGCATAGCCTGCCGCGGGGGTATGGCACTGAAAGCACTGGCCGGGCGCTAGGTACAGCCAGGGCTGCGAGACAGTCGAGCCTGGGCTATTCGGGTCGGGGACCAAATAGGAGGTCAGCTCGGGCAAATCCACGCGGCGGGCGTCCGTTTGTTGATCGTTCCAGCGGTAGGTGTAGGCTTGCCAAGAGGCTGCCGTGCGAAACAAGACACGGGTCTCGAGGCGCCTCGGACCGGCCGCTGTCTCCAAATCGAAGTGCTTGAGCACCACGGTGCCGACCGGAAAAGTCCAGTTGCCCGTGGCGCTGAAGCCGACCTGGCCACCCGGCGGGAGACCGATCCAGCGCCGCTTCTCGGCCCCGTCGGACCAAAAGGGCGCATTGGGCTGGTAGGGCACGAAGCCGGGGGCCGGGGTCAAGCTGGCCAGGTCGCTGAACACCAGGGTCTGCGAGAGCCATTCGGGAACCTGGGGGGGCTGGCCACCCGAGCCGTTCTCCTCGAGGCCCAGGACGCTTGCACCGACCAAACACCCGATGCGAGGCTCCCCGGCAGTGTCCGGAACCACGCACACCGGGAACGGGAGTCCGGATGCCAGCAGCGTGCTGTTGGGCTGCCCTTGACCGTCGAAGGTCAGGGCCCACAAGCGGCCCACCACCGCATCGGCGAAGAGGTAGGCCCCGTTCAGGGACGGCAGCAGGTTCCCGCGATACACGAACCCGCCGATGATCGCTTGGCCTACGCTGTGGTCGTACTCGAATACGGGCGGCTCCGTGTTGGCGTAGTCGAGTCCCACGAGCGGGTCAAACGGCAGCGAGCCCTCGAAAGCGGGCCAGCCGTAATTGCGACCCGGGAGGATGCGGTCGATTTCTTCGCGTTCCGTTTCGCCGACATCGCCCGCCCACAGGTCGCCGGTCTGGCTGTCGAAGGAGAAGCGCCAAGGATTGCGCAGGCCATAGGCCCAGATCTCCGGACGGGCGCCGGGGGTGCTGGCGAATGGGTTGCCCGGCGCAGGGGCGCCGCTGTTTGAAAGGCGCAGGATCTTGCCGTGCAGGTTTCCGAGGTCCTGGGCTTTGGTGGGCACGCCGTCGTCACCGACCGCCAGGTACAGATAGCCGTCCGGTCCGAAGGCCAGCTTGCCCCCGTTGTGGAAGTTGTTCTGCTTGGGGATGCTGAGCAGCTCGAGCAGGCTCGAGGGCGAGACCGCCCCGTTCTGGCTGGTCAGACGGGCCAGCACGCTGCGGCCAGAGCCGCTGTAGAAGACGTAGAGGTGGCCGTTCTGGGCGAAGTTTGGATCGAAGGCGATGCCCAACAGTCCGGTCTCGCCGCCGCTTGGCTGCACCGAGCTGGAAATGTCGAAGTACGTGCTGACCGAACCGGCTTGGGGGCTGTCCAGGAAACTCAGCGCGAAGCCGATCTTGTCGATCGAAACGAGGCGCCCGGAGCCGTCGGGAATGGCTGCCAGGTCCAGCGGGCTGAGCCCCAGGCCGGGGTAGGCCGCCACCAGATCCACGGTGCCCGGCTGGCTCGAGCCGAAGTCGAACCCCAGCGGGCCCAGGGAGTAGTCGCCCTGCAGTCCGAAGGGCGGCTCTCCAGCGCCGCCTGAGCCGCCACCCCCTCCTCCGCCGCCGCAGGCGGTCAACCCGTTGAGCAACAGCCCAAGACTCAGGGCTGCCACGGCGCTCTGCCCGCGCGGCCCCTGGGACCGTTCCGGACTCTCGGGCCGATCGCTGCACAAAGTCGTCGCCCGATCGGAGCGGGCGCTCTCCGCCGGTTGGTAGGCCAAGGAGGAAGAATGTTTCGACACGGGCGGCACGGGGGGGGCTGGCACAAGACCGATAGAACCCTGTGAGAACTTAGCCCAGGCCGTGGGCTGCGCAACGCTTCCTGGCTTCGGGATTATCGGTTTCCGGGCCTCAGAGGGGGGGATTCTGGGACCGGGTTGGCCGCCCGAACCGAGGCACGGGTCCCAAGAGCTCGGAGATCGCCTACCCGGAGCCGTACTTTTGCGGATGGGCGCCTTCGACCCAGGGGGCGGCAAGTCGGGCAATCCCACAAGGCCAGATCCACGGGAGCGTGCGCAGGGCCGGATGGGAGTCCCGGGCAACGCCGCGCGGGGACGCACCCCAGCGGATCCCGCACGCCGACTCCGGCGAAGCCTGTGCCGCCGGGACCGATCGTCGCCCGACCCGATCAGCGCTTGAGCGCAGTCCGCAACAAAAGCTCGAGGTCGTCTTTGCCAACGGCTGCCACGGCCTGAGCCGTAGCCAGCTCGGCCTCGCGTTCGCTCATGCCGATCGAAACCAGGGCGAGCAGGGTCTGCCGTTCCGCCTCGCTGTGCTGAGCCCGCGGCGGGGCTGCGGGGACCCCCTTGGACCCGGGCAGGTCCGGGAACTCATCGAGGCGGTCCGACAGGTCGAGCAGAATCTGCTCCGCGGTCTTCTTCCCGACCCCTTTGATCGAGGTCAGGCGGCGCATGTCTTTGTTCTGGATCGTGGCACGCAGGTCTGCAGGCGCCATGCCGGACAGGATCGAGATCGACATGGCCGGACCGACTTGCTTGACCTTGAGCAGCAGGCGGAACAGCTCGCGGGTCCCGGAATCGGGGAAGCCATACAGCAGGTGCGCGTCCTCGCGCACCTGCAGGTGCACATACACCTTGAGCCGCGGCCCAGGGCCGAAGGAGGCGCCCAGGGGTGTGATCAGGTCGTATCCGACCCCGCCCACATCGAGCACCAGGCGGTTGGCCTGCCGCTCGGCCAGGTTGCCGATCAGGAAGTCGTACACGAGCTCGCTGGGAGGAATTGTCGTCGCTGCGGTCGCTGAGAGACCTGGCCGGGGCCTCCCGGCATGGAAGGCGTCGCAGCGCGGTCTGTCGAGGCTTCACGACCCTCCGCGGACGGCCACAGGCTCGGGGCCGCGGCTCCGCGGCCCGAGCCAGCGCCCGCCAGGATCATTCCCCGGCCAGCTTGAGCCCCAACTCGGAGAGCTTGGAGCGCAGCTCTTGCAGGCTGGTGGTGCCGAAGTTGGGCATGCCCAAGAGCTCCTCTGCAGAGTGCTTGACGATATCTCCGAGGGTCAAGCATCCCAGGCCTTCGACCGTGCGCCGGGCGCGGATCGAGAGCTGCAGGTCTGCGATCGGCCTGTTGAGAGTGTCGGAGCCCGAGCTGGCGACCGCGCCTGGGCGCCGCGAGCGGCTCTCGATCGAGGCCACCGCCTCTTCGCGCGGCATGCCCAGCCTGAGGCCCTTGGTGCGCAGGATTTCCTTGATCTCGTTGAGGGAGGTCTCGCCGAAATTCTTGTAGGAGAGCAGCTCTTGCTCGCTTTTGGTGACCAGGTCCCCGAGCGTGTGGATCTGCATCTTGTTGAGGCAGTTCCGGGCGCGCACGGACAGTTCGAAGTCGCTGATCGGGGTGCGCAGGATCTGGTTGAGTTTGTCCTCCTTGCGCTCTTGATCTTCGTCGTAGTACATGTCGATCGCCGATTGGGCGTCGATCAGGTACAGGCGAGCGCGGGTGTCGGTCGGATCCTGCCTGATGACGATGTCGTAGCAGGCGGCCGCTTCCGCGTCGCGTCCGTGGTCCTCGTAGAGCACGCCCAGGTTCAGCAGCGCTGCGCGATCCGCCTGGCGCAGGGCCACGAGCGATTCATAGATCTCCATGGCGGTCAGATCCAGACCGCCGCGCTCGGCGACATAGGCCGCTCGCACCAGATTGGCTCGCAGCGTCGGGTCGTACTCGCGAGCGCGTTGGTAATGCTCGAGGGCCCCCTGAGGGTCGCGCAGGAACTCGCGGCGACGACCAGAGAGATATTGGCCCTCGGCGCTGTCGATGAAACTCTCGGGGGATGCCTTGAGCGACTTTTCGATCAGCAGGGCCGCTTGATCGTTGGCCTCGTGATCGTTCTTGGTCGCCGCCTTGGCGAGCAGCTCCTCGACGCGCGCATCGATGGCGGCGCCGCGGGGCCGGGGCTCCTCCGGGTACGACTTGGTCAGACGCTCGAACAGCTGCGCAGCCCCGGCGAAGTCGCGGGTGGCTGTCAGGCAGTGTCCGCGGGTGAAATCGGCCACGTCGTCGCCGGCATGCTTGGACAGCAGCGCGGCAGCCTCAGGGAAACGTCCGAGGATCCACAGCCCGAGCCCCTTGCGGCGGCCTTGCTCGCCATCGTTCGGGAGGCCGTCGACCAGCTTCACGAACTGCTCGTGGGAACTGCGTTCGTGGAACACCTGGATACGGCCCGACTGCAGCGCGGCGAAGCTCAGCTTCTCGGTCTGGAGCAGGTCGAATTCGGGCTGGGTCTCAACCGCCGAACCGGGGTTGCCGGCGTGGAGCGTCGAATCCGGAGTCATGGAAGAGGGACGGGGCGCGGGAGGGGGACGCGGGGCCGCCGCTGTGGGCCGTCCTCGCCGCGCCGACCGCGGTCGGCGCATCGGCCGGGGGCCGTGGGCGGGGGAGGCGCCGGTTCGGCGGGGGGCCGAAGGCGAGCGGGCGGCTCGGACCTAGCAGGTTAGCGCTGGCTCAGAGGGTCGTCAAACCGGCCCGCCCTCGGCCGCAGGTCCCTCTTCGGGCACCCGCTCGGCGCCTGCTAGCCGGCCGGGCCGGTGGGGCAGTAGCCTCCCGGTTGCGGGGCGGCCGGGTGCGAGCGCGCGGTAACCCGGCGCCAGCGGGCCCCCCTTAGGCCCCGCGCGGCGCCCAGCACCCTCTGTCCCCACCCCGCTCCAACCAACCATGGACAAGTTCAGCATCGAGGGCGGCGTCGCCCTCCAGGGGCGGGTCGTCACCGCCGGAGCGAAAAACGCGGTTCTGCCCACCATGGCAGCGGCCATCCTGGCCGGGCAGCCGCTGCGTTTGCCCAACGCTCCGGACCTCTCGGACGTGCGCACGATGCTGGCGGTGCTGGACGAGCTGGGGGTCGATGGGGAGCTCGAGCCCGGCGGCGGCCTGCGCCTGGCGGCCGGCGGCGAGCTGAACCCCCGGGCGGGTTGGGAAAACGTGCGCAAGATGCGCGGATCGGTGTGCGTGCTCGGCCCCCTGCTGACGCGCACGGGGCGAGCCTCCGTGAGCCTGCCCGGCGGTTGCGTGTTCGGGGTGCGCCCGATCGATATCCACCTGAAGGGCCTCGAGGCCCTGGGCGCGACGATCGAGATCCGCCACGGGTACGTCGAGGCCAGCGCCCCGCGCGGGGGACTGCGCGGCGCCGAGATCTTCCTGGGCACGGCCTTCGGCTCGTCCGTGACCGGCACGATGAACGTGATGATGGCCGCCTGCCTGGCCAAGGGCACCACGGTGATCCACAGCGCGGCCTGCGAGCCCGAGGTGGTCGACCTGGGCCGCTGCCTGCAGAAGATGGGCGCGCGCATCGAGGGGCTGGGCTCGCCGCGGCTCGAGATCCAGGGCGTCGACCAGCTGCACGGGGCGGAGCACCAGGTCCTGCCGGATCGCATCGAGGCCGGCACTTATCTGGTGGCCGGCGCGATCACCGGCGGGCGCGTGCGGGTCGAGCGCTGCGATCCTGGGCATTTGTCGGCGCTGGTCGATCGCCTGCGCGAAGCGGGATACGGCGTCGAGCGCGGCGCGGACTGGATCGAAACCAACCCGCTCGGCTACGGCTTCAGGCCGCGTCCCACCGACGTGACCACCCAGCCCTACCCCGGCTTCCCCACGGACCTGCAGGCCCAGTGGATGGCGCTGATGTGTCGCGCCGAGGGGGTCTCCCTGGTGACCGAGCGCATCTATCCCGACCGCTACATGCACCTGCCCGAGCTGGTGCGCATGGGTGCGCGCATCCGGCGGCAGGAGGCCACCGCGATCGTCGAGGGCACCGGCCGCCTCTCGGGGGCCGACGTGACCGCCTCGGACCTGCGCGCCTCGGCGGCCCTGGTCCTGGCCGCCCTGGTCAGCGAGGGCCAGACCGAGGTGCACCGTGTCTACCACATCGACCGCGGTTACGAAGCGATCGAGCAGCGCCTGGCTGCCCTAGGCGCTCGCATCCAGCGCCTGCCGGACAGCAATCCCTAGATCTGTGAGTATTCGGCGGCTCGGGCCAAGCCCAGGACCCGGACTGCACTGGCTGGCCCAAAGACCGCCGATCCACCAGGCGCCGTCGTCCAGCTTCGCTGGGCGGCGCCAGCGCTCTTTTGGGGCCCCGGGCCCGAAATGGAGCGCATCCCGGGGAGCGCTCGGACTGCGGCTGGCCGAGCGGCTCTCCCCGCAAACGCGCGCTGCGGATCAGCCGCCCGCCGGCACCAGGGCCTCGGCTTCGGTCGGCGGGGGAGGCGGCGCGCTCGTGTGGGTCGACTCCATGGCGCCGGAGAAGGCGATCAAGCCTTGGAAAGCGAGCTCGCCCATCTCCTCGTTTGAGATCGCCGCATCCCCCGCGATATCGACGCTGTAGTCGCCGCTCAAGCTCAGCTCGCGGCTGTGGTGGTGGGCCGCATCCCAGAGCAAGGATCCGGACACTTCCGCGCTGAAGTTGAGTTCGATCGCCAGCGTCTCGAGCTGCTGGGTCTCCTCGAGCTCCTTGAAAGCGGCCAGGATGACCTCGGAGGGGTCGAAGCTGAGCTCCAGGTCGAAGTCGAACTCGAGCCTGGCCAGGACTCCACCCGCGCTGGGTTCGAGCCCCGCGAAGGTGACGTTGGCCTCCACGGGACGGAAGTCCGCGATCAATTGCCCCGACAGGTCCTCGAACAGGCGGCGGCCGAGTTCGATCTGCTGGTCGCGGTCCGCGGGTTGCTTGGCGATCTCTTCCTCGAGCAGCTCGCGGGAGAGCTGTGCAAGGCCCTTCAGATCGAGTCCGGGCACCAGCAGGTCGATCAGCTCCTGGGCGCCCAGCTCGACCTTCCAGGTCGCGCCGGGATCGACCGGGCCCGTGGGCAGCAGGAAGCTCGGATCCACCTGGGCGCGCAGCACCTTGAGCATCTTTCCGACCTCAGGGTCCTCCGGATCGTTTTCGGATCCTGCGGGGATCCCGGTCACATGGCGGCCCAGGGAGCCATCCCAGGTGAATTCGACCTCTCGGGCTTTGTCCTCCGAAAGGGGCTCCCCATTGAAGGTGGCGATGCCCAGACGCCGCACCAGCGAGAGCGCCCGACCGCGCTCGCAGCGCCCGTAGGTGTCGGTCTGTTCGAAGCTCAGGTTGGCCTCCGCCGAGGCTTTGGAGAGATCGCCCCCCATGGCCTCGGGGCCCATGGTCTGGCCCATCACGGTGATCTCGGCGTCGTCGAGGTCGAAGGAGCCGAACAGCTCCACGGTGCGCACCAAGACCGTGCCGGCCTCCGGTTCGAAGTAGAGCTCCGTGCTGTCGCGGGGCAGCAGCAGGGCCGTCAGAGCGGCCAGGGAAAGAACGCGGTGAGCCATGGGGGCGGGCGGGGCTGAAGGACGGTCGGGTCCAGGTGTTGGCCGGCTGCCGGGCGTCGGATGCCCGCGGGCAGCGACTCCCACCAACGGCGAGCATACGCTGCAGGGCTGCCAGGATTGCGGAGCAACCGGCGGCACGTCAAAGAACGACCGCCTCCGGGCTGGTCCTCAGGCGATCCAGGCAGCGCCCCGGCCCCGCAGCATCACCCGGGAACCAAAGGCGGGCACAGGGCTCCCGATCCAGGGGATTCGATCCCGGCGCGCGCTAGGCTCCCCGGCCCCGCACCGGACGGCTTGAGTGCCCTCCCCGGGCAGCGGAACGTCCCTGCATGGTCCCCGGTGGCCGGATTCACAGCTCCTGGCCCGCAAGGCCCGCAACCCACGGCGAGCCGGGGACACCGAGCCCAGGCGAGTCCAGGGTCGAAGCCCTGCGCGGAGTCGCCGCGCGGCTTCCGTGGCCCTGGCAGCTATCCTGACCGCGCCATGTTCGAGAGCTTGACCAATCGCCTCAAGGGTGCCTTCGGGCTGTTCCGCGGCCAGACCGAGCTGACCGAGGCCAACATCGAAGAGGGCCTCTCCAAGGTGCGCCAGGCCTTGCTGGAGGCCGACGTCCACTTCCAGGTCAGCCGCGACTTCATCGAGAAGGTCCGCACGCGGGCCCTGGGGCAGGAGCGCCTCAGCGACCGCTCGATCTCGCCCTCCGATCAGTTCATCCACGCGGTCCATCGCGAACTGGTCGAGCTGATGGGGCCCGAGGACGCCCGGCTCGAGTTCCGCAAAGACGGCCCCACCGTGATCTTGATGGCGGGCCTGCAAGGCGCCGGCAAGACCACGACCTGCGGCAAGCTGGCCCGGCACCTCAAGACCAGGCACCAAAAGCGCGTCCTGATGGTCGCCGCGGACGTCAAGCGACCGGCCGCGGTCGAGCAGCTCAAGGTGCTCGGGCAGCGCCTCGCGGTCCCCGTGTTCCACGAGCCCGGCCTGAGCCCGCCCGAGCTGTGCGCGCGCGGCCTGGCCCACGCGCGCCAAAGCGGCGCCGACGTGGTGCTGCTGGACACCGCCGGCCGCTTGCACGTGGACGAGGCCCTGATGCAGGAGGTGGCCGAAATCGCCGCCCGCACCCGGCCGGACGCACAGATCCTGGTGGTCGATGCCATGGCCGGCCAGGATGCCCTGCGCTCCGCCAAGGCCTTCCACGAGCGTTTGCGCCTGACCGGCGTGATCCTGACCAAGTTCGACGGCGACGCCCGCGGCGGTGCGGCCCTGTCGCTCAAGGCGGTCACGGGCTGCCCGATCCTGTTCGTGGGCACCGGCGAGAAGCCGGAGGACCTCGATCCCTTCAGCGCCGAGCGCATCGCGGGGCGCATCCTCGGGATGGGCGACGTGGTCGGCCTGGTGGAAGCCGCCTCGGAGCGCATCGACGAAAAGGAGGCCCAAGCGCAGTTCGAGAAGATGGTGATGGGCAGTTTCACCATCGAGGACATGCTGGCGCAGCTGCGCATGATCCAGCGCCTCGGCCCGCTCAAGAAGGTGCTGGGCATGCTGCCGGGGGTGGGCGACCAGCTCGACAAGCTGGATGTGGACGACAAGCACCTCAGGCGCATCGAGGCCCTGTGCACCTCGATGACGCCGCGCGAGCGCCTGCAGCCCGAGATCATCGACATGAGCCGTCGTCAGCGCATCGCCAAGGGCTCCGGTCAGGACGTGAATGCGGTCAGCACGCTGCTCAAGCAGCACCGCACCATGCAGGGGCTGATGAAGCAGATGGGCAAGCTCGGCCTCGGTCCGGGGAGCAAAGAAAAGCGTGAGCTGCTCGAGTCCCTGTCGCCCACGGGCGCCCTGGAAGCCGAATTGCCCGGCGAAGGCCTGCTCGGCAAACTGGGGGCCACCACCCGGGGCATCGGCAACGCCGCCAAGGGCCTGGGCTCCATGTTCGGCCTGGGGGGCGGCCTGCCGGGCGGGCTCGGCGGCGGCCTGCCCGGGGCCGGCTTCGACCCGAGCAGCCTGATGGGGGGCGCGCCGCCGGTGCGCAAAGGCCCCTCCGAAAAGGACCGCGCCAAGAAGAAGGCCGAGGCCAAGGCTCGCAAGAAGAACCGCAAGAAGCGTTGAGAGGTTGATGACGGAACCGCTGATAGGTTGACAAAAGATCGTCTTGGGCCGCTCCCGAGCCGCGATGCCAGCCCGTCGGCATGCCCCTCGGCCGCCATCCGGCGGCCGCAGAGGCCGGGATCGTCGCGGCGATTTGTTTCTGGTTGCTGATGGCTGAACCACAGCGGGCCGGATCGCGAATGGGTGACCAGGCCAGCCTGGGGCGCCCCTTCGGGCCTCCGCGTGGGGGCCGAGGGCCTGGGGCGCGATCGCCTGGGGCTGCTCACGACGCGCAAAGCCTGGCCCCCGGCTGCCTCGTGGGCCGCTCGGGGGCGGGCCATTGCGACCGAGAGCTGCCCTCCGCCCTCGTTCTCAGCTAGGCCCCGGCGGACCCGCCCCAGGCGGGCTGCGGGCCGAGGTGCCCGGGTCGTGGCGTCGAGGTCCGCTCCGGAACCCGGAGGAGCGCCGGGTTCTGCGACCGGGCTGCTCGAGGAGGCGGGCGACCGGCGGGTGCGGGGCCGCCTCGCAGGGTCGATGCAACCCGGGCCGGTCTTGTGGGCGCCCGGGGCGGTCGCTAATCTCCTCGCCCCCAGACCGGGCCCCGCCCGGTCAGACCCCCCTGCTTTCGCCCTGGACGCGTTCCAGGTCTGCTCGGCCAAGCCGTGGGCGCGCGTCGCCTGCCTCGGTTCGAGCGGCGAAGCCTTCTTCCTGGCCCTCGCGGCCAGCGAGTTCCCGAGGCTTCCGTGCGGAGGTTCGCCCGGCCTCCGGGTCAGCCACGAGCTGTCCCGTGCCCCGCAGCCCGACCCCGTTGGAGCGATGTGCTCCGCCCGGGCGGCCCGCGGACGGCGACAACGAGGGAAGGTCGTCCAGGCTCCGCCGCCGGCGGCCGGACGACAACGTGGGCCCCTCGCCGGGCAGCCCCATGGGCTGCTAGGCCGCGCGCCCGTTCCAACCCCGTCTCCCCCGAGCTCCAACCCGCGCTCCCCGCGGCGCAATCCGCCCCCTCCGCATGTCCGTCGTCATCCGCCTCAAGCGCCACGGCCGGCGCAACTTCCCGACCTACCGCTTCTCCGTGGCCTACAAGTATCGGCCCCGCGATGGGCGCACCCTGGAGCAGCTGGGTTTCTACAACCCGCGCCACCCCCGGCAGGCCGAACAGGTCTCCCTCGATGTGGAGCGTGCGCGCCTCTGGCTCACCCGGGGTGCCCTGCCCAGCCACACGGTCCAGAAGTTGTTCGAGAAGCACGGCGTGTTCGAAGGCTTTGCGCTGAGCTCGAAGAAGCGTGTGCGCACCGGCCGCGACGTGGAGACCAAGACCCGCGCCGCCCGCAACGCCCGCAAGTCCGCCACCCTCGAGGCCAAGGCCGCGCGCCGAGTCGCCCGGGTCGCCGCCAAGAAGGCCGCTGCGCCCGCCGCCGAAGCCAAGGCGTGAGGAGCGATTCCGGCCGGATCGGCTCGGCCTCCGGCCGGGCCGACCTCCCGGCCGAGCCCCAGCTGCCCCAAGGGGGTCCATGCGCTCCCCGAGGAACACCTCGACCCCCCTAGATGCTCCCGCGCTCGGCTGGCCCCAGTAAAGGGTCTTCCCGAGCCCGCGAGACGCACGTTTCGGAAGGTTGACGCCGGCGATTGGGCTGCTCCGGTCCACTGAGCGGTCCTTGGGCACGCGGTCCCATGGGGGAGCCCCCAGCCCGTCGGTCTTTTTGGATCCCTGCGCTTGCTCTCGGGCGAGTCGGGTAGCGCAACCTCCGATCGCCGTCCCGCTCGATCCGGCCAGGCGCGGGCCTGGCTTCGGTCGGGGGCTGCTGCAGCCGCGGTCTGCCCCGAAGGACCTCGAATTCCGCCGACCGACACCGAACCATAGCCCAACCCCAGGGGCGGCCCGCTCCCGCCGCCGGCGCGCAATCCCCGCCGAGACCGGTCCACGCTGCGAAATCCCGTGAGCAAGAAACAAGACCCGATCGCACAGCTGCTGGCCGCCTACAAGCCCAGCATCCCGATGCCCGCCGCCGCCCCGACCGGGGTCCCCTTGGTCGATGTGGCCGTCAAGCTGGTGCTGATGCGGCGCATCCCAGAGGCCGAGTGTGATGCGATCTTGGCGGCGCTGCACGCCGCTTATTCCGACTGGAACGAGCTGCGCGTCTCCCAGACTCAGGAGGTGTTGCAGCATTTCCCCGGGGTGGCCCCGGGTGATCGTCAGCGCCAGCGCGAGCTTCATCCGGTCGCGATCGACCTGCGCGAGAGTCTTCAAGAGATCTTCCAGTACACCCACGGCCTGGACCTCGAATTCCTGCGGCAGGATGTCTCCGAAGGCGCCAAGGCCTTGGCCAGCTGCCGTCTGCTCGGAGCGGCCGGCGCCGGCTACCTGCTCTGGCTGGCCAGCGATGGCAAGGTGCCGATCAGTCTGGTGCTCTCGCGGGCCCTGGATCGGCTCGAGTTGATCCCGCGTACGTCCTCGCTCAAGAAGGCCGAGGCTGCGATCCTGCCCCTGATCCCGAAAGGCAAAGAACTCGAATTCACCCTGTTCTTTCATGAGGTCGGCGATACCTGGAGCGAGGAAGACCTCAGCATCTTCGACCGTTTCCCGGCTTTGCGTGAGTTGAGCGCCGGCAAGAAGCTCTACGAAGAGCGGCTGCAGGCCAAGGCCCGCGCCGAGGCCGCGCAGAAGCGCGAGGACGAGCGCCGCGCCAAGGAAGAGGAGAAGGAGCGCAAGCGCCAGGAGCTGATCGCCAAGAAGCGTCAAGCCGAGGAGGAGCGCCTCGCCAAGAAGCGCGCCCTGGCCGAGGAGAAGGTGCGCAAGCAGAAGGAACTGGAGGCCGAGCGGCTGCGCAAGAAGCAGGAGGCCGAGGCCGCACGCCTCAAGGCCATCGCGGACCGCGAAGCCAAGCGCAAGGCCGATGCCGAGGCCAAGGCCAAGGCGCTCAAGGCCGCTGCGGAAGCCAAGACCAAGGCGCTCAAGGCCGCTGCGGAAGCCAAGGAGTTGGCCAAAAAGAAGGCCGCCGAGAAGGCTGTGGCCGACAAGGCCAAGGCCCAGGCCGCCAAGGAGGCTGCGCTCAAGAAGGCGGCCGAGAAGAAGGCCGCCGAGCTGGCCAAGCAGAAGGCTGCCAAGGAAGCCGCGGCCAAGGCTCTGGCGGAGAAGAAGGCTGCTGAAGCCAAGAAGGCGGCCGAGAAGAAAGCTGCCGATCTGGCCAAGCAGAAGGCTGCCAAGGAAGCCGCGGCCAAGGCGGCGGCGGAGAAGAAGGCCGCCGAAGCCAAGAAGGCGGCCGAGAAGAAAGCTGCCGAGCTGGCCAAACAGAAGGCCGCCAAGGAG
>JBILNK010000276.1:0-3656 GCA_044375105.1 Planctomycetota bacterium
CGGGCGTGCGAGCGCTGGCCAGGTCGGCTTCGATATGGCCCGCGGTCAGGAGCGTCGCCAGACGGTTGGAAAGCGGCATGGGACCGGGGGGTCAGGGACGCAGCTCCGCGGGCCGCAGGGTGCGCTGCAAGGCGGCCTGGGCGAGGCGTTGGAGGATGTAGAGCACCAGCAGGGTCAGCCCCAGGCCGAGGCCGATCTGCCACAAGCCGCCGCGCCTGGCCAGCAGCGAACCGAGGCCCTCGGCGCCGGTCGCGGAGCCCGCTGCGCCCATCCAGACGTAGACCAAGGTGCGCGGCGACAGGCCTAGGGTCGTGCCCAGGAGGAACGGCAGCGGGGCCACCCGGGCGCTGGCGAAGGCCAGGTTCATCAGCGAAAAGGGCGAGGTCGGCGGGATGCGCATCAGAGCCGTGACCAGCAGCGTGCGGCGCTGACGCTCGCGCAACAGGACGTCGCGCACCGCCAGAACCCGCGGATGGCGGGCCAACAGGCGCTCGAGGCCATCGCCGGCGATCGAGCGCGCCACGGTGTACCCCACCGCGGCGGCCAGGGTGAAGCCGAGCAGGGCGGCGGGGAAACCCAGGGCGAATCCGAACACCCAACCGCCCAGGATCGCCTGGGCATAGGTCGACAGCAGCCCGAGGCCGGCGCAGATGGCGAAGACCCCGGCGTAGAGGGGCAGGCCCAGGGGTCCGAGGCCCACGAGCCAGTTCGAGAGCGGGCCGATCGAGGCCAGCACGGTGACTCCGAGCACACCGGGCAGGACCGCCCAGACCAGCCCGAGCAGCGACGCCGGTCCCCAGTCGCGCAGGCTGGTGCGGCCGGGCTGCGGAGTCGGCGACTGCGGGGGCGTTTGCATGGCCCGCGGATTGTGACAGGCGCGAGCCCCGGGAGCTCCAGGTTGCCAGATGTCGCCGGCCGGGCCGCGAGGGATCGGGTCTGGGCGGGTCGCGGGCTGGCGTCGCCTCGGCCTCCCCAGCGCTTGGCCTCGGGGGGCCGCGCGCTTCCGCCGAACGGGGCCTTTTAGGTCCGCTTCGCCCACGGCCGCGGGCCGATGGGGACGGGACCGGTGCGGTCGGATCGGGCACACTCATCCATGCATTCCGGCGGACCGCCGCCCACCGCGCTCGAGAGCCCCCGATGACGCCCCTGCAAGGCCACCTCGCCAAAGCCAGCCTCGGAGTCTGCAGCCTGAGCGGGCTGGCGCTGTTCTGGATGCGCTCGTGGCTGGAGGCGCCGGAGGATCCCCTGGCCCTGGCCCACCACGCCCAGGAACCCCTGGCCCAGGCCCTGCACGTGTCCAGCTCCTGGGTGGCGGTGTTCGCCGTGGGCGCGCTGCTCTGGTCCCACGCCCTGCCCTACCTGACGTCCGGACAGCGCCAGCGCCGGCGCAGCGGTCAGGCCCTGGTGTGGAGCTTCTTCCCGATGGCGGCCAGCGGCGTGGGGTTGCAGCTGGCCAGCGACACCGCGCAGCGCGCCGCTTGCCTGTGGGCCCACTGGGTCGCGTCGCTGCTGTTCGCGCTGGCCTTCGGCGTGCATCTGCTGCTGCCCAAGCTAGCCCAGCGGCGACGGCGCGGCTGACCGGCGCGCAATGCCGGGGCCGCGAGCAGCGCTGCGCCGAGGACGGGATCGGCGCGCCGCGTTCTGGTCACGCCGGCACCCCGTCGCCTGCTAGCATCCGGCCATGCAAGCCGAGCGGCGGATCGGGGCGGCGCTGCGGCGCGTGGCAGCGCGGCGTGCGGCCAATGCAGCCGGAGCCCAACAGCTCGCGGGGCGGAGCGGCGCGCTGGTGCTCGGCGGCTGGCTGCTCGGCGCCTGCAGCGCTTTGCCGCCTTGGATCGTGACGACGGAATCGGCCTCGATCCATGGCTACGATCCCCACCGCACTCCGCGCCTGGCCAGCGCCTATGCGGAGGACCGCGAGTTCCTGCTCGGGCGGCTGCCGGGAGCCCGGGCGGTGCAGCTTGAACTCTGGGAGGTTTCGGGAGCCGAACAGCGCCGGCTGCGGAGCCTCGAAGCCGACGGCCTGACCGAGCGCCACGGCGGGGCGGGCCGCGTCTGGCCGCTGTACGGCGAGGAGCGGGTGCGCGTGTTGCTCGCCCCCGACGCGGGCCGCAGCGTCCTGACCCACGAGCTGGTGCATGCCCTGCTCGGGCCGGAGTGGAGCGCCCTGCCGCCGGCCCTCGAAGAGGGCTTGGCGGATCGGCTGGCTTTCGAGCGCCACCCGCACACGCGCGGCCCCTGGCAGCACTGGAACACCCTGCTCGGTGGCCAGGGCGGAGCCCTGCTGGAACTGCGCATCGCCCGCGGGCGCGGGCAGGGCCTGGGATCGCAGCTCGGCTGGCTGCCGCCCGAGCGCGCCGAGGCGCCGGCCCTGAGCCTCGCGAACCTGATCGAGCTCGGCGGCCGGGAGCCCTGGCGCGGCCTGGCGCCGGCGCAGGTGCGCCAGGCCTATGCCGCCGGCTATGCCCTGCTGGTGCGGATCGACGAGCGCCACGGGCTGGAAGGCCTGCTGGAGCGCTGCCGGGCGACCCAGGCCGCGGGGCGCCGGCACCTGTCGGCCGCCGAGGTGCTCGAACTCGCCGACCTGCCGGACGGCCGCTTCGCGGCGGAATGGCTCGAGGAGCGCCGCGACCTCGCTCTGGCCGAGATCGATCTCCTGAGCCTCTCGGCCCTCGAGGTGGCCGAGGATCTGTATGCCCGCGGCGGCGAAAACGGCGAGAGCGCCGCAGAGTTCCTGGAGCGGCTCGACGGACGCCTTTCCGGCGCGGGCCGGGGCTGGATCCCCTGGCGCAAGCTGCCCAATTTTGCTGCCTTCGAAGAGGCCTTGGCCCTGCGGCTCGAGGCCCGCTCAGCCAGCGAGCAGGCGGAATAATACGGGCGGTCTCAAGCCGCCTCGGGCTCGTACCGATAATGGCCCCTGGGGACGGCGACCTATCGGTCGCCACGATCGACGTGCAAATCCTGAAAAAGGTTCGGGGCGGGGCAGCCGGCGTGTGCGCTGGCTTCACTTTGCTCGAGGTCAGCATCGCCGGAGGCGTGCTCATGTTCGGAGTGCTGCTGTTCTCCCGGACCATCGCGGGCGGCCTCGGCAGCCATCGGGGTGTGCGCGAGCGCAGCCTGGCCCTGTCGGCGATCGAGTCGACCCTCGAACGGCTGCGCACCGAAGCCTTCGGATCCCTGTTCCGCACCTACAATCAAACGCCGGCGGACGACCCGGGCGGCTTCGGCAGCGCGCCGGGCTCGGACTTCGACGTGCCGGGCCTGGATCCCCTGCCGGACGACCCCGACGGGCAGGTCGGCGAGATCCTATTCCCGGTCGAACCGGGCAACGTGGGCGTGCTGCGCGAGGACCTGCCCCTGCCGCGCTTCGGAACACCCTTCGATCTGGACCACGACGGCGACATCGCGGGCGACAACGTGGCGGGCAGCTATCGGCTGCTTCCGGTGCTCGTGCGCCTCTCCTGGCGCGGCCAGGACGGCCCCCAACGGGCGGAGGTGGCCACATGGCTGTGCGAGCGTTGATCCGCGGGCGGCATCCGCGGTTGGGCATGACCATGATCGAGACCACGGCAGCCCTGGCGATCTGCGGGCTGACTTTGCTACACCTGTCGGAGTCGCTGACCCGCTCGGGCAGCGCCCTGACGGTCTCCCAGCGG
>JBILNK010000277.1:0-3641 GCA_044375105.1 Planctomycetota bacterium
ATCAGCCGCGGGCGCGCGCCAGCAGGCCGGCGGCCGCCAGGCGCTCCTCCATCAGCTTGCCCAGCAGGGCCGGGCTGGGGGTCATGGTGACCCCGGCGCGCTCGAGGGCCGCGATCTTCTCCGCGGCTGTGCCCTTGCCGCCCGAGATGATCGCTCCGGCGTGGCCCATGCGGCGCCCGGGGGGCGCGGTCACCCCGGCGATGAAGCCGACCATCGGCTTCTTGACGCGGGCGCGGATGAATTCCGCCGCCTCCTCCTCGGCCGAACCGCCGATCTCGCCGATCATGATGATCGCGTCGGTGTTCGGGTCGTTGTTGAAGGCTTCCAGGCAATCGACGAAGTTCGTGCCGTTGACCGGGTCGCCGCCGATGCCGATGCAGGTCGACTGGCCGATCCCGCGGGTGGTCAGCTGCCACACCGCTTCGTAGGTCAGGGTGCCCGAGCGCGAGACCACGCCGACCCGGCCGGGCTTGTGGATGTAGCCCGGCATGATGCCGATCTTGCACTGGCCCGGGGTGATGATGCCGGGGCAGTTGGGCCCGATCAGGCGGCTCTGCTTGCCGCGCATGTGCTCGCGCACCCGCACCATGTCGAGCACCGGGATGCCCTCGGTGATCGTCACGATCAGCTCGATGCCCACGTCGACCGCATCGATGATCGCCTGGGCGGCGCCCGCGGGCGGCACGTAGATCACGGACGCGTTGGCGCCGGTCTTCTCGCGCGCCTCGGCCATGGTGTTGAAGACGGGCAGGCCCAGGTGGCTGCTGCCGCCCTTGCCGGGCGTGACGCCGCCGACCAGCTTCGTGCCGTAGGCCAGGGCCTGCTCGGAGTGGAAGGTGCCGGTCTTGCCGGTGAAGCCCTGGGTGAGGACCTTGGTGTGCTTGTCGACCCAAACGGACATGGGAACTTGCTCCTCTTTGGTGATGCGGTTCGGGTCACTGGCGGCCCTGGAGGGCCTTGACGATCTTGGAAGCGGCCTCGTCCAGGTCGCTGGCGGTGATGATCGGCAGGCCGGATTCCTCCAGCATCTTCTTGCCGAGTTCGACGTTGGTGCCCTCGAGGCGCACGACCAGGGGCACCTTGAGCGCGATCTCGCGCACGGCGGCGATCACGCCCGCGGCGATCACATCGCACTTCATGATGCCCCCGAAGATGTTCACCAAGACGCCCTTCACCTGGGAGTCCGAGAGCAGGATCTTGAAGGCCTCGGTGACCTTCTCCTTGGTGGCGCCGCCGCCCACGTCGAGGAAGTTGGCCGGCTCGCCCCCGTGCAGCTTGATCACGTCCATGGTCGCCATGGCCAGGCCGGCGCCGTTGACCATGCAGCCGATGTCGCCGTCCAGGGCGATGTAGGACAGGTCGAACTTGCTGGCCTGGATCTCCTTGGGATCCTCCTCGTGGAGGTCGCGCAGGGCCACCACGTCCGGGTGCCGGAACAGGGCGTTGCTGTCGAAGTTGATCTTGGCGTCGAGGGCCAGGACCTTGCCGTCGCTGGTGTGCACAAGCGGGTTGATCTCGGCCAGGGAGCAATCGAGCTCGCAGAAGGCCTTGGCCAGCTTTTGCAGGAGCTCGACCCCCTGCTCGACCAGGTTGGCAGGCAGGCCGATGCCCTGGACCAGGCGGCGGGCGTCGTTGGCGGACAGCTTGCCGTCGCTGCCGAAGGCCTGCTTGAGGATCTTCTCGGGAGTGGTGGCGGCCACATGCTCGATGTCCACGCCGCCCTCGGAGGAGGCCATCATCACCGGCCCGCCTACGGCCCGGTCGACCACGATCCCGAGGTAGTACTCCTTGGCGATCTTGGAGCCCTCCTCGACCCACAGGCGACGCACCTCCTGGCCTTCGGGCCCGGTCTGGTAGGTCTTCATCTTGACCCCCAGCATCCCGGCCGCGGCAGCGCGCGCTTCCTCGGGGCTCTTGACCAGCTTGACGCCGCCCGCCTTGCCGCGGCCCCCGGCGTGGATCTGCGCCTTGACCACCGCGACCGGCGAGCCGAGGGCGGTGTAAGCCTCGGCGGCGGCTTGGGCGCTGGTGCATTCGCGCCCGCGCGGCACCTGGACCCCGTAGCGGGCCAGAAGCTGCTTGGCTTGGAACTCGTGGATCTTCATCGGGGGGCACGTGGGACGCGGCGGTCCGTGGTGGGTCGCAGCGATCGGCGATCGCGGGCGAAAGAGGATAGCCGCGCCCGGGGGTCAGGGCCAGGCGCCGCCGGGCGCTTGCGCCCCCCACCCGGGAGGCCCACCATGCCCCTATGCCCAAGGCTTCCGAACAGCCCCGCGGCGAGCCGCGCACCGGTCCCCCGCCCCCCACCCACCCCTCCGCCGCGGGCATCCTGGTGGATCACCAGCTCGCCGGCTGGGTCGGCCGCCACATCCTGGTCCCCGCCGACGCACCGGCGATCGAACAGCGCCAGCTGCAGCCGGCCAGCCTGGACCTGCGCTTGTCGGGCCGCTTCGCGACCCTGCGCTCGGGCTTCCTGCCGGAGCGCGCCACGATCGAAGGCCGGGTCGAGGAGCTGGCCATCGAGCAGGGCCCCCTCGACGGCGACGGGGTCGTCTTCAAACGCGGCCTGATCTACCTGGTCGAGCTGGAGGAACGCCTGGACCTGCCGCCCGGGGTGATCGCGCGCTTCAACCCGCGCAGCTCCAGCGGCCGCTTGGACCTGTTCTGCCGCGTGCTGGTGCCGGGGCACCCGCGCTTCGACGAGACCCCGCCCGGTTATCGGGGCGCCCTGTGGCTCGAGATCGTGCCGCTGTCCTTCCCGGTGCGCCTGCGGCGCGGCGATCGGCTCGTGCAGGCGCGCCTGCAGAGCGGCGAGTGCGCCCTGTCCCGGGAAGAACTGCAGCGCACCTACGCGGCCACGCCGCTGTGTTTCGAAGGCCAACGCCCCCTGGACCTCTCGGAGGTGCGCTTCGACGAGCAGGGTGCGCTCGAGCTGCGCGTGGGCCTCAGCGGCCGCAAGCCCTGCGGCTGGCGCGCCGCGCTGCACACCCGCGTGGTCGAATTCGGGGCCAACGGGGTCCACGACCCCTTCGATTTCTTCGAGTCGGTCTACGCCAGCGAGCCCAAGCAGGCGCCGGGTGCGGCCGGCTGCATCCTGGACCCCGGCCGCTTCTACATCTTCGCCAGCCGCGAGCGCCTGCGCGTGCCGCCGGACCTGTGCGCCGAGATGCTGCCCGTGGACGTGGGCTTCGGGGAGCTGCGCAACAACTACGCCGGCTTCTTCGACAACGGCTTCGGCTGGGACCAGACCCCCGAAGGCGCCCCGCGCGGCAACGGCACGCCGGCGGTCCTCGAGGTGCGCGCCCACGACGTGCCTTTCCTGGTGGAAGACGGCCAGATCTTCTTCCGGCTGCGCTTCTTCCGCACCAGCGGACGCCCGCGGCACCTCTACGGCCAGGGCCGCGCCGGCCCCTCGTACGGCGCCCAGGACCTGACCCTGGCGCGCCCCTTCCGCTCGGGCCCGCGGGCCTCCTGACCCGGGCAGGCCCGCTCGGGACCGGGCCCCGGCCCCCCCCGCCCGCGCGGAACCCGGGCCTGCCCGGTGCGATTGCGGGGCCTGGGCTCGGGCGTCCTCCAGGTCGGCCCACTGCAATCCAGCGGCGCAGGCACCGGGGTCCCCGCGCCGCCGGGCCCGGCTGGCG
>JBILNK010000278.1:0-3635 GCA_044375105.1 Planctomycetota bacterium
CCGTCGAACAGCTTCGAAACCTGGCCCAGGCCGCCGGAATGGAGCGTTTCTTCGAAACCGTCGACCAGCCGCACGAGCTGCTCGATACGCGGGCGGTCCCCGGGGAAGGCGCGCAGGCTGGCCTCGACGTAGAAGCCCATCAGCCAGGGCCAGACGCAGCCCTGGTGGGCGGCGCGATCGCGCTCCTCCTGGTGGCCCACGTAGCGGCCGCGATAGGCCAGCTCCGTGGGCGAGAGGGTGCGCAGGCCCCGCGGGGTCACGAGCTCCGCTTCGATCCGCCGCACGATCCAGGCGCGCTGGTCGGCAGACAGCGGGGAGCCCGGCAGGGCCGCAGCGATGATCTGGTTCGGGCGCACGGTCAGATCGGCGCGCTCGCCATCGACCACGTCCGCCAAGAGGCCCTGCTCGTCGCTCCAAAAACGCCGCACGAAGGCCTCGCCCGTGCGCCGCGCTTGCTCCGCGGCCGCCGGTTGACCCTCGAGGCGCGCCAGGAATTGCAGCAGGAACACCCACAGGGCGTTCAGTTCGACGGGGCAACCGTGCCGCGGGGTCACCGGACCCTCCGCGACGATGGCGTCCATCCAAGTGACCGCGAGTCCGTCATGCCCAGCATGGAGCAGGCCTTCACGATCGACGTGCAGACCGAGCTCGGCCCCCTGCCGGTAGGCCTGTTCGATCCCGCGGAGCGCAGGCCGGAGTTTGGCCGTGAAGTCCGGGTCGGGAGTCTTTTCCAGCGTGCGCCAGGCCGCCAGAGCGAACCACAGCGCCGCATCGGCGGCACCGTACTGGCTATCCGCAGCATCCCGACCATAAATATTCGGCAAGAGACCGCCGCGCAGGTAGGGCAGGGCGGCGAGCAGCAGCTCCTTGGCCTGGTCGCTACGGCCGCGCGCCAGGGTCAGCCCCGGCAGGGCCACGAAGGTGTGCCGGCCGCGCTCTTCGAACCAGGGGTAACCCGCGATGACCCCCAGGCGGGCGGTTTCGTTGCGATACAGGTAGGCCTCGGCGGCCGATTCGAGGCGCCCGCGGAAACCCGGCGACCAGGCGCGCTCCTGGGCCAAACGGCGATCGGCGGCGGCTTCGAAGGCGCCCCGGGGATCGGCCACCGGACCTTCGATCGAGGCCGCCAGCCACCATTCGGCTCCGGGCGCGAAAGCGCCGTCGTACCAGCCGGGGCAGAACTGGTCTTCGTGGCCTTCGTAGCCGCGCAGCAGATCCTGCGTGAACTCGATGCCGCGATACCAGAGCGGGTCGGCCTCGAAGCGCGGACTGCCGCCGCTGGAGGCGGCGCTGAAGTGCAGAGCCGGCAGGGAGGCATAGGGGCGCACCACGAGCCCGGCACTGCTGCGGCCGACGCGCGGATCGAGGGCCAGGTTCTCGAAGGTCAGCGTGCGCGCTTCCCGGCAGGCCAGCAGCGGGCGCAGGGACAGCCCGAGCCCTTCGCGCTCGCCGACGTTTCGATAGCGCAGCAGCACGGTGCGCTCGCCGCGCGGCATCAACACCTCTCGCTGGATCACCGCCAGCCCCATGCGGTAGGTCCAGCGCGGCCAGGGCACCAGCGCGAACTCCTCGAGCCCCAGGTCTCCGTCCGGCAGGAACGTGCCCCGATAGCGCGTCAGGTTCAGCAGATAATGCCGGCCATGCCCGTGCACCTTCTCCTCGAAGCGCGACAGGAACACGTGGCGCTCCTTGTGACCATCCGGCTGGGCGACCAGCAGCCCATGGAAGCGCCGGGTCGGGCAGGCCAGCACGGTCGAGCTGGCATATCCGCCCCGGCCGTCGGTCTCGAGCCACTCGCGGGAGAGGGCCAGCTCCAGGCGGCTCAGGTGCTCCCGGTCGAGGCGCAGCACCGGTTCCGCGGGGCGTTCGTGGGTCAAGGGACGGGTCACTGGGCTCGGGGGGCGTCTTTCGGCCGCCGCCGGGGCCGGCGGAGGGGCAAAGCAGTGTGGGGCTTGGGGCGGCCGAACGGGCGCGGCAGGGCGCCTGCGGCGCGCCTCAGGGGCGGAGCTGGGACCGCCCGGGCGGGCAGCAGGCGTTGGCAGGCTCGGCCCCGGGGGTCAGGAACACGTTGTTCTCGCCCGCGTAGGACCAGGCGGGCAGGCCCGGGGCGCCCTCGAAGCGGCACACCTCCGCCTGGCCCACCAGGGCCGGCCGGTCGGCCGCCGGCATGGCCAGCGGCTCGTAGCAGCGCCATTCCGGCATCGAGCAGCAGGCCCGGTCCGCGCGCGCTTGCCCGGCGAGCTCGAACAGCCCCGGGGCGCTCAGGCGGAAGGCGTCGCCTTGGCGTTCGAAATCCAGGGCCCGGGCTTCGACCCCCAGGACCTCGCCCAGCAGGGCGCCGTGCTCGCGCCGCGCCCAGCGCTCCAGCTCGCGGGCCTGGCGGCCGTCGGCGCGCGCATCGATCCAGAGCCAGCTGCGCCGCGGGCCCGCCTGATCGAGGTTCCCCTCGCCCTCCACCGCAGCCGCCAGCTACAGGCCGTCGACCGATACGCCCGGTGCCAGCTCCCCGGCCATGCGCCAGCCGAACAGCCCCTCGCGCCCGTTGCTCTGGGCCTCGCCCATATAGTGGCAGGCGCCCGCAAAAACCGCGGCTGAACGCGCCTCCAGGGCCTCGCACTGAAGGCCAGCCCAGCTCCCGGGGCCGCACGCCACGCGGCCTGCATAGCCGGTGGTCCGGGACAGCAACCAGGCCCCCAGCCCGAGAACAGCGCCGATTCCGAGGACAGCAAGGGTTTTCATGGATCGCTCCTCCGCGACCGATCCTAGTCGCGCCCCCCCCGACCCGCCAGCGCCCGCACCCGAGCAAGCCCCGAATACCCCCCCGGCACCCGCACCCCGCCGAAAACGACTTCGTCCCCCCCACCGCGCCCCCAGGCGCAACACGCCCCCCCGCTCTCTCCATCCGCTCGGTCCCCCGAAGGAGCCCTAGCGGCTCCCCGCAGTCGTGGCGCCAGGGGTTCGAGTGGTCGAGTCGTCGGCTGGTCCGGATGGCCCAGGCGGTCCGGGTGGTCCGGACCGTCCTCGCCAGCCCCGTCGATCTCCCACACGGTCGTGTGGTTGGGCGGTGGGCGGCGGTCCTTCGGGGGCATGCACCCCTCCTTCCAGCCCATGAAGCAGGGCTCGTGGCGCCACAAGAATGGCGCGCAGGTCAGGACATCGACCTCGGCGCCGCGCTCCGCCGCTTCTGGGATCGTCGAGACCTGGGCTCGGGATAGTCGTTCCCCCTATAGAGGAACTCCCGATGAAGGCCGTTCTATCTGGAAATCCGAATTCCCGATGCGCTCCTTTCAGTCATAGCAGCATCTCCCACAACGACTATATAAGCTCTCAGTCCATGACCGGCACTGCCGCAGAGAACCCTGATGTGTGCACACCAGAGGCATCCATTAGCGATCTCCCACAAGCACACTACGCAATATACTCCTTGGAACCCTAACGATATAATCGAACTCCGCCACATCCATCGCATTCGCATTTAGATCAGTATTGTGAATATATAACCCAAATTCTATAATGACCCCATGCCAAGGCAGTTGCTCGAGATCACGTGAAACAAAGTCCACCGGCAAGATATATGTTCGGTTGTCACTTGACGCCAACCGATACTCATCATACGAACGGCGTAAATCGAATGT
>JBILNK010000114.1:0-13557 GCA_044375105.1 Planctomycetota bacterium
GGTCGCATCGGGGCGCCTTTGGTCGGGTTCGGGGCTCCAACGGGCCCCCTCGGGCTCCGTAGGATGCCATCCTTTCGTCTAGCGCTCCCCCCGGGGACGGTCCCCGCGCTCCGGCTGGCCCAGGCGTATCGGAACCATTCTCCGCCGCCCCGCGTCCGCCGGGGCATGCTTGAGCAACCGATCCTCCCCCCATGGCGATGAACTCCCAGAAGCGGATCCTGTCCCTCGGCGTGCTGTCCCTGGCGATCGGCGGCGCCCTGGCCTTCCTTTTGCGGCCGGAGGCGGCCGGCGACGACGCGGTGGCCTCGGTGCCCCAGCCCCGCACCCCCGAGGGCAACAAGAGCCGCTTCGCCGAGCTGCGCTCCATGCCTGCCGAATCCGGCGAGGCGGACCAGTACAACCAGGAGCGCTGGGGCCACCTGGCGGACAACGTGCTGGTGATGCCCCACGCCGACACCACCGGGGACATCTACTTCCAGGACACCAAGGTTTTCGTGGGCCTGGACGGCAAGGGCAACAAGAAGTACCTGCGCGCGATCCACCGCCCGGTCTATGCTCCCAATCTGAAGCGCCTGACCAAGGCGGACATGAAGGAGCTGCCTACGATCCAGGTCGACGACTGGAAGCCGGGTCCGATGATGGAAAAGCTCAAGAACATCAAGCACGCCAAGACCCCCGGGGACCTGCCGGAAAACATGCAGCACCTGCACCCGCTCTACGAAGGGGACGCGGATCAGGACGAAGGCAGCGCCGAGCCCAGCGCGCCGGCCAAGCAGGGCTGACGGGCTGATTCCTGCGGGCTGAGATCCAGCCAGATTCCCGCCGATCCCATCGTCTCGGGCTGCTCCCGAGACGATCCACGGGCTCGCGAGAGGCCGGCATCCTCCGCGAGCGGGGGCCCGAAGCAGTGCCGATCGAGGGCCGCGACTTTGCGCGGCCTTCGAATTCCTTGGCTGGGGGGCGTCCCCCATGGGGAGCCGCCGAAGAAGACTGCGTCGCTCGGCGGCCTGGCGCCGCCCTCGGCCCCCCCTCTGAAGTTGCCCCCTGTCCAAGCTCCGGGGGCGACCTCTCAGCCCCGGCCCATTCCCAGTCAGCGCGCTCTGGACCCCGCTCGGGGCGATCGGAGCAGGCCCGGGGCTACACTGCCCAGACCGACCCCGCTCCCATGACCAAAACCCTCGCCGCCGCGCCCCGCGCCCTGGAAACCGACCACGACATCTGGAATGCGGTGCGCGCCGAGGGCGGCCGACAGGAGCAGCAGCTCGAACTGATCGCCTCCGAAAACCATGCCTCGGCCGAGGTGATCGCGGCCATGGGCACGGTGCTGACCAACAAGTACGCCGAGGGGTATCCGGGCAAGCGCTATTACGGCGGCTGCGAGCACGTCGACGTGGTGGAGCGCATCGCCCGCGAGCGCTGCCAGGCCCTGTTCGGTGCGCCCCACGCCAACGTGCAGCCCCACAGCGGTACCCAGGCGACCATCGGCGCCCTGATGGCCGTGGCCCAGCCCGGCGACGAGATCCTGGCCATGTCCCTGGACCATGGCGGCCACCTGTCCCACGGACACCCGAAAAACGCCTCCGGCATCTTTTATCACTTCATCCACTACGGGCTCGACCCGCAGAGCGAGCGCCTGGACATGGACCAGGTGCGCGAGCTGGCCCTCAAGCACCGCCCCAAGGTCCTGGTGGCCGGCGGATCGGCCTACCCGCGCATCCTGGACTTCCCGGCCTTCGCCGCGATCGCGCGGGAGGTCGGCGCCAAGCTGCTGGTCGACATGGCCCACATCGCCGGCCTGATCGCCGGCGGCGTGCATCCCTCGCCCGTGGGCCATGCGGACGTGATCTCGAGCTCGACCCACAAGACCCTGCGCGGCCCGCGCGGCGGTTTCATCCTGATGAGCGAGGCCACCCAGAAGGGGGTCAACAGCGCGGTTTTCCCGGGCGGCCAGGGCGGCCCGTTGATGCACGTCATCGCCGCCAAGGCGATCGGTTTCCGCGAGGCCCAACAGGACAGCTTCAAGGCCTACTCCCGGCGCGTGGTCGAGAACGCGCGCATCCTCGCCGAGACCCTGGTGGAGCGCGGCCTGCGGGTCGTGTCCGGCGGCACCGACAACCATCTGATGCTGGTGGACGTCAGCTCCGTGGGGCTGACCGGCGACGTGGCCGAGAACCTGCTCCACGCCGTCGACATCACCTGCAACAAGAACCTGATCCCCTTCGACAAGCAGCCTCCGGTCAAGACCTCCGGGATCCGCCTGGGCACCCCCGCGGTGACCACCCGCGGCCTCGACGGCGAGGACAGCCGCCGCCTGGGGCACTGGATCGCCGACGTGCTGCGCCATCCGACCGACAGCGCCCGCCAGGCCCGCATCCGCGGCGAGGTTGGCGAGCTCTGCGCGCGCCGTCGCATCTATTCGGCCTGACAGGCCGGGGAGCGCTCGCCCCGGGCGCGACCCAGCCGCGCGAGCGGCCGTTCCGGCCCCCTCTGGCCCGCCCGGGGCTCCGGGCGGACTTCCCCGCTCCGAGCCCCCCGATGAGCGCCGCAGCCCCCCCGGAGACGCGCCTGCCGGTCACGGTGCTGACCGGATTCCTGGGCGCCGGCAAGACGACCCTGCTCAATCGCCTGCTGGCCGAGCCGGGCCTTGGGCGCTTCGCCGTGCTGATCAACGAGTTCGGCGAGGTCGGCGTCGACGCGCGCCTGGTGGTGCGCTCGGACGAGGAGCTGATCGAGCTCAGCAACGGCTGCCTGTGTTGCCGGCTGCGCGGCGACCTGGTGCCAGCGCTGCTCGGGCTGCTCGAGCGGCGCTCGCGGCGCCTCCTGCGCCAGCCCTTCGACCGCATCGTGATCGAGACCTCCGGGCTGGCCAGCCCCGGCCCGATCGTGCAGACCCTGCTGGTCGAGGGCCAGCTGCTGGATGCGCTCAGGCCCGCCGGCGTGATCACCCTGGCCCACGCGGGCCTGATCGAGGCCCAACTGGCCCGGCATCCGGAAGCCGCCGAGCAGGTGGGCTCCGCGGACCGCCTGGCGCTGACCCACATCGCCGGGGTGGCGCCCGCCGAGCGCCAGCGGCTGCTCGAGCGGCTCTCCGCCCGCAACCCCCTGGCCAGCCTGCACCTTTGCGATCGCGGCCAAACCGACCTGGAGGCCCTAATGGCCCCGGCCGCTTCCCTGCCGGTGTTTCGCCCCGCGCTGGGCCCCGGCGCCGAGGGCGCTGGGGCCCAGCGCGGCCCTTGGGTTCCAGGCGCGGCCCCGGGCGTCTCCCCGGCCGCCCACGGCAGCGGCGTCGACGCGCTGGTGCTCGAAACCGACCGCGCCCTCGACCTCCACCGGCTCAAACTCTGGCTGCGCTGGCTCTCCAAGGACAAGAGCCACGAACTCTGGCGCATCAAGGGCCTCTTGCGCACCGAACAATCCGCGGCGCCCCTGCTGGTCCAAGGCGTGTGCCAGTTCCTCGAACTCGGCCCCGCTCCCGGCGCTGCCCCCGCGCGCTCGCAGCTGGTGCTGATCGGCCAGGGCCTCGACCGCGCCGCCCTGCAGCGCGGCTTCGACGCCCTGGTCACGCCCAGCGGCCCGGAAGCTGAGCCCCGTGAGGAGGGGCAGCCTCCCGGTCGGTTGCGTTAGGCGGCGTACACTGCCCCGTGGGCTCCTGCGGGTCACTCGGGGCCCAGGACAATGTGGCTGAGGTCAACGTCAACCCGCGGCATTGCCTCGGAGTACGTTCTCGAAGGCTGCCGGGGACAAAGCACATCCGAAGCCAGCCAACGTGCGTGACAGAGCGCTGCGGGTCTCTTGTTCCAAGCGGCGGTATGCGGCGTCTAGGACGGGATCTTCACCGAAGAAGAAATGGACCTCTACGATCCAGCCGTGTGCACCTGCGTTGAGCACGGAAAGAAACCGTCCACCGTTCTTGGAATTTCGATGCTTGGCCTGGCTTGTCAAGCTGAACAGGGGAAACTTGTCGAATTGCTCGGCGTCCCAGCGCTGTTGCAATCGCACGAGCAAGGCGGCCGTGTAGTCCGCGTGAGCCACAAGCACCTGGTCGCTCTCCGAGATCAGCCTAGCCAGAAAGTCCGCGTAGCTTGGAAGGACGGCGCCGGGCCATTCCGCGGCAAGCGCCACCAGAGCTCCGTTGGCCGCGGAACTCGGTCCCGCCCAGCCCAGGACCTGTGCAGCCGCACTGGGCTTTGCCGACCGCTGCCCGAGCTGTTCTCGCAGCGCTTGGAGCAGCATGGGACCGGCGATTTCCCAGTCCAGTACACCTTCGCCGACCGGCCCATCCACCAACCCTTCGTACTTCGGACCGATGGGGAAAGCGGACAGGAATTCCGTCTTGACCTCCTGCTCGGTCAGACCCCAGTACTCCGCCGCGCAGGCCAGCCTAGGCTTGCCTCTCCATTGCTCCGCCCAAGAGTCTAGGGCCGTGCCGGTGGGTACGGAGAACTCCGAGGGCGACTCCAATTCCCTTGGCCGTGGCAGTTCGGGAATAGCCTCGAGCCCAGCGGACGTGGTTCGAAGGGCGAGTGGATCACCCGCTTGACCAGGCAGCCGGGCCAGCTCGGGAGACGCAGCTTCCGCGGGTGCCGGCCGATCGGATCGCGACCACCAGGACTGGAGCAGCATCCCGAGGACTACCAGTCCAAGGGCGGGGACCAGGCGGGGAATTGCTTTCATGTCGGAAGAAACGCGCGTTCAGGGGTCGATCACCGTGATCCATCCGCAGCCATCGCAGGTCGTCTTGATCGAAGCCCCGTCTATCGTAGTGCCGTCTTGTTTGAGGAGAACAGAATACTCCCGCGTATAGCCGCAGATGGGCGCTAGCGTGACCTCTGCGCTTCCGTTGGCGGCGGGCTCTGGCTCGAGTTCACGCCAGCCCTCACCAGGAGGCGGCGGGGAGCCCGAGGCGTAATTGCGGTGGCCGACCTCTTTGGTCCAACCCGAGCCGCTCAGACCCGAGAAGTGACGTCGACGACGTAGACGCAGGGAACGTGGGGGAGGCAGAACCCGATCACGTCGTGGCACAGTCCGTTCTGCTGAGTCACCAGGGTGATTTGGACCTCAGGTCCCCCATTGTTCGCTTGCGCGAATTGCGGAGCTGAGGCGAAGCACCCGCTGCACGACGTCTGGGTGCCTGCCGGCTGGGGGAGCGCGGCGAGAACGAACGAGACGGGTAGAAGCAGTGCGAGAAACTTGACTATTTGAGTCTTGTACCCCCCCCCGGTGAGTGTCAAGCCCTTCCTCTGAGCAGCGGGAGAGTCCGAACCGTTCCCCGTCGGGCCTCAATAGCGTGCCTCAGAGTCTAGCCCGGAACGCCTTCCAGGGGACCCGACTCAACGTGGGAGCCCCCGGGAGGGCCTAGGCCGCCGAGCGGCGGAAGCCCAGGTCGAGCAGCAGGCCGTGGATCTCGGAGCAGGAGGGGAACAGGCGTTTTTGGCTCTGGCGGTAGTTGGCCAGGGCCTGCTCGAGGGCCTTGATGCCGACCCCGCGCGGGCCGCGATAACCGAGGGCCTTGGCCACCTGCAGGAACTCCGCGGGCGAGAGCTGGGACTTGCCGAGGCGCCGGCGGCTGTCGTCCACGGCGGCGACGAACTCGATCAGCTCCTTCTCCATGGCGTCGGGGCGCACCAGCTTGCTGCCCTCGGCGCCGCTGTCCTCGTCGTCGGAAAGTCTTTCCTTGGGGCTCTTGGCCATAGCACCAAAAATCGGCCGGCGGGCGCCGCGGAATGAAGCCGAGCGGCCGGCGGTTTCGAGGGCGCGGCCCCAGGCCCTGCGAATCCCAAGACGCTGCGGTTGCAAGGCGGCGGCCCCGAGGCATGCGGACGGGCTGATCCGACCGCTCGGGCGCAGCCCCGGTCGATTTTCTTTTCAGCCCGTCAGCGCACGCGGGCGGCGGCCAGCAAGCCCAGGATCCCGGGCCGGTCCGGGCGCTCGAGGATGCCAGCCTCGGTGATGATCGCGCTGACCAGCGCGGCGGGGGTCACGTCGAAGGCCGGGTTGTAGACGCGGATGCCGGCCGGGGCGGTCTGCTTGCCGAAGCCGTGGGTGACCTCGCTGGCCGGGCGCTCTTCGATCGGGATCTCCCCGCCGGTCGGGACCTCCGGGTCGAAGGTCGAGAGGGGCGCCACCACGTAGAAGGGGATGCCGTGGTGCTTGGCCAGCACGGCCACCGAGTAGGTGCCGATTTTGTTGCACACGTCGCCGTTGGCCGCGATGCGGTCCGAGCCCACGAAGACCGCGTCGATGCGGCCCTCGGACATGACCCGGCCGGCCATGTTGTCGGTGATCAGGGTCACCGGGATGCCCGCTTGGTGCAGCTCGTAGGCCGTCAAGCGCGCGCCTTGCAGCAGCGGACGGGTCTCGTCGGCGAAGACCTCGAAGCGCTTGCCCTGGGCCCAGGCGGTGTACATGGGCGCGAGGGCCGTGCCCATGCCGGCGGTGGCCAGGGCGCCGGCGTTGCAATGGGTCAAGAGGCGCATGCCGTCCCGGATCAGCGGCGCGCCGAGCTCGCCCATGCGCCGGCACTGGTCGGCGTCTTCGCGATGGATCGCCGCGGCTTCGGCGAACAGCGCGGCGATGATCCGGCGCGCATCGGCGCCGGCCGCGGCTGCGGCCTGGGCGCAGGCCTGCATGCGCCGCAGGGCCCAGAACAGGTTGACCGCGGTGGGGCGGGCGGCCGCCAGACGGCGCACCACCTGATCGAGCTCCGCCAGGAGCGCGGCCGGCGCCAGGGCTTCCCGGCCCTGGACCCCCAGCAGGACCCCATAGGCCGCGGCCACGCCGATGGCCGGGGCGCCGCGCACCGCCAGGCGATAGATCGCGTCGACCATGCCCGCCACGTCGTGGACGTCCAGGTACAGGGCTTCGACGGGCAGGCGAGTCTGCTCGATCAGGCGCGCGTAGCCGGGGGAGCCGGGGCGCCACTCGATGGTCTGGATCGGCACGGGGGGCGGCTTCGGTGGGGGAGCGGCGCGGGCTGTCCGCGGGCGCACGGGGTATCTGAAAGTAACCTCGCCGCAGCAGCGGATCCGGCGGGCGGCGCGGCCGGCATCGGAACGGCCGGGACGGACGACCGATGCCGAGACCCAGGACCGGTGGGCGAGTGTTCCCAGGCGGGCCGGAAGCCTCAGGCGGGGCCCTCTAGACCCTGGGGCGCCGCGCCGGTCAGCGCCAGGCACAGCTCGAGGTAGCGCCCGCGCAGGCGCTCCAGCAGGGCGGCGGGCAGGGCCGGCGGCGGCGGCTCCTTGTTCCAGTCGAGGGTTTCGAGGTGGTCGCGCAGGATCTGCTTGTCCCAGGACTCCTGCGGCTTGCCGGGGGTGTGGCCCGCCAGGGGCCAAAAGCGTGAGGAATCGGGCGTCAGGGCCTCGTCGATCAGCAGCAGCCGACCTTCGAGCAGCCCGAACTCGAACTTGGTGTCGGCCAGCAGGATGCCGCGCTTTTGAAGCTCGAGGCTGGCGCCGGCGAAGAGCTCGAGGGCCGCCCGCCGCGCGCGCTCGAAGACCTCGGCGCCCACCAAAGCGCGGGCCTCCGCCAGGGTCAGCGGCAGGTCATGGCCCTCGGCCTTGGTGGTCGGCGTCAGCAGGGGCTCGGGCAGTCGGCTGCCCGAAACCAGCCCGGCGGGCAGCGGGGTCTCGAACAGGCGGCCCGTTTCGCGATAGGCCTTGTAGCCGGAGCCCGCCAGGTAGCCGCGCACGACCCACTCCACCGGCGTCGGGGCCGTGCGGCGCACGATCATGATGCGCCCGCGCAGCAGGTTGCGCTCGGCCGGGCTGGCGCGCGGCAGGTCGTCGACCGAGGTCGAGACCAGGTGGTTGTCGATCAAGCCGCGGGTCTGCTCGAACCACCAGGCCGCGATGTGGGTCAGGATGCGGCCTTTGTCCGGCACGCCGGACCCCATGACCACGTCGAAGGCCGAGATCCGGTCGCTGGTCACGAACAAGAGGTGCCGCGCATCCAGGGCATACAGGTCCCGCACCTTGCCGCTGGCCAGGTAGCGGCAGCCGGCCAGGCGGTGCCCGAGCGGTGCGCGGGCCCGCGCCCCCAGATAGGACCGGCGGCCGGCGTCGAGCAGCAGCGATGCATCCATGGGCCCCAGTATTCCGGCGCCGACGGGTGCCCACAACCGGGGGGCGGGCGCTGGAAAGGCTTTCCGCCCGCTGAAGCGAACATGAATCAAGCCGAGCGGCCCCGGAAACCGAACCATGGGCAGCCGGGAGCCACGGGGGCAACGCCGGCGGGTTCGATGAAGCGTGCACAGGATCGATCGACGGGGGGCTTCGGCGGGCTGCTCTTGGCCCTCGGCCTGGCGGGCTGCGGCGCCGGCGGGGCCGGGGAACCGATCCCCGTCGGGCAGGACCTGCCCGCGGACAGCCAGGACCTGATGCGCTTCCTGACCCAGGCGACCTTCGGCCCCGACGACTTCGAGGTGGCCTACCTGGGGCAGGCGGGCTTCGAGCTGTGGCTCGAGCGCCAGCGCGAGCTGCCGCCCAGCCTGCACGCCCCCAAGCTGGCGGCCCTGGCCGCGGTCGGCCTGCCGGTGTACCAGCAGCACCGCGAGCAGCTGTGGTGGAAGCTGGCCATCGAGGCGCCCGATCAGCTGCGCCAGCGCATGGCCTTCGCCCTGTCCCAGATCCTGGTGATCTCGGCGGAGAACAGCAGCCTGTTCGACGATCCCCTGGGCTGCGCTCGCTACTACGACCTGCTGGTCGCGGGGGCTTTCGGAAATTATCGCGATCTGCTCGGGCAGATCGCGCTGGCGCCGCAGATGGGGCTCTACCTGAGCATGCTCAAGAACCAGAAGCAGGCTCCGGAGACCGATCTGCGCCCGGACGAGAACTTCGCCCGCGAGCTGATGCAGCTGTTCACGATCGGCCTGGTCGAGCTCGAGCCGGACGGCCAGCCGCGCCTCGATGCAGAGGGCCAGCCGGTCCCGACCTACGACCAGGCCCAGGTCGAGGCGCTGGCCCGCGTGTTCACCGGCTGGACCTATGCCGGGGCTAGCTCCTGGGAATGGCCCACGGCCAACCACGCGCCGATGGAGAACTGGCCCCAATTCCACGATCAGGGCCCCAAGTCCCTCGTCGGCGGGCTCGAGCTGCCCGGTGGCCAAGCGGCGTCGCTCGAGCTCGACCTGGCCCTCGACGCCCTGTTCGAACACCAAAACGTGGGCCCTTTCCTGGCCCGCCGGCTGATCCAGCGCTTCGTGAGCAGCAACCCGTCGCCCGCCTATGTGACGCGGGTCGCGGCGGTGTTCGCGGACGACGGCAGCGGCGAGCGCGGCGACCTGTGGGCGACCCTGGTGGCGCTGCTGCTCGATCCGGAGGCGCGCGCCCCCCGCGCGGACCAGGCGCCCGGCTTCGGCAAGCTAAAGGAGCCGCTGCTGCGCATCACGGGCCTCTGGCGCGCCTTCGACGGCCGCTCGCAGAGCGGCGTGTACAAGGCCTGGTACGTGGACGACGAGCTCGGGCAGGCGCCGCTGAGGAGTCCCAGCGTGTTCAACTTCTTCACGCCCGACTACCAACCGCCGGGTGTGCTCAGCCAGGCCCTGCTGGTGGCCCCCGAGTTCCAGATCACCGACGCCACGCGCATCACCGAGACCACCAACGCCTTCGACCGCGCGATCTTCCAGGGCTACCAGGGCTTCGCCTGGGCGACGCCCGATTCGGTGCTGATGGATCTCGGCGACGAGTTGGCCCTGGCCGGGGACATCCCCGAGCTGCTCGAGCACCTGGGGCTGTGGCTCAACGCCGGCCCCCTGTCGCCCGAGCTGGCCGAGATCGTCTCCGAACACCTCCAGAGCGTGCCGCTCGACTATGGCGGCCTGCCCCCCGGGACCCAGCGCGTGCTCGAAGCGCTGTACCTGATCGCCACGTCCCCGGAGGCGTCCGTGCAGCTTTGATCTCGTTCGGGGAGCGCCAGGCCGGCGCCCCGGGATCCTTCGCCCGCGCTCGGCGCGGCCCAACGCACCGCAGCACACCTCCCTGTCCGCTCGCCCATGCAAACACCCGCCTTCGATCGCCGCGCCCTGCTCGGGGCCGCCGCCCTGCTGACCGGCTTCGGGCTGTGGCGCCAGAGCGGCCTCGCGCGGCTGGCCCGCGCCGCACGCAGCGCCTGGCCGGCCGCCGCGCCGCCCAGCGACCAGCGCGCCCTGGTGTGCGTATTCCTGAAGGGCGGCAACGACTCCCTGAACCTGGCGGTGCCCTACCTCGGCAGCGCTTACGCCACCTACGCCCAGAGCCGCAAGAACCTGGCCCTGCCCCAGGAGGGCCTGCTGCCGGTCGAGCCGCTCAGCTCCCACGCCTACGACCTGGCCTTCCATCCGAGCTGCCCGGAGCTGGCCCAGCTGTTCGAGAGCGGCCGCTTGGCGCTGCTCTCCAACGTGGGCTGCCTGCGCGAGCCGGTCGACAAAGCGGGCTTCCAAGCGGGCACCGCCAAGCTGCCGGCACAGCTTTTCAGCCATAGCGACCAACAGCGCCAATGGCAGCAGCCCAGCGCGGAGTGGAGCGCTCCGAGCGGCTGGGGCGGGCTCTTGACCGAAGGGCTGCTCGGCGAGCCCGATGCGGGGCAGCTTTCGGCCTGCTTGAGCCTGGCCGGGCCCAACCTGTGGCAGCGCGGGACCTTCGTGGCGCCCTACGCCGTGTCGCCCGAGGGCGCGGTGACCCTGAGCGGTTTCTACGGCAGCCTGGGACAGAGCCGCCGGGCGGCGCTCGAAGCGATCGCTGCCCTGCCCACTCCGCGGCCCCTGCCGCGGGCCTACGGCGACCAGCAGCGGCAGGCGATCGAGCAGGGCGCCCTCCTGGAAGCCGCCCTCGCGGCGGTGCCGGAGCTCGGCACGCCCTTCCCCGCCGACAACCCGCTGGCCCTGCAGCTCGCCCAGGTGGCGCGCCTGATCGCAGCCGGCGGCCAGCTCGGCCAGCCGCGGCAGGTGTTTTATTGCGAGATGGACGGCTTCGATACCCACGCCGACCAGGCCACGGCGCAACCGCTGCTCTTCGCGCGGCTTTCACGGGCTTTGTTCGCCTTCCAGGAGGCGCTGGAGGGGCTGGGACTGGCTGGCCGGGTGACGACCTTTACGGCTTCAGACTTCGGCCGCACGCTGTCCAGCAACGGCAAGGGCAGCGACCACGGCTGGGGCGGCCATCAGCTGATCCTGGGCAGTTCGGTGCTGGGGCGCGAGATCTACGGCAGCCTGCCGGAACTGGCCCTCGGCGGGCCGGACGACGCCGGCGGCGGCCGGCTGATCCCGAGCACCTCGGTCGAGCAGTACGCGGCCACCCTGGCGCGCTGGTTCGGCCTGCCGGAGGCCGAGCTCGGATCCCTGTTCCCGAACCTCGCGCGGTTTTCGAGCAACGACCTGGGCTTTCTGCTCAATCCGGCCGCCTGAAGGCCGCGGATCGCAGCGCCGAAGGTCGATCGAGCGGTCGCACCAGGAGGACCTTGGGCTCCGCCCGCAGGGGCCCGGGCGCGGCCCGGGCGCACCGGATGCCGTCCGCGCCCTGGGGGCTCGCGGATCGGCTGGCGGCCGCGCCTGTGCATGGGCCCGCGCCGCGGGGCGGCTCTGGCCCTGGCGAGGGGCGCGGTTAGGATCCCGGGCCCATGATCGAACAGCTCTCCCACCTGTCTCCCGGCGCGATCCTGCCGGCCCCCGCCGGCCCCGTCCTCGTGGCGGGGGGAGCGGGCTACATCGGCAGCCATTGCGTGCGCGCCCTGGTGGATCGGGGCGTTTCCGTGGTGGTCCTGGACAACTTCTCGACCGGCCACCGGGTCGCCGCCCAGCGCGCCGGGCGCGGCCGCGCCCAGCTCGAGTTCGGCGATCTCGGGGATGGGGCCTTCCTGCAGCGGGTCTTCGCCGCCCATCGGCCCCAGTCCGTGATCCACTTCGCCGCCAAGTGCTACGTGGGCGAATCGGTCACCGAACCTGCCAAGTACTACCGCGAGAACGTGGCCTACACCTGGAACCTGCTGGAGGCCATGCGCGCGCACCATTGCCGCTCGATCGTGTTCAGCAGCACCTGCGCGACCTATGGCGAACCGCGCCAGGTGCCGATCGACGAGAGCCACCCGCAGGACCCGATCAATCCTTACGGCCGCACCAAGCTCCACATGGAGCACATGATCGAGGACTTCGCCAAGGCTTACGGCCTGCGCTACGCCGCGCTGCGCTATTTCAACGCCGCCGGCGCCAGCCCCGAGGGCGACCTGGGCGAGGACCATCGGCCGGAGACGCACCTGATCCCGCTGGTCCTGGACGTGGCGCTCGGCAAGCGCACGGAGATCAAGATCTTCGGCGACGACTACCCGACCCGCGACGGCACCTGCATCCGCGATTACATCCACGTGCTGGACCTGGCCGACGCCCACCTGCGGGCCCTCAGCCGCCTGCAGATGGACGCGCACCGCGTGGTCGCCAACCTGGGCACCGGCGAGGGCTACACCGTGCGCGAGCTGATCGATCTGGCCCGCCAGGTGACGGGACGGACGATCCAGGCCACGGTCACGGCGCGCCGCGCCGGGGACCCGGCCCAGCTCGTCTCGGGCGGCACCCGGGCGCGGGACCTGCTCGGATGGGTCCCGCAGCATTCCGCGCTGGAGTCGATCCTGCGCGATGCCTGGCGCTTCCATCAGGCCTATCCGAACGGGTACCCGGCCTGAGCGGCCCCATGGCGGCGCGCCTCCACGTGCTCGGCGCGGGCACCGCCCTGCCCCGTCCGAGCCGCGCGGGGCGCTGCTACGGCCCGGCGGGGTACGCCTACGAGCCGGTTCCGGGGGGGCCCCTGACGCTCTTCGACATCGGGCCGGGCAGCGTGCGCCAGCTCGGCAACCTGGGCTTGGAGCTCGAGCGCGTCGAGCGCGTGGTGCTGAGCCATTTCCATCCGGACCATTGCCTGGATCTGTTCGCCCTGACCTTCGCCCGCCGCAACCCGGCCTTCGTCGGCCAGGCGCCCCTCGAGCTGCTCGGGCCGCGGGGGCTCTCTGCTTGGTACGAGTCCGGGGTGGCCAGCCTGGGCGAGTGGGTGCGCGAGCGGCGGCTCCAGCTGGTGGAGCAGGGTCCCGAGGCCTGGGCCGCGGGACGCGACCAGGGCGGCTTCCGGCTCTTCGGAGTTCCCACCGGGCACACGCCGAACGCCATGGCCTGGCGCATCGAAGCGCCCGCCCACGGGGGGGCCCTGGTCTACAGCGGCGACAGCGGCGAGCGGCCCCAGCTGGCCGAGCTGGCCCGCGACGCAGGGTTGTTCCTGTGCGAATGCTCGTTCCCCGACGGCCGGGAGAGCGAGCACCATCTGACCCCCAGCGGCGCGGCGCGCCTGTTCCGCGCCGCCGGCGCCCGCCGGCTGCTGCTGACGCACTTCTATCCGGAGCTCGATCCCGACCGAGCCGCCGAGGGCGCCTCGAGCTTGGCCGGGGTCCAGGTGGCGGCGGCCTACGACGGCCGGCGCGTCGAGCTGTAGGGGCGCAGCGCCGGCGTCGCCATCAGGTCAGAGGGTTCGCCTGACGGGCGCCCGGCGGCGGGCCCGCCCTGCCGGCGGCGCGGCGGCCGAACGGGATACAGACGAGGTAGGC
>JBILNK010000280.1:0-3544 GCA_044375105.1 Planctomycetota bacterium
GAACAGACCGTGCGGCTCGCCACCACCCAGGAGGGCAACGCGGCCTTCTGGTTCCCGCCGCGCGGCGACCTGGTGGTCCAGTTCATCGAAAACCAGGCCATGATGCCCTTCGAGTGGCGCTCGGTCCTAGCCGTGCATGAGGCCGGCCCGGATGGGGCCTGGAAACCGGTGGATCTCGGGCCGCCGGCGGCCCGCGAGATCCGCGTGAACGACTACTTCCAGCACCGCGGCTTCCGCTTCTTCCAGACCAACGCGATCCCCGAGGCGCCGCTCTATTCCGGCATCGGCGTGGTCTATGACCCCGGCATCCCCTGGGTGCTGGCGGGCATGTACACCGTCATCGCGGGCGCCGCCTTCGCGTTTCTGGTGCGTCCGATCTTGCTGGGCAGGAAGCCCGAGCGTCCCTCCGCCTGAACCCGCGACCCGCCATGCAATCGAGCGCCCTGTTCAACTTCCTGGATTCGGACGTGCCTGCCTCCATGGGCTGGCTGCGCGGGGTCAACCTGCTGGCCTTGGCCACGATCCTGCTGGCGATCGGCTCCGCCTGGGGCCACTTCGCCCGCGCGCGCCGGCGGATCGATCCTCTGACCGGCGGCGAGCCCTTGGCGACGCGGCTGATGTGGTGGTCGCTGACCGCCGCCGTGGGGGTCATGGCGGTTTCGATCCAGCACCGCTGGGTGGAGGTCAACCACTTCCCCAGCCAGACCATGAGCGAGGTGCTGGTGATGTTCTCCGGCGCCCTGCTGCTCTCGATGTGGGTGCTGCACCTGGCCCTGGGCCTGCGCCGCAACCACGGCTACGGCTGGGCCACGGTGGGCGACGCCCTGGTGGCCGTGGTCTGCGCCGGCTCCCTGGCCACCAACGCCTACTCGTCCAGCCTGACGACGGCCCAGCGCGATCTGCCGCCGGCCCTGCAAAGCTATTGGTTCGCGCCGCACCTCTCCGCGCTGATCTTCAGCTACGCGACCCTGGGCATCGCCGCGGCGATCGGGGTGGTGTACTTCGCCGCGCGCTTCTGGAACCAAGCCCTGGCCGGCGACCGGCCGCGGCTTGGACGGGGTCTCGTGATCCTGGCGGCGGCGGCGCTGCTGCCGCTGGTGCCGCGCTGGGTCGGCCCGGGCCTGTCGTGGGACCTCGGGCTCGGCCACCTGCTGGCCTGGGGCGGCGTGGCGCTGGCCTTGGTGTTGCTGGCGCTGGGCCTGCGTTTCGGCCTCGGCAAGAAGCAGGCCGCGGGCGCTGCGCTCCTGTTCGGGACCCTGACCCTCTTGCCCTTCGGCCAGTTCTTGACCTGGCCCCTGCTGGTGGTGGTCGGCGTGGTGTTCTGCGGCTTGGCCGCGGCCAAGGCCCTGCCCAGCGCCGAGGTGGTTTCCAACCTCGAGCGCACCATGGACCAGGTGTCCTTCCGGGCCTTCGCGGTCGGCTTTCCCTTCCTGACGGCGGGCCTGTTCATGGGCGCCTTCTGGGCCCAGGACGCCTGGGCCAACTACTGGGGCTGGGACTCCAAGGAGAACACCGCGCTGATCTCCTGGCTGGTCTACGTGGTCTATATCCACCTGCGCATGCTGGGGGGCTATCGCGGAGGCAAGGCCATGGGCGTCTTGGTCGCCGGGGCCCTGTCGATCTTCATCACCTTCCAGATCTTCGGCTACCTGCCCGACAGCCAGAAGAGCATGCACCGCTACACGGACGACGGCGTCACGCCCAAGGAGGGCATGCAGGGGGCCAAGCCCGAGGCCGATCGCCAAGCCGGGCTGGGCGCTGCCGAAGCGCCGCCGGCAGCCTTCTGATCCGGAGCGGGCGCTGCGCCCTGCGCTCGATGAGCCTTGGGCCGCCGCCGGGGTTCCGCCCCGGGACCCGATCCGACGGCGGTGGCTCGGGCGGCCGCTGCCTTCTGGCAGACTGTCGGGGCTCCCCACAGCCCCGGATCCCGTGAGCCAGGCCCTTTTGATCGATGGCAAAGCCATCGCCGAGCGAGTGCGCGCCGAGGTGCGCGAGCGCGCCGGCGCCGGCCTCAGCGGCGGACGGCGCCCCGGTTTGGCGGTGGTGCTCGTGGGGGACGACCCCGCCAGCCAGGTCTACGTGCGCAACAAGGACCGCGCCGCCCGCGAAGTGGGCTTCGAGGTGCGCACCGAGCGCCTGCCGGCGAGCACCAGCGAGGCCCGGGTGGCCGGCCTGATCGAGGCCCTCAACCGGGATCCGGCCATCGATGGCATCCTGCTGCAGCTGCCGTTGCCGCCGGGCCTCGATGCGGGGCGGCTCGTGCAGGCCATCGATCCCGACAAGGACGTGGACGGCCTGCATCCGGCCAACGTGGCGCGGCTTTGGATCGGCGAGCCGGGCCTGTTCCCCTGCACGCCGCTCGGCTGCCTCGAGCTGCTCGATCGCTCCGGCATCGGGATCGAGGGTCGCCGCGCCGTGGTGCTCGGGCGCTCGCTGCTGGTCGGCAAACCGATCGCGGCGCTTTTGCTCGCGCGCCAGGCCACGGTCACGATCGCCCACAGCCGCACCCGGGACCTGCCGGCCCTGTGCCGCGAAGCCGAGATCCTGGTCGCCGCCGTGGGGCGGCCCGAGCTGGTGCGCGGCGATTGGATCCGAGCGGGAGCCGCGGTGCTCGACGTGGGCATCAACCGCCTGCCGGACGGGCGCTTGGTGGGGGACGTCTGTTTTGCCGAGGCTCGGGAAAGGGCCGGCTTCCTGACTCCGGTGCCGGGCGGCGTGGGACCGATGACCATCGCGATGCTGCTTTCGAACACCCTCGCTGCGGCCAGGCGGCGGGACGCCTTCGTCGGCAGCCGACCGGAGACGGGCCATGCCTAGGGCCACGCGCAGCCAGCAGGGGGGGGCCTTCGAGCCCGGCGGCGGTGCCCCCCCGGGCTTTTCCGGCGGGCTCGGATTCCCGCCCCTCGAACCGGTCCTCAAGCGCCTTCTGATCGCGCTGGCAGGCATCTGGCTGTCGACCTTCCTGCTCGGCCTCAGCGAGGGCGGCAGCCGCTTCGTGGCGGCCCTGTTCAGCGTGCTGGGCCTCGATCCGGATGCTTGGTTCTCCGGGCCCCTTTTTCTGCCCCTCTGGCAGCCCCTGACCTATGCCCTGCTGCACTCCGCCAGCCCCTGGCACCTGCTCGGCAACGCGCTCTACCTCTACTTCTTCGGCGGCCTGCTGATCGAGCGCATCGGCGAGCGCCGCTTCCTGTGGTTCCTCGGGGCTGCGGTGCTGCTGGGCGGGTTCGGCTCCCTGGTGTGGAAGCTCTTGCTCGGGGTCCACAGCGTGACCGTGGGGATCTCCGCCGGGGCCCTGGCGGTGGTCGCCGCCGCGGCCGTGTTGATGCCCCAGACTCCGGTGCTGCTGATCCTGATCCCGGTGCCGCTGTACGTGCTGGCGCTGATCCTGGTCGGCCTCGACCTGCTCGGCGCTCTGCAACAGCTGGCCGCGGTGGGCCGCAGCGGCGTCGACCACTTCGCGCACCTGGCGGGCGCCGGTTTCGGCTTCCTGGCGGCGCGCCGGGGCTGGATCTACCTGGACCCCTCCAAGCTGTGGGAGCGCCGC
>JBILNK010000115.1:0-13544 GCA_044375105.1 Planctomycetota bacterium
TCCCATCTGTCAGAGGTCCGCGGCGTGGCCCGCGAGGCGCTCGGCCAAGCGCTCGAGCAGCTGGGCGTGGATCTTGCAGATGCGCGACTCGGACAGCCCGGTCAGCGCGCCGATCTCGCGCAGGGACAGCTCCTGCCAGTACTTGAGGTAGACGATGCGGTGCTCCTGGGGGCTCATACGCTGGGCGCACAGCGCCAGCAGCTCCTCGCGGGTCAGCTCCTCGTCGGCCGCCCTGGCTCGCGGGTCGGGCACCACTTCGAGCTCCTCCAGCCAGGCGTCGTCGTCCCCCTCCGCAGGGCGCACGGCGCCACCCGGTGCCAAGGGCCAGGCCAGGCCGAACAGGCTCTGGTAGCCGGCCACGGACAGCCCCAGGGCGGCGGCCAACTCCTCGTCGTGGGGCTCTCGCCCGAGCTCGGCGCACAGCCGCTCGGCGACCTGTTTGTGGCATTCGAGCCGTCGGCGCCAGGGCCGCGGCAGCCAGTCCTGGGTGCGCAGCTCGTCCAGCAACGCGCCGCGGATGCGGCGGTCCCCGTAGGCTTCGAACCGCACGCCGCGGCGCCCGTCGAAACTCTGGATCGCGGCGATCAAGCCCATGTTCCCGGCCGTGGCCAGGTCGCCCCGGTCCACACTGCGCGGCAAGCGAGCGCCGAAGCGGGACACGATCTCTCGCACCAGGGGCTGGTAAGCCTCCACCAGGCGGTTGCGGGTCTCGTCGTTCGGGGAACGGCGGTAGGCACGCCAGAGTTTGCGACGCTCGGCTTCGCCATCGGCCGCGGTGGGCTGGACGCCGGCGAGGGGAGCGCTCTGGACACGGATACGCGGGCGTTTGTTCCCGCGCTCCAGAGGAGCCGCAGACCGGACGGCGAAGGCCGTGGACGGCTGGGGCTTCGGGAGCGTCCAGGTCGCCGGGCCCGCCCCCAAAACCTCGACCTGCTCCGACCCGGCGGCTGCCTGGCGTTTGGAATGGGCGACCCGCTCTGGGCGCGCCCGCTGCCGGGCCCCCGCGGACGGCCTGCCGGCAGACTCCGCGGGCAGCAGCGGCACGATCGACGCCCCAGTCGCAGCCGCCCCAGTCGCAGCCGCCCCAGTCGCAGCCGCCCCAGTCGCAGCCGCTGCCGTCCGCACGGCAGCTCCGCGCTCCCGAACGGCCGCTCGCGGGGAGCGCTTCGGCGCGATACTCGTCGGAGCGGCCGAGCTCGTCCTGGATCGGGGAGGGCTGTCCGAGCCAACGAGGGCGGGCGCCTGCGCAGCGCCGGTGGGCCGCCCGTCGGCATCCGCTGTCGGCTTCTGCACTGGAGCCGCCCCGAGGCCCGCTGCGTTCGCGACCGCGCGGGCCGCTCGCACGGCTTCGACGGCGCGTGCCACGCTGGCGACCAGGCTGTCGCGACTCAAGGCAGGGCGGGAGCGAGTCATCGAGGCATTGGAGCCGCGTGGCCGAGCCGCGCGGCACGGCAACGGTTCCCTTTCAGACGCCCGCGGACCGAAAAGCTCGATCGCACGGTGCGTTGCGGGGGCCCCTGTGACACCGACAGTGACGCGCCGATAGCAGCCGCTGCAAGCAGATTTTTTCGAGGGTCGGTTGGTGCTTCCCGGGGCGGGATCCGCAGAAACGCCATTTTGGACTCCGCTGGCGGGCTGTCCGACCCGCTGCGTAGCGCCCCGGACGGACGCTGCGCAAGCCCTGGCTGGCCCGCCCGATTCGGCCATCTTGATCGGCATCATCCCTGCCAGGGAGCTGCTCGGCGGCTGACCAGCGGCAGCCCCTCGCGGGCTCATTCGTCGTGCGGCAGGAGATCCGCAGCGAAGCCCAGCCGGTCGAGCACGGCGCGCTCGGCGCGGCGCATCGCCGCTCGGCCGGCTTGGTCCTGGTCGTCGTGACCGAACAGGTGCAGCAGCCCGTGCACCAGGTACAGGGCCAGCTCCCGGGCGGGCGCCACGCCGCGCTCGCCGGCGACCCGCTCGGCCATCTGCGCGTTCACCACCACCTCCCCCAGCGGGCCTGGGCCGGAGCCGAGCTCGACGCTGATCACATCGGTGGGCTGCGGATCCCCGTGGCTCAGCCCATGGAACTCGCCGCTCTGGCGGTCGTCCACCAAGGCGATCGAGAGCAGCGGCCGGCCCGCGTCCAGGTGGTCGAGCGTCGCCTCGACGACGCGCTCGATCCACTCCGGCCGCGCCCCGAGGCGCTCGAGCAGCTCGGGCGGCGCGGCGAAGTCGAGCTCGAGCCGCACGCGCCGCCGTTCAGCCACGGCCGCCCTCGGCCGGCTCCTCGGCGCCCGGCTCGCCGCCTTCGGGCCGCGCGCCCTCGTAGGCCCGCACGATCTGCTCGACCAGCGGGTGGCGCACGATGTCGCGCGAAGAAAACTCCACCACCGAGATGCCGGCGAAACCCCGCAGGCGCCGCACGGCATCCGGCAGGCCGCTCTGCTTGCCGCGCTCCAGGTCGTTCTGCGAGGGATCGCCGGTCACGACCACACGCGAGCCCTCGCCCATGCGCGTCAGGAACATCTTCATCTGCGAGACGGTCGTGTTCTGGGCCTCGTCCAGGATCACGAAGGCGTGGCTCAGCGTGCGCCCGCGCATGTAGGCCAGCGGCGCGATCTCGATGACCCCGTAGTCCTCGAGGCGCGCCACGTCCTCGAAGGACAAGAGGTCGTACAGCGCGTCGTAGATCGGGCGCATGTAGGGGTCGAGCTTGGCCTGCATGTCGCCCGGCAGGAAGCCCAGGCGCTCGCCCGCTTCGACCACCGGCCGCGTCAGCACCAGGCGCCGCACCTGCCCATCGCGCAGGGCCCGCACCGCGGCGGCGGCGGCCAGGAAGGTCTTGCCGGAACCGGCCGCGCCCAAGCCGAACACCAAGGGCGTCTTTTCGATGGCCTCCAGGTAGCGGCGCTGGTTCTGGGTGCGCGGCTGCACGGCCCCGACCTTGAGAGCGCGCGTGACCATGGCCGCGTTGGCGTCCATGGTGCGGCGCGGGAAGAAGCGCGCCGGATCGTCCTCGCGGCCGCCGCCGGGCCGGCTGCCGCTGCGCACGGGCCCAGCGGGGGCCGGGCTGGCCTGCGGCGGGCTGGCGGGGCGGGCTTCGGCGACGCCGGCGTCCTGGTCCAGCAGGATGGCCTCGATCTCGCGCGGCTTGAGCTCGCGGCCCTTGCGGTGCTTGCCGAGCAGGTGCTCGATGCGCTGACGGGCGGCCTCGACCAGCTCTTCGGAGCCCTTGAGGCGCAGGTTGCCGCCGCGGGTGAACAGCTCGATGTCGAGGCTCTGGCGCAGCAGCTTGGCGTGCCGGTCGTAGGGGCCCAGGACGAGGATGGCCTCGTCGTGGGAGCGCAGCGGGATGGTCAGTTCGGTGCTCAACGGGGAGCGTCGACGGCAGGGTCGCGCGGGTTCGGGAAAGGGCCGGGGATGGAATCAGGTGGTCAAGGCCGGCCACAGGGCCAAGGCCACGGGAATCGAGAGCAGCAAGCTGTCGACCAGGTCGAGGAAGCCGCCGCTCGGTCCGAACAGGCTGCCCGAGTCCTTGACCGCCAGGGAGCGCTTGAGGCGGCTCTCCAGGAGGTCGCCGGCTTGGGAGGCCAGGTTGATCGCGGCGCCGATCAGCAGGGCCGAGCCGAGCGGCAGACGCAGCACGCCGGTCTGGGCCAGGATCGCGGCCGCCAGCAGGGCCCCCAGCAGGGACGCGCAGCAGCCCTCGCTGGTCTTGCCGGGGCTGAGCCGCGGGAAGGGGTGATGGCGCCCGAAGGCGCTGCCGCCGTAGTAGCCGACGATGTCGCCGACTTTGCTGAGGGCGATCAGGGCGATCAGCTCGCGGGCCCCCGGGCCGCTCTCCCCCAGGCGCGCATAGACCGCGGACAGGCCCGCCAAGGGGGCGCTGACCCAGGCGAGCCAGAACCAGGCCGGCAGGGCCCAGGAGCGGTCTGCCGGCGCGCGGGGCCGCAGCAGCAGGGCGCACAGGGCGGCCAGGGCAAAGGCCAGCCCGTAGGAAACGATCGGCGCTGGGGCCGTCGGGCCCGATCGGGCATCCATGGACAGCCACCAGGGGACGGCGGCGGCCAGGCCCGCCAGCGCTCCCAAGACTCGACCGGAGCGCGGCCGCTCCGCAAGCAATCCGCCCGCTTCGCTGGCGGCCAGCACGCCCAGACCCGCTGCGATGACGAACACGAGCTTCTCTGAGCCCGCGACCGCCACGGCCCACAGCACCAGGGCGAGCGCGAGCGCCAGGCCGCCCCCGACGCGGGTGCGCCGCAGCAGCTTGGCCCGGCGCTGGGCCAACGCCGGGAGCGCCTCAGACAAGGCGGGCCCCCGGTCCTCGAACGCGGGCCGCCGCTGCGTGGCCCCCGTACCGCCCCGGGCTCATCGGCTCTGCTCGCGCGCGCGGGCGCGGATCGGGACCGCCGAGGGTGCATCCGAAACCAGGCCGCCGAACTTGCGCACCCGCCGGCCGTACTCGCGCAGGGCCTCGAGCAGCTCGGGGCGCCGGAACTCGGGCCAGCAGACCCGCGAAACGAAGATCTCGCTGTAAGAGGCCTGCCAGAGCAGGAAATTCGAGAGGCGCAGCTCGCCGGCGGTGCGCACGACCATGTCCGGGTCGGGCGTCAGCGGGTCGTAGAGGTAGCGGCGCAGGGTCTCCTCGTCGATCGCGGCCGGATCCAAGCGACCCGCGCGGGCGTCTTCGGCGACGGCCCGCAGGGCGTCGGCGATCTCCGCGCGGCTGCCGTACGAGAGCGCCAGCCGCAGGACCAGGCCCTGGTGCCCGGCGGTCAGGCGTTCCGACTCCGCCAGGACCGCCTGCACATCGGGCGGCAGGTCGGCGATGCGGCCGATGGTCTTGAGCCGCACCCCGTGGCGCCGGAAGGTCTCGAGCTCGCTGCGCAGGAAGCGCTTGAGCAGCCGCATCAGGTAACCCACCTCGCGCGGCGGCCGCTTCCAGTTTTCGACCGAAAAGGCGTACAGCGTCAGGGATTCGAGCCCCAGCTCGGCGCAGGCCGTGGTGACCTCGCGCACCGAGCTGGTGCCTTCCTTGTGCCCGAACACGCGCCGCAAGCCCTGGGATTGGGCCCAGCGGCCGTTGCCGTCCATGATGATCGCTAGGTGTGCCGGCAGGACACTGCCCAGCTCGCGCTCGGCCCGTGTGCGCAGCTCCGCCTGGCCGGGGCGCGGCTCTGGCACCGCCGAGGAGCGGGGCAGGGCACGTTGGGAATCGGGCGTGAGCATCGACCTGGGCTGGCGGGCCCGGGGCATCGCGGGGGGTGTCGGTTCGGGCGCCGGAGTGCGGCGGTTCCCGGGCGGTCGGATCCAACCCGGCGGATCCGTCCGGCCGGGCCGGGCGGCCCCTTGGAGCCGCAGGAGGCCCAGCATAGGCGACCCCGCCGCCGCGCGGAACTTGGCCCGCCGCTCCCAGCCCACTCGGGGGCCGAAAGCCTGAGGGAACGTGCTCGGAACCGCCCAAAAAGCGGGCGCAGCAGCGCCCCCGATGGCAGCAGACGCGGCCGCTCGGTCCCGGGGTCCCGCCGCGAGCGGCGGCGGGTCGCCAGGTCCCGCGCTGGGATCGGATCGGCATCCAAGCGCCGGTCGAAGGCCCGCGGAGCGCGCCCGCGCTCGCCCCGGGAACCTCTCTAGCCGTGGCCGGCTCCAGCCGGCGCCCGAGGGGCCTGCACCGCAGCCCTATCGGAGCCCGGGCGCAAGCCGGCCCCGCCAAGGGCTGCTCAACGCCGGACCGGCCAGATCGGCTGCGAGTCGCGCGGGAAGAGCTGATCGCGGGCCGGACCGATCGAGATCATGCGGATCGGATAGCCCACCTGGGCTTCGATCCATTCCACGTAATCGCGGGCCTTGGCCGGCAGTTCGGCGAAGGAGCGCACCCCGGTCAGGTCGTCGTCCCAGCCGGGCCGCTCGACGAATTCGGGCTCGAGCGCGTCGATGCTGTGCAGCTCGGCCGGGAAGCGCGTCAAACGCTGGCCCCCGAGGCGATAGGCGACGCCGACGCGGATGCGCGGGAAACCCGAGAGCACGTCCAGGTTGGTCAGGATCCAGCCGTCGGCGCCGTTGAGGTCGAGGGCATAACGCAGCGCGGGCACGTCGAGCCAGCCGCAGCGCCGCGGGCGGCCCGTGGTGGCGCCGTATTCGTTGCCCTGCTCGCGCAAGCGCACGCCGTCGGACCCGCGGTCCTCGGTCGGGAAGGGCCCCTCGCCGACGCGGGTGCAGTAGGCCTTGGCGATGCCCAGGGCGGCGTCCAGCCAGCGGGCGGGGAAGCCCGCGCCGGCCGGGATGCCGTCCACGCCCGTGTTCGAGGAGGTCACGAACGGGTAGGTGCCGTGGTCCACGTCCAGCAGGGCCCCCTGGGCGGCCTCGAACAACAGGCTCTTCCCGTCGCGGTAGGCCTGGCGCAGCTCCTCGCCGGTGTCGCCCACGTAGGGGCGCAGGCGTTCGGCGATGGCCGCGTAGCGCGCGATCTGCTGGCCTGGATCGAGGGGCGCCTCGCCGTACAGCCGCTCGCGCAGGGCGTTTTTCTCGATCAGCACCGCGGTCAAGCGCGCCTCGAGGTGCGCGCGGTCGAGCAGGTCGGCGATGCGCAGGCCCGAACGCGCCGCCTTGTCGGCGTAGGCCGGGCCGATGCCGCGCCCGGTGGTGCCGAGCTTGTCCGAGCCGCGCAGCCGCTCGGCCAGCACGTCCAGGTTGCGATGGTGCTCGAAGATCACGTGGGCGCGGGCCGAGAGCCGCAGGCAACGCGCGTCCACGCGCACGCCGCGGGCCGCCAGGGCGTCGAGCTCCTCGCACAGCTTGAGCGGATCGACCGCCACGCCGTTGGCGATCACGTTGACCTTGCCCGGGTGCAGCACGCCGGAGGGCACCAGGTGCAGCACGTACTTCTGGTCGCCCACCACGACGGTGTGGCCGGCGTTGGCCCCGCCCTGGTAGCGCACCACCACGTCGGTCTCCGAGGCCAGGGCATCGATGATCTTGCCCTTGCCCTCATCGCCCCACTGGGCACCGAACAGACACAAGGCAGGCATGGATGGCGGGGCGAGCGGTTGGAATCGTGGGAGCGGGCATTGTCAGCTTCCCGCCGCGCCCGGACAACCCCCGAGGGGCGTCCCGTAGCCGCCGCCGCCCGGGGTCTCGGCCCGCAGCTCCCCGCCGCTGGGCAATTCGGCGCGGTCGACGGGCTCGAGCACACGCCAGGGTGCCTCCCGGGCGGCGCGCACGGAGAGGCCCCCCGGGGCGCCGGGGGCGCCGCCGTCGAGTCCGGGCGGCCCGCGCCGCTGGCGGCCGCCGAGCCAAGCCACTTCGACCGGGGCCAGGAAACGCAGTTCCTTGACGATGCCGTCGCCGCCCGCATGGCGGCCGGCGCCCCCCGAACCGCGCCGGACCGTGGCCTGCAGCACCCGCACCGGGAAGGTCCGCTCCAGGGCCTCGATCGGCGTGTTGCGCGTGTTCGTCATGTGGCTATGGCGCGCCGAGACCCCCGGCCCGCCGGGGCCGCCGCCGGCGCCGCCGCCGATGGTTTCGTAATGGGTGAAATCGCGCTGCCCGAAGCTCAGGTTGCTCATCGTGCCCGCCGAGCAGGCCGGCAGGGCCCCGGGCTCGAGCGCGGCCAGGGCCCGCAGCAGCAGGTCCACCAGCCGCTGGCTGGTCTCGGTGTTGCCGGCGGCCACCGCCGCGGGATACCGGGCGTCGAGCAGGCTGCCCGGGTCGGTCAGGATCTCGACCGGCGCCAGCACCCCGGCGTTGGTGGGCGTGCCGGGCGGCAGCAGCAGCCGCAGGGCGTAAAAGACCGCGGACTCGACCACGGCGCGCGGCGTGTTGAGCGGGCGCGCCACAGCCGCCGCGCTGCCGCGGAAGTCGGCCCGCAGACCGCCCGGGCCGTGCTGCAGGTCGAGGCGCAGCTCGGCCCGTTCGGCGCCCGGCAGGTCGAGCTCGTCGACGACCTGCACACGCCCGTGCGGCAGCCGCGCGAGCCGGGCCCTGGCCAGCTCGGCGGTCCAAGCCAGCTGATCGGCGGCGCGCTCGAGCAGGGTCTCGGCGCCGTAGCGTCCCGCCAGTTCGAGCAGCCGCGCCTCGCCCAGGCGGTTGCTGGCCCACTGGGCCAGCAGGTCGCCCTGGCGTTCCGTGGGCACGCGCACGTTGGCCAGGAACAGCGACAGGAGCTCGCGATCGAGCCGCCCCCGGCGGACCAGCTTGACCGGCGGCAGGCGCAGCCCCTCCGCATGGATCTCGCGCGCCGGCCCCATGGACCCAGGGAACGGGCCGCCCACGTCCGCATGGTGGGCCCGATTGCACACGAAGGCATCCGGCGCCTGGCCGGCAGCGCGCTCCGGGCGCAGGAACACCGGCGAGACCAGGGTCAGGTCGGGCAGGTGGCTGCCGCCCTCGAAGGGATCGTTGAGCAGCACGGCGTCGCCCGGCTCGAGCGCAAACTCCGGCTCGCGGGCGGCGCGGGCCAGCACCGCGGCCACCGAGCGCGGCGCGGCGCCCAGGTGCACCGGCAGGTGCGCGGCCTGGGCGATCATGCGACCCTGGGCGTCGAACAGGGCGCAGGAGAAGTCGCGCCGCTCGACGATGTTGGCCGAGAAGGCCGAGCGCACCAGGCGCGCGCCCATCTCCTCGGCCACGGCCGCGAACAGGTGCTGGAACACCGGCACCTCCAACGGGGCGCGCACGGGGCCGCCCGGCGGCGGCGCGCCGGCGGCGAGTTCTTGCGGGCCGGAGGCTGCCTCCACGCCGATCAGCGCTCCTCGTCGGGGAAGTCGACGATTTCGTAGGGCCGGTAGTCGAGGCCCTCCCAGCGCTCGATCGGCACGATCTCGACGCCCTCCTCCGTGGCCCGCCGCCAGACGGTGCAGCGCACCGTGCGGGTCAGGTTGAGGCCCGACTGCTCGAATTTCTCCTGGTCCTCGCGGCTGAGCCCCAGGCCCTCCTGATCGGCGCCGCGCCCGGTGGCGCGCCGCGCGGTGACGTACACGCTGAACACATCGCTGGTGACCCCCACCATGCGAGCGACGTCGGCCTGGGCCTCGGGGGTCAGCTGGTACCAGGAATCGAGCTCGAGCAGCTGGTCGATGTTGGTGAAGATCTGGCGCTCGAGGATCTCCTCGCCGTATTCGTCGAGGACCGGCTCCTGCTCTTCTTCCCCCTGCTCCGGCTGGACCTCTTCGTTGCGGTATTCGATGACTTCGTCCCAGAACTTGCTGGGCACGTAACGATCGTCGAACAGGGCCTTGAGCACCACCGGCGGGGCCGTGTTGAGGTTGATCGCGCCCAGCACCGCCTGCACCCCGCCGTTGGCGCCGCCCTGGACCTGCCCGGTGGTGCCCGAGGAACTGAGCGTCTGGGTCATCGATCCGTCCGGGCCGCCCGTGGTCTGGCCGCTGGGCGCGCCGGCGCCGCCTGCCCCGGCCGCTGGGCCGCCCGCTCCCCCGCCAGCGCCCGCTCCTCCGCCCGCGCCCCCGGCGCCCCCCCCGGCACCCGGCACGCCCTGGGCCCCGGCTCCGGGCGCGTTCAAGCGCTCCTGGCGCTGCGTCAGCGTCTCGAGCGAGCTGACCATGGTCAGGTAGGAGGCCAGCGAGTGGACGATCTTGTCGTCCTTGTCGCGATAATCGCGGAAGTGGCTCTCTTCGAAGGGCTCGATGCCAGCGAACTCGCGGATCGTCAGCGGCATGCCCAGATCGCTGCGCTGCGGATCGTCGGTGACCAGCGAGGGCTTGGGCAGCGGCGACTCGCGGCGGCGCAGCAGGGTGTCGCGGATCATCTGGGCCATGTCCTGGGCCTTGAAGTTCTCCACGTCCTCGCTGGTGCCTTCGCGGTACAGGTCGATCACGCGCACGACGCGTTGGAAGGCCTTCTCGGCCTCATCGGGATCGACGCTCAGCATGGCCAGCACGTTGAGCTTGCTGTTCTCGTCCTGGACCAGGATGCGCAGCGGGATGCGGTTGATCTCGGTGCGCTGGGGTCGGGCCCACTCGTCCTGGCGCGAATCGCTGGGGGGTTCCTGTTCACCCCCGGCGCCCGGGTCGCCGCCCGGCAGGGCCCCGCCCCCCGCTCCGCCGCCCAGGCCGGGCAGGCTGGGCATGGCCCCCGCCGCTCCCCCGGGACCGGACTGGGCCGCCGCCTCCGCGTCCCCCACCAGCTGTTCGAAGACCTCCAGGAAGGCCGATTCGATGGCCATGTCCATGGATGTTCCGGAGACGTCGTTGACCGCCACCTGCATCGAGGTGCGCGTGCCGATGCCGATCTGCCAGACGATCAGCACCAGCACCATCAGCACCAGCATGGACAGCATCAGGGCCGCGCCGGAGCGCGGACCGCCGCGGAAAGGCCTGTGGAGTCGCATGGTCAGCGTCTGGGTCGGCGCCTGTGACGATCGCCGCGCGCCAGTCTTCCACGGCGGCGCGGGCGGCGGAAGGCCTAGGGCCGGATCGCGGGGGCTGCGGCCTGCGGCGGGCGCCCTGGGGCCGCTGCGACGCTGCGCTGGAGGCCCGGCGCCGGGCCGGCTCACAGGCTCGAACCGAAGTCGGTGCCCTGCAGGATCCGCGGCCGGATGAAGAACAGCACGTTGGTGCGCTCCTTGCGCTTGAGGTCCGAGCGGAACAGCAGCCCGAGCAGCGGGATGTCGCCCAGGATCGGCACCTTGCGCTCCTGGTCGACCTCGCGCTCGGTCTCGAGGCCCCCGATCACCAGCGCCTGCCCGGGTTCCAGGTAGACCACCGTGCGCGCCTGGCGTTTGGCCAGCAGCGGCGAGGAGAACTGGTTGCCCTCGGCGTCGAAGAAGGCGATCGCGGTGCCGATCTGCTGGCTGGCCTCGATGTACAGGTTGAGCGCCAGGGTCGAGGTGCCCACCACCCGCGGCGCCACGTACAGCTTGATGCCGACCTCCTTGAACTTCAGCGAGGCGTTGAAGTTCTGGTTGATGCCCGAGAGCCCCGAGAACTCGAAGAACGGGATCTCGCGCGTGTCGAGCACCTCGGCCACGCCGCCCTCGCGCACGGCGATCTTGGGGCGCGTGGTGATGTTGACGTTCTCCCAGGTCTGGATCGCCTCGAGCACCGCGCTGATCGCCACCCCGTCGGTGATCGTGCCGATCGACAGCAGGGCCTCGTTGGCCTCGGTCTGGTTGGGCAGGCTGTAGCCCAGGCTGTCGACGAAGGTCCCCGGCGGGAAGTCGAACAACACGCCGCCGCCCGGACCGCGCACGCCATAATCGAGCTGTTCGGTGTTGGTCACCTCGACCACCGTGGCCTCGATCTCGATCTGGGGCACCGAACCGGCGAAGAGTTCGATGAAATCCTGCATTTCGGCCAGCACCTCTTCGCTGCCCGTGACCACCAGCCAATCCGCGATCATGATGTCGATCGGCGGGGTCGGCGCGTTGTTCGAGGGCGTCGAGAAGTTCTGGTACTGCTCGAAGTCCCACTTCTCGAGCAGCACGATGCGCGCGCGACCGGGCTCGATCGGCGCCAGCTGCACCGGCTTGGGCTCCGAACTGGCCTCCAGGATCGTGTAGTCGATGCCGAGGTCCGAGGAGAGCAGCAGCAGATTCAGCAGCTTGCGGCCGCGGCCGGCTTGCAGCGGGAAGGGCTTGGTCAGGCTGCCGTCGGGATGCACCATCAGGCGCTCGCCGAAGCGCACGAAGGGGTTCTGCTCGAAACTCTCGGGGCTCGGCCGGTCCCCCAGGCCGAGCCGCGGCAGGGCCAAGGCGTCGCCGGCCGGCGTCAGGTCCGGCAAGCCGTCGCTCTGACCCGCCGGCGGCGGGGTCAGCGGCGTCGCGGCCAGGCCGCTCGCCGAGCCCAGCGGCGTTCCCATGGCCGTGGGCATGGACGAGCCCGGCAGCTTGGGCTGGTTGGACCCCGCCGGCAGCAGGGGATCGGCGTTGTCCGTCTCCTCGACGACCTCCGCCTGCACCGGGGCCACGCTGCCCTGGCGGATCAACTCGCGCAGCTCCTCCAGGGAGCCGCGCTTTTGCGGGCCGCTCTCCGGCGGTGCCTGCGCCGATTCCGGGGCGCTGCGGCAAGCCGCCAGCAGCAGGCACAGGCTGAGGGCCGCTCGGCCCGCGGGGGGGGCTGGACGGCCGCGGTGGAGCGGCGCCGGTCCTTGGTTCACAGAAGGAGGCGGGCGTCCTCGGTCACATCGGGCACGCTGCGCCCGTCGCTGTGGCTGATCGCCTTCCAGATGCTGCAGTAGCCGCGCTGCTCCATCACCCGTCCGCAGGCGCCGGCCACCCGGTTGCGGGCGCGGGTTTTGAGCTGGATGCCTTGCGGGCTATCCGGGTCGATGCGGTCCCTGCGCAGCTGCTGCATCTCGGCGGTCGCTTCGAACAGGCGCGTGAAGTCGACCCGCGCCGGGTTGGAGAGCTGGGCCGGATCGCGCAGCCCCACCAGATTGTCCTCCGGGCGGGCCACCCAGCCGTTCCCGACCGCGCTGTCGAGCTCCCCCGGGGCCTCCGCGGACCGCCCCACCAGGACCGCTTCCCAGGCATTCGTGCGCGGCCGCGAGCCGGGCGGGCAGCGATCCTGCGGGGTGGCCGAGCCGGCCAACAGCAGCACGAAGGAGAGCAGCAGGGGTAAGTCCATGGAGGGTTGCTCCGCGCGCGGCGGAGGCGGGTCGAAGGCCGGACTGTGAGGCGCCGGACGTCCGCCGAAGCGGGCCGGGGCCAGGGCTGTCGGGGCGGGGGTTGGAAAGGGGGGGGACTGAACGGGCGATGGACTGGGCCGGCGGCCGTGGCAGCCGGGGGGGCGGATCTGGGGGGCTGGCCCGCGACGCTCCCAGTCTTCGTCGGGGCGTTGGCCCTGGACGCAGCCGTGCGGAGCCGGGCAGCGGCTCGGCGCCCGGGCTGGCAGGCTCGGGAGGGCTCCCGCAGGGCGCTAGGGCGGACGGCTCGGGCAGCTCGGGCAGCTCGGACGGCGGACCGGGACTGGAATGCGGTCTGTGCGGGCACAGCGCTGCGCTGGCAGGGCGCCTGAGGGCCGGGGACCCCGGGAGCCGAGCCCCTGGCTCCGAGCAGCGCCCGCGGCGCTATCGGGAGACCCGTGGCAGGACTTGAACCGGGGCTGCGGCGTGGGGTCGCAGCGGTCGAGTTGTTCAGGGTCGAGGGCCTGGGCCACGCGGGCCGGGCTCTCCACCCTGCCAGAGGATAGGCAGCGCGGGCCAGGGAAGCGACCCGCTAGCGGAGGCCCCGTCGGGGGATTCCCAGCTCAGGGCGCCCGGGGCTGGGGCCGCGAGGGGGCCGCCCGGGGAGCGGTGCGCTGCGCCCAGGCAGCCCCGGGGCGCCGGCGGGAGCCCTACGGCGCGCCCCCCGCCGAGGGGTCGGTCCCCCCGCGCCGGCGCACCTCCGCGGTAAGGCCGGGGGTCGGCGAGTCCACGCATCCGGGCCCGCGAGAGCGCGGCCCCGGAGCACCGCGCGGGTCGAAGGCCCGAACTTTTTCCTTCCGGCCTCAACCCGGGCCGCTCGATGGGCCCCTCGCGCGGGAGCGTCGCAGCTCCGCCCCGACCGCGCGCAACCGACGCCGGAGGCCTGAACGGCGCTGGGCCGCGCGGCCGCCGTTCAGCGGCCG
>JBILNK010000266.1:0-4088 GCA_044375105.1 Planctomycetota bacterium
GGCCCTGCTGGCGGAAACCGGTGGCGCGGTCCTGGATCCGCTGCTGACCCCATCGACCCGCGCGCCCCTGCCGAAGCCCCTGATCTCGATCGGAGTGATCGTGGCGTGCCTCGCGCTGGTGCCGCCCGCCTTCATCGCCAAGGCGCGCGTCTCCAAGTCCGAAGAGCCCCGGATCCACATCATCCAGGACATGGACATGCAGCCGAAGTTCAAGGCGCAGGCTCCCGCGCCGATCTTCGCGCGCCTGTTTGGTGATGAGCGCGCTTCGATCAAGTCTCCGGCGGGCACCGTGGCCCGGGGTCGCTTGGTCGAGGATGCTTCCGCGGTGTCGGGCAAGGATGCCGCCGGTGACTGGGTCAACGGCTTCCCCGCGGGCTTCACCCTCAGCGAGGAAATCCTGGCCAGAGGCCGTGAGCGCTACCAGATCTATTGCCTGCCCTGCCACGGCATGGTCGGCGCTGGCGACGGACTGGTTTCTCAGCGCGCCGACTTCCTGGGCCGCGCCCAGGCCGCGGGGGCCACCCCGACCGGCATGAACTGGGTCAAGCCGGCCAACCTGGCCGAGCAGCGCATCCGCGAGCAACCGAACGGCCAGATCTACGCCACGATCACCTACGGGCTCAACAACATGAAGGGCTATGCGGCCCAGATCAGCCGCGAAGATCGCTGGGCGATCGTGGCCTACGTCCGGGCGCTGCAGCTCAGCCAGAGCGCCGGCCTCGAGAGCTTGCCCGCCGATGTGCGCGCCGAGCTCGAGCAGCAACCGCGCTGAGACCCGACCGGCGGCGGTCTCGCCGCCGCTCCACGAAAGACGCCCCGACCCGCAACATCCGCCGCCCCGGCCGGGCCCCGCCCAGCCTCCCCCCACCCGCCATGGCGCACGCCGAACCGATCCAACTGACCGACGCCGACACGAAGATGCCGGCGGGCCTCTCCGCTTGGGGCACGCGTTCCCTGATCCTCGGCCTGGTGGCCTTGGGGCTCGGGATCGCGGGGGATGTCGGCCACTTCCACTTCGGGTACCTGACGGCCTTCTACTTCTGGCTGACCCTGACGCTCGGCGGCCTGGTCTTCACGCTGCTCCAGCACGTGGCCAGGGCCGGCTGGTCGGTGGCGGTCCGCCGGACCGCCGAGAACGTGATCGGCAACTTCCCGATCCTGTTCCTGCTATTCCTGCCGATCCTGGTACTGACCGCCACGGGCTCGAGCACGATCTACAAGTGGAACGACCCGGCGACGGTCGAGTTCGACCAGACCTTCATGCCGGCCAAGCTCGGGGTCTACACCCACTATCTCAACAGCACCTTCTGGACCGCGCGGATCATCGGATACTTCGCGATCTGGATTCTGCTCTCGCTGTTCTTCCGGGGGCAGAGCCGCAGTCAGGATCAAGACGGGGATCACACCCGGACGCGCAAGATGGAGATCCTGTCCGCGCCGGGCCTGCTGCTGTTCGCCCTGACCTCGACCTTCGCGGGTATCGACATCCTGATGTCGCTCGATCCGCACTGGTTCAGCACCATCTGGGGCATCTATCTCTTCGCCGGATCGATGACCAGCTTCCTGTCGTTCCTGGCGCTGACGCTGATGCTGATCCAGCGCCACGGCGGGCTCAAGATGGTCACCAAGGAGCACTTCCACGACGTGGGCAAGCTGCTCTTCGGCTTTACCTTCTTCTTTGGTTACATCGGCTTCAGCCAGTACCTGCTGATCTGGTATGCGGACATCCCCGAGGAGACCATCTTCTACAAGCACCGCCAGGAAGGCAGCTGGGCCGCCTTCTCGGTGATCCTGCTGTTCGGGCACTTCATCATCCCGTTCCTCGGCCTGCTCTCGCGCCACGTAAAGCGCAACAAGGCCTCCCTGGCCTTCTGGGCGGTGTGGATGCTGGTGATGCACTTCGTGGACATGTACTGGATCGTGATGCCGACCCTGGCTCAGAAACTGGGTCATGCCGATGCGATCCCGTTCTCGTGGACACACGTGGCCATGTGGCTGGGCATGGGGGGCGTCCTGTTCGGCCTCATGCTCAAGCGCGCGGGCGACCAGTCGATCGTGCCGGTGCGCGACCCGCGCTTGGCCGAGTCTCTGAGCTTCCAGAACATCTGATCCCCGACGGTTCGCCACGAGCCGCCGGCAACCAAAGGCCTCCGCTATGTCAGCCTCCCAAGACACGGTCAACGTCGGCCTCCTGACCACCCTCGGCATCGGGGGCCTGGTGTTCACCTACGCTTCCGTCCTGGCGCTCCAGTGGCTGTACCTGCACGGCCAGCAGCGGGAGCAAGCCACCAAGCTGCTGGCGGTGCCGAACCAGGCCAAAATCGAACTGATCGAGGCCGGCCAGACACACCTGTCCGAATATGGATGGGTCGATCGGGAAAACGGAGTGGTCCACATCCCCATCGAAGAGGCCCAGCGGCGACTCCTGGAGGGTGCCCGCTGACTTCTTGACCGATGTTCTAAGGGATCGAATCCCGGCCGGGGTCTGACCCGAGCGGAACCGACCGCCCAGCCCAGAGCCCCGAAAGCGACACCACGCCGTCCAAGAATCAGCCCATCCCCCGAGCTTCCAGCCCGCAAAGGCCCCCAGAGGCGCCCTCGACCCGACAGGCCCCGAGATCCCGTGACCCACTCCATCCGCAACACCTCGCGCCCGCAAACGGCCGCCCCCTCGGCGGCCCCGGGCCGTCGTGTGACCGGTGGAGGGCGCTCGGGGGCCGGCTGGCCTGCGCTGTCCGCCCGGGGCGCCGCGGGGCCCCTCGCCGCTGGACTGCTCCAAAGGGCCTTGCTTGCCGGGCTGCTCTGCACCGCGGAAGCGAACGCTCAACTCAACAGGTCCGTGCCCCTTGGCACCGAGCGCTCGGGCGTTACCCAGCGGATCGGAGCCCAGGTTCCCTTGGAGCTCGAGTTCAACGGGGTCGATGGAGCCCCGGTTCGCCTCTCCGACCTGTTCGGCCGCGGCAGGCCGGTTCTGCTGACCCTCAACTATTCGGACTGTCCGCAGCTGTGCGTGCTGCAGCTGGACGGGGTCATGCGCGCCTGCGGAGAGGTCGGATTGACCTTGGGCAAGGACTACGACCTGATCACCGTCAGCGTCGACCCCAGCGAGCCAGCCGAACGTGCCGCCGCCACGCGAGAGCTGTATCTGTCCCGATTTTCCGGCGAGCGCACCCCGGATGCCTGGTCTTTCCTGACCACAGCCGACGAAGCCCGCATTCGTCGGCTTGCCGACACGGTCGGCTATGGCTACTGGCTCGATCCGAAGACCGGAGAATACAGCCACGAAGCGGTGGTCATGGTGCTCACCGAGGGGGGCATCGTCTCCCGCTACCTGTTCGGCATCGATTACCCCGCTGCCGACCTGCGCCTCGCCTTGGTCGAGGCGACCGAAGGCCGGCTGGGCAACCTGGCGGACCGGATCCGCTTCATGTGCTACCAGTACGACCCGAACACCAATTCTTATGCCCCGGAGGCCATGGCGATCATGCGCCTCGGCGGTCTGGTGACGGTGGTCGTGCTGGGAGCCACCCTGCTGTTCTTTTGGCGGGGGGAAATCTTCGCCCTGATCAAGGGAGCCCGCTGATGGGTGCCTTCCTTCGCCCCCAAGCCGTCGCGCAGTTCCGCTGCCGCGCCGGCATCCCGTCCAGCCCGCGCGCGCGGCGCGCCGATCTCCGCCGCCCCTGAACCGGTCGCCGAGCGATCCCCGCCCTCCCGACTCTCCTCCGATGTCGCTCTCCATGCTGCACGCCACGATCAGCTCGGTCCTCGCGAGCGCGGCCAGCGCCGCCCACGCGGCTGCCGCGGACGGCCTGTCCCTGGCCTCGTCCGCCGTCCAGCAGGCCGCGAACGCCGGTGCCGCGGCCGCGCAGCTCGCCGCCCCGACGGCCGGGGACAACCTGTTCTTCCCCGAGCAGGGCTCCACCATCGCCAAGGAGATCGACGACGTCTTCTACTTCATCCTGTGGGTCTCGATCATCTCCTTCGTGGGCTGCATCGGGGCTGGCCTGTGGTTCATGTGGCGCTACCGGGCCCGCGATGGGCATCGCGAGGAGGTCACCTCCGCCCACGACACCAAGCTCGAGATCACC
>JBILNK010000169.1:0-9439 GCA_044375105.1 Planctomycetota bacterium
GAGGCTCCTGGCGACGCATTCACGATCAACGTCACCGCGCGGCAATGGGCGTGGGAATTCAGCTATCCGAACGGGGCCAAGGACTCGGACCTGCATGTGCCCGCTGGGCGCCCGGTCAAGCTGCTGATGTCTTCCGAGGACGTGCTGCACAGCCTTTATATTCCTTCGTTCCGCGTGAAGCAGGATGTGGTGCCTGGACGCTACACCTCGCTGTGGTTCGAGGCCTTCCTGCCGGAGCAAAAGGATCGCGAGCAAGGTTTGCACCTGTTCTGCACCGAGTATTGCGGCACCGAGCACTCGAACATGAACCGGCGTGTGTACGTGTACCCGCCGGCGGAGTTCGAGGCCAAGATCCAGAAGCTGGCTGACTTCCTCAACGACCCGGCGATCGTGCCGGCGGAGAAAGGCCGGCGCATCTATGCACGCGCCTGCGCCAGCTGCCACCTGACCACGGATGGCACCAAGATCGGCCCGGGCTTCGAAATCGTCTCCAAGGCGATCAAGGACGGCTCCAGCGTGGCTTTCGCCGACGGCTCCAGCCTGGTGCCGGACGAGAACTACCTGCGCGAGTCGATCCTCGTCCCGGCGGCCAAGGTGCGCCAGGGCTACCCGAACCAGATGAACTCGTTCCAGGGCCAGCTCAACGACGCCGAGATCAACTACCTGATCACCTTCATCAAGTCGATCGCCGATCCTTCCCAGGGGGCTGGTCAGTGAGACCGCCCGGGGTCTCCCGCCTCCTTCCCAACGCCTGACCGCGGGCTCGCCCGCCGCACGACTCCTCCACGCACGGCAGCACCCGCCCAGCCACCCCACACGCCATGGCAACCACCGGAACCATCACCACGGGGGTCCGCGCACCCGCTCACCAGGCGGCCAGCGGGGACAATTACCTGACCCACAGCCGGGGCGTCCTGTCCTGGCTGTTCACCCTGGACCACAAGCGCATCGGGGTGATGTACCTGATCGGGACGCTGACCGCCTTCGCCCTGGGCGGCCTGTTCGCCCTGGCTCTGCGCACCGAGTTGTTCCTGCCGAACATCGATGGCAAGGGGGCCCTGATGACCCCCGATTGGTACAACAAGATGTTCAGCCTGCACGGGGCGGTGATGGTGTTCCTGTTCATCATCCCCTCGATCCCGGCGGCCCTGGGCAACTTCATCTTGCCGATCCAGCTGGGTGTCAAGGACGTGGCCTTCCCGAGGCTCAACCTGTTCAGTTTCCACCTGTGGGTGATCGGCGCGATCTTCTTCCTGTTCACCCTGGCATCCCGTCAGTTGGACACGGGCTGGACGTTCTACACGCCCTATTCGATCAAGACCGACACCTCGGTGATCTCGGCCACCATGGGGGCCTTCATCCTCGGGTTCAGCTCGATCTTCACGGGCATGAACTTCATGGTGACGATGCACAAGATGCGGCCCCCGGGCATGACCTGGTTCCGCCTGCCGCTGTTCTGCTGGGGACTCTATGCGACCTCGGTGATCCAGGTCCTGGCCACCCCGGTGCTGGCGATCACCCTGCTGCTGCTGATCGTCGAGCGCGCCATGAACGTGGGCATCTTCGACCCCTCGATTGGCGGTGACCCGGTGCTGTTCCAGCACTTCTTCTGGTTCTACAGCCACCCGGCTGTGTACATCATGATCCTGCCGGGCATGGCGATCATCTCCGAGCTGATGAGCACCTTCAGCCGCAAGCACATCTTCGGCTACAGCTTCATCGCGATGTCCTCGGTTTCGATCGCGATCTTCGGCTTCTTCGTGTGGGGTCACCACATGTTCACCTCGGGCCAGTCGTCGATGGCGGCGACAATCTTCTCGGGTCTGACCTTCTCCGTGGCTATTCCGAGCGCGGTCAAGGTCTTCAACTGGCTGACCACCATGTACAAGGGCAGCATCCAAATGAACACGCCCATGGTGTATGCGATGGGCTTCATCCTGCTGTTCCTGATCGGGGGTCTGACCGGCTTGTTCCTGGGGACCCTGTCCACGGACATCCACCTGCACGACACATACTTCGTGGTCGCGCACTTCCACTACGTGATGGTCGGCGGGACGCTGTGGGCCTTCCTGGGCGGACTCTATTACTGGTGGCCGAAGATCTCCGGCCGGATGTACAACGAGGGCCTCGGCAAGGTGTCCTCGATCCTGGCCCTGGTGGGCTTCAACGTGACCTTCTTCCCGCAGTTCTTCATGGGAAGCCAGGGCATGCCGCGCCGCTACTTCGACTACCAGCCGGAGTGGGCCATCTACCACCAGCTCTCGACCATCGGCGCCTACGTGCTGCTGGCGGGACTTTTGGGGGCTGCTTACAACCTGTTGAGCTCCCTCAAAAACGGCAAGATCGCTCCGGCGAACCCCTGGGCCGGCACGACCCTCGAGTGGCAGTGCCCCTCGCCGCCGCCGCACCAGAACTTCAATGAGCAGCCGGATGTGGGCGATCCCTACGATCGCAGCCGCCTGCAGTTCAACCAGAAGACCGGCAGCTGGGACCTGGTCGGCGCGCCCGTGAACGGCGCCCACTGATCCCACTCGCTGCGCTCGTCCTCCGATGGCCCCAGGGCCTCCGTTCCCGGAGGTTGCTGGGGCCGCCCGAGCTCAGCCATGCTGGGCCCAGCACTCCCCCAACCGGCCCGATACGCCCGCGAGCCCCTCCGGCGCCCTCCCTCCCCAGCGCCGCCCAAGCCACCCCCCTCCCCCTCGCGCCGATGACCACCACCGCCGAAGCCCCCCCGGCCCACGCCCATGGCACCCACGGGCACGGTGCCCACGACCCGCACCTGGCGCACCACTTCGACACGCCGGAGCAGCAGTTCGATGCCGGCAAGCTCGGCATCTGGGTCTTCCTGGTCACGGAAGTGCTGTTCTTCTCGGGCCTGTTCTGCGCCTATTCGATCTGGCGCTCGGAGCACCCGGAGGTGTTCGTCTACGCGCACCACTACCTGGACACCTTCTGGGGGGCGATCAACACGGGCGTGCTGCTGCTGTCTTCGCTGACCGCGGCCTGGGCCGTGCGCAGTGCGCAGCTCGGCAACAAGTCCGGGCTGATCCTGAACATCATCATCACGCTGATCTGCGCCTTCGGCTTCCTGGGCATCAAGTACGTGGAGTACAGCGCCAAGTGGCACCACGGCACCCTGCCCGGCCGTTTCTATGAGCCGCACCCCGAATCGGTGCTGATCACCACGGACAACTACACCAAGGAGCTGGGCACGGCGGGGGACCTGGCCTTGGCGGAGCTGCGCGCGGAAAAGGGCCCTGACTACACGCCCAGTGAAGTGGAGCTGGGGGAGCGCGCCGTGCAGGTGATCGCCAAGCACGATCCGGAGCCCGAGACCGTGCGCACCTTCTTCGCGATCTACTTCTGCATGACCGGCCTGCACGGCATCCACGTGGTCGCGGGCATCATCGCCTTCCTGTGGATCCTGGGCCGAGCCATGAAGGGTGAGTTCGGCCCGACCTTCTTCGGCCCCGTCGATTACACCGCGCTGTACTGGCACCTCGTCGACCTGATCTGGATCTACCTGTTCCCGCTGCTGTACCTGATCAAGTAAGCCGCAGGACACCAGTTCCCGACGATCCAACCGCACCCCCCTGCACCGCACCGCGATGTCTTCCCCGAACCCCAGCCACGCCGCCCACGCCGATTCGCACGGCTCCCACAGCGTCCACGTGCTGCCCTGGCAGCTTCTGGTGGGCGTGTGGGCCCTGCTGATGGGCTTGACCGTTTTGACCGTTTGGCAGTGGTCTTTGGACCTCGGCAAGATCGACCTGGTGATCGCCATGGTCATCGCCACGATCAAGGCCTTGCTGGTGGCCATGATCTTCATGCACCTCGCCTGGGACCGCCCGTTCAACGGCATCGTGTTCCTGTCCTCGCTGATCTTCGCGGGCCTGTTCGTGAGCGTGTCCTTGCTGGACACCGACCAGAACCAAGCTGCGATCGCCAAGCGCCGTGTGGACAAGTCCCTGGTCGGCGCCCGCCCGGACTACGCTGCGATCCAGGCAGAGCATGCCAAGCACGTCGGACACGGCGCGGCGGATCACGGCGCGGCTGGACACGGCTCATCCGGACATGAGGCGCAGCCGGAGTCCCAGCCGGCCCCTGCCAGCGACCATTGAAAGGTTGACGGGCGGGGGATGATTCGACTCGGGCTGCCTGCGAGCGACGAGACTAGCCATCGAGTTCCCTACCGGCCGGGAACCTGCGGCCGCCAACCTGCGGCGCACCGGCAGGCATGTTCCGGGACTGTCCGATCGCAGGCGCCGCTCGCCTTCGACGGATGATCGGGTCGCCGGCCCGGCCCTTGCGGTCGGCGACTTGGGTGGGGGAGCTACGCGGGCCTGGGCCAGGGCGGATCGCTGGCCGCGGCTAAAGCGTTCTTGACCGGACAGTTCCTGTCCCCGGGTCGGTGGCTAGCTGGCTTTGCGGGGGGCCGTGGGGGGCGCGCGGCCCTGTGCTCGGGCGCGGTCGAGCCCAGCGGAAGTCCCGCTGCGGGGCCGGCTAGGGAGCCGGGCTGCCTGGTCCCGATCGGAACCCGATTCAGCTGCAGGTCCGACGCCAGGGCGCGTGCGCGCAGCATCCCGAGCCCCCGTCCTGGTCTCGGCCGGCTCCCCGGGGCACACTCGGTCCGCAGGAGCCCCCTCGGCGGTTGATGCCGCCAGGGCCCGGTCCCAAGCTACCGTGGCCCAAAGGCGCCATCGGCGCCTGGGCCCGTCCGCACCAAGGCCGGTCCACGCCCTTCCCGATGCTCTGGTTCAAGCCTACCGAGGACCTGCGCTTGGTCTCCCCTTCGCCCGCCTTCCGGCGCGCCGGATCTCCGGCCCCGACCGGAGTCGGAACCCTGGGGATGTGGTTCTTCATCGCCTCGTTGACCTTCGTCTTCGGGGCCTCCCTGCTGCTCTATGTCCTGCTGGTGGAAGCGCAGGAGACGCCGCTCCTGGCGGTCCTTCCGATCGTGCTGCCTGGCGCGATCGCCTCGACGGTGATCCTGCTGGCCTCCTCCGTGACCCTGCGCTTTGCGTCCCGGGAGATCGCCCAGGACCGCCGCCGCGCGGCCACACGCTGGCTGGGCTGGACCCTGGCGCTGGGTTTGGCCTTCGTCGTCCTGCAGTGCTTCAACTGGCTGCAGATGACGCAGCGCGGCCTGGCCTTCGATGCCACCAACCGCCACGCGGCCTTCTTTTACCTCTTGACCGCTCTGCACGCCGCCCACGTGCTGGGGGGCATCGTGCGCCTGTGGTGGGTCTGGCGCGCTTCCTCCCACGGACGCTACAGCGCCGAAGACCACGAGCAGATCACCAACGTGGCCTTTTACTGGCACTACCTCGACATCGTCTGGGTCTTGATGCTGGGCACCATCCTGCTGGTCTCGAGCTGAGCGGCACCCGAGCTGACGCGCGGCGCTCCCCGATCGCCCGAGCTGGGATCGAGCCCCGCGGCGCCGAGGCGGCCCGCGGCGGCGAGCCGGCCCGCGCTCGAGGGGCGAGCTGAATCCGCCTCGGGGGCAGGAGCCGCTCCGCGCCCCCGGCGCGCGGACCGCAGCCGGGGCCGATTGGACGGCGGTCCCGGGAACCGCCCGAGGCGCTCCCGCGACCGAGCGATCACTTGCTGGACTTGCGGCGCACGTTGCTGTCCAGGATGCGCTTGCGCAGGCGCAGGTTCTGCGGCGTGACCTCGAGCAACTCGTCGTCCTCCAGGTACTCGAGCGACTCCTCCAGGGACATGCGCTTGGGCGGCGGCAGGTTGACGTTGTCGTCCTTGCCGGCCGCGCGCATGTTGGTCAGCTTCTTCTCGCGGCAGACGTTCAGCGGCAGGTCGCCCGGCTTGTTGCTTTCGCCCACGACCATGCCCTCGTAGACCTCGTCGCCGGGTTCGATGAACCAGGTCCCGCGGTCCGCCAGGCTGTCCAGGGCGTAGCCCATGGCCGGGCCCGCCCGGTCCGCGACCAGCACGGCGCCGTTGCGGCGCGGGATCGCGCCGCCGTCCGGCTTCCAGGCGTCGAAGATGTGGCTCAGGATCGCCTCGCCCTGGCTCAGGGACATCAGCGCGGTGCGCGCGCCGATCAGACCGCGGGCGGGCACGGTGAATTCGAGGCGGGTCAGGTTGCCATGGGCTTGCATCTCCAGCATTTCGCCCCGGCGGCGGCCCATGAATTCGATCACGCGGCCGGCGGAGTCGTTGGGGGTCTCGACCGTGGCGCGCTCGATCGGCTCGCAGCGCACGCCATCGACTTCCTTGATGATCACCTGGGGCTTGCTGACCGCGAATTCGTAGCCCTCGCGGCGCATGTTCTCGACCAGGACGCCCAGGTGCATCACGCCCCGGCCCTTGACCTCGAAGGAGTCGGTCTTCTCGGTGGGGGAGAGCTGCAGGGCTGCATCGCGCAGGGCAGCCTTCTCGAGCCGGGTCCAGATTTGACGGCTGGTCACGAACTTGCCCTCCCGCCCGGAGAAGGGCGAGTCGTTGACCGAGAAGATCATCGAGATCGTGGGCTCGTCGAGCTGGATCGCGGGCAGCGGGTCGGGCTGGTCGAAGGGGCACAGGGTGTCCCCGATCGAGAGCTCCTCGATGCCGGCCACCACCGCGATGTCGCCGCCGGCAACCTCGTTGACGTTGGTCCGCTCGAGACCCTCGAAGCGGTAGAGGTTTTTGACGTTGGCGTGGACCAACTTCTTCCTCTCGGGGTGGCACAAGGTGACCCGCTGGCCCAGCTTCAGCGTGCCGCGCACGACCCGTCCGATGCCCAGGCGGCCGACGAAGTCGTCGTGGTCGATGGTCACCGCCTGGAACTGCACCGGAGCATCCGGATCCGGCATGGGCGGCCGCACGTGCTCCATGATCAGTTCGAACAGCGGGCCGAGGTCCTGGGCTCGCCGCCCCAGCTCCAGCACGGCCCAGCCGTCGCGGCCCGAGCCGTAGCAGACCGGGAATTCGAGCTGCTCTGGGGTCGCGCCGAGCTCCACGAACAGGTCGAAGATCTCGTCCAGGACCTCGTTCGGGCGCGCGTCGGGGCGATCGATCTTGTTGATCATCACCAGCGCCTTGAGGCCGCGCTCGAACGCCTTGCGCAGCACGAAACGGGTCTGCGGCATCGGACCCTCGAAGGAGTCGACCAGCAGCAGGACCGCGTCGGCCATGCCCAGGGTGCGCTCCACCTGGCCGCCGAAGTCGGCGTGGCCTGGGGTGTCGACGATGTTGATGCGCGTGCCCTGGAAGCGGATGGCCGTGTTCTTGGCCAGGATCGTGATGCCGCGCTCGCGCTCCTGGGCGTCGGAGTCCATGACGCGCTCGGGCACGTCTTGGTTGTCGCGGAAGGTGCCGGCGTAGCGGAACATCTGGTCCACGAGGGTGGTTTTCCCGTGGTCGACGTGGGCGACGATGGCGATGTTGCGGACCTCTTCGATCACGCGGCTCGAGGACAGGGCCTTCAAGGCAAAGCGGGGCTGGCTGGGAGCGATCGGTGCGCGGACGCGGGGGCGGTCCGTCGACACCTGCTGGGCTCGGATGAACTCGGCAGTTTAGCCCCCGCCCGGCCTTTCCGATCCGGCTCTCATTTAGATCCCACCAGCACGAGCGGCCGCCCGCCCCGCTGGCCGAGCTGAGGCCGGCTCCCTGACCCACCTAGGGTCTTCCGCAGCGATGCCATTGGCCTCTCGTTCGGGGCGCGATGGGGCTGGAGCCGAAGGGCGGGGAGCCCGTTGGCCGGAGCATGGCCGTTGACCCTGTGGGAAGCCGAAGGGGCCGCCTTGATCGGCGCTTGACCGGCGAACGCCCGCCCGACTCTGCGCCCGCGGCCTGCGATGGCCCGGCGAGACTCCCGCCCGAGCCCCGGAGCCTGGGCTGCCCGGGCAGCCCCAGGGGCAGCCGGGCAACGGCAGTTGTGCGCGGTCCATAAGTTCCGGGTCTCGGGGAATCCCGAACGATCGCCGGATTGGCTCGGCAGGAGCCAACCCGGCCCGGCCCCCGCGTGGCCTTTGGCCCTGGGACGGCCGGCGGCCCTACGCTTGGCCGTCAGGGGCTCTCAGGGCTGCGCTCGCGCCGCCGTCGCAGCCCGATTTGGCCGAGGGCCGGCGAGACGATCCGTGGGCCGAGACCCGGGCTCAGCCCGCCAATTCGCGGAAGCGCGGCAGTTCGCGCAGGCTGTCGAGGTCGGTGTTGCTCCACAGCTCGCTCTGCACGTAATAGCCCCGCGCCTGGGCCTCGCTGAGCGCTTCGACGGCCTGCTCGCGGTCGCCGATCAGGGACAGGATGCAGGCGCTGTGAAAAAGCGTGTAGCCATCTCGCGGCGCGACTTCGCGGGCTTTCTGGCAGACCCGCCGGGCCTCCTCGGCGCCGGACATGCGGGCCAGCAGCAGACCCATGTGCAGGCGCGCCTCCTGGTTGTCCTCCACCTGGGCGAGCTCGCTGCGCGCGGCGGCGATGCCGAGATCGCCGATCTCGAGGCTCTCCTCGTGGCGGTTCAGGCGCTGCAGCACGTTGAACAGGTGGTCGTAGGAGGCGATCGCCGCCGGGCGCAGATTGATCGCCTTGCGCAGCAGCGGGGCCGCGGCCTTGAAATTCCCGAGGCGCGCCTCGAGGGCGCCCATCAGACGGTGCGCCAGCCATTCCTGGTTGTCGAGCTGGATCGCCAGACGGTATTCGCGCAGAGCGTCCTCGCGCTGGCCGGTCATCGAATAGGCGAAGCCCAGGGAGGTGTGGGCTTCGGCGCAGCGCGGGTCGATCAGCAGCGCCCGCCGCGCGCACTCCTGGGCCTGCTCGATGAAGCTGCGATCGCCATCCCAGTACAGGAACTTGCGCACCAGGGCCTCGGCCAGGCCGGCGTGCGCCTTGGCTAGGCCCGGATCGGCGCTGATCGCGCTCTCGAAGCGCACGATGGCCGCCAGCAGGTGCTTGGCGCGGCCCCGGTGCATGACCTGGTGGGCGGCCTGGAGCAGGCTCTCGGCCTTGCCCGAATCGCGCCGCACGGCCGGCGCCGGGCGCAGCGCCTCCTCGCGCAGATGGCGTCGGATGGCCCGCGCCAGGCTGCTGACCAGCTGGGCCTGCAGGCCCCACTCGTCCGGGTCCTCGTGGCGGACTTCGTGGGCCCAGGGCTCGACCTCGGTGCGGCCACCCAGCAGCCGGATCATTTCGACGGCCACCGTGCCGGTGTGGCCTTCCACGTGCAGCCGTCCGCGCAGCCACCAATCCACGGAGCTCGCCGCGGGCCGTGTGTCCTGCTTTTGTGGGACGAGCTCGAGTTCGCTGCTGCGCTCGAGCTCGGCCACCAGATCGCGGCGCAGCCCGGCCGCGAAGGCGCGTCCCTGCTCGTCCTCCGGTTCGGCGCTGAAGGGCGCGACGGCCAGCCGGCCCTTGAGCGGCGTCTCGACCGCCGCGACCGCGCCCGACATCCCCTCGACGAGTCCCTGCAGTTCGGCGTGCAGGGCCATGCCGTTCAGGA
>JBILNK010000117.1:0-13500 GCA_044375105.1 Planctomycetota bacterium
GGCGCCTTGGCGCTTGGATTCCGCCGCGGTCGCGCTTCTTCCGGAGGTTCGGGGTCGCGGCTCAACGCGGTCCCGCCGGGGCCGCGTGCTCCGCGCGCCCCTGCTCCCCGGCGCGCGGGGCCGGCGTCACGGGCTGCAGCTCGTAGTCGCCGGCCTGGTTTCGCTCCGACGGCTCGCCGGCCGCCTCCGCACCCGTGAGGAGCCGCCCATCCCGCGAGAGCCGTCCGAGCACGCGCTTCACCCGCTTGCCGATCGAGCAGGTGATCTCGTAGGGGATCGTGCCGGCCTGCGCGGCCAGGTCCTGGGCGGTCAGGACGTGCTCGCCGTCCTTGCCGATCAAGGTCACGATGTCGCCGATCTCGACCCCGTGGATCTCGGTCACGTCGATGGTCAGGTAATCCATCGAGACGCGCCCCACGATCGGGGCGAACCGACCGCGCACCAGCACCTTGCCGAGGTTCGAGAGGCGCCAGGGCACCCCGTCGTCGTAGCCGATCGGCAGGGTCGCGATCCGCGAGGTCTGCTTGGCCTGCCAGGTGCCGCCATAGCCGATCGGCGTGCCCGGGCCGACGTCCTTGAAGAAGATCACCTGGCTGCGCAGGCTCAGAATCGGGCGCAGATCGACCTCGCCGGCCAGGGCCGGCGGCAGCATCCCGAGGGCCGCGATCCCGGGCCGGATGGCACCCCGCCGCCCGCCCAGGTCCGTGAACAGGGCCGCCGAATTGGCCAGGTGGACCAGCCCGGTATCGAGCCCGGCTGCCCGGGCGCGGCCCAGGAATTCGTCGAATCGCTCGACCTGCTCGCGGCCGGCGGCCTCGCGGGCCCCCTCGGTGGCGGCGATGTGGGTCATCGTGCCGCGCAGCTCCAGGCCGGGGGAGTGGTGGATGCGGTGCAGCAGCTCGATCGCTCGGCCGGGCAACACGCCCAGGCGGCCCATGCCGGTGTCCACGTTGAGGTGCACCTTGGCGCGGCAGCCCAGGCGCTGGGCCAGCTCGTTCAGCATCGTGCAGCGGTCCGTGGAGTGCACGCCCAGCTCGATCCCGTGGCGCAGCGCCTCCTCGGCCTCTTCGTCGACGATCGTGCCCAGCACCAGCAGGCGCGGCTCGGCCGGCGGCCGCGGCGGTGCCTCGCCCGCCGGGGAAGGCCTGGTCCGGCCCAGTTCCTGCGCCGTTTGGAGCTGCCAGGCGACCTGCAGCTCCCGCGCCTCGGCCAGGGTGCCGACCCCGAAAGACCGGATGCCGAGCTTTCTGGCCGCTTCCGCCAAGGGCAGCGCGCCGTGCCCGTAGGCGTCCGCCTTGAGCACCAGGATCGTTTCGACCCCGGGGCCCGCCCGGCCGGCGATGCGGCGCAGATTGTGGGCGAACGCGCCGAGGTCGATCTCGGCCCAAACGCGCGGGAGGCTCACAAGCCTTACGTTAGCGAGCGGAGCGCGCGGGCGTGAGCACGCAGGGGACCGCGATCGGCCCAAACCCAGGAAAAACTGGGCCTAGAGGCCAAGCTCCGGCGTTTTCGGACGTCTGGCCCGTTGACTTCCGCGCCGCCCCCTCTCCATCTTTGCGCACGCGTCACCGATTCGAGGGCCGCCAACCGCGCAAACAAGCCAGCCGCCACCCAACGCAACTCCCCGCGCTCCGGCGCGGAGAGGACTGCAGCGAGCCGAGCGCTGGCCTTGGGCTGCGCCCGCCAGCTGCGCCGAGATCCCCGACTTCGACGCCTCGGTCCTTCCGGGGTTGATCCAGCCGGGTTCTCCCGCAGCGTCTGGGCCGCCCCCGTGGCGGCCGCGGAACTTTTCAGGACCGCTCCGTGGTCCGAACCCGTTCCGTGCGGCCGCGCCCTGACCTCTCCCCCGAACCCTTTCCCCCGACGCGGCCCGACCGGATCCACCGGCCGTTCCGCCCCGGCCCGCCGATCCCCGCGGGCCGCCACCCTCCGAACCCAACCGACTCCATGGCCAAGAAGAAAGCCTCGAAGAAAGCTGCCTCCAAGAAGGGCGCCAAGAAGGTCGCCGCCGGCGATCTCCTGATCTCCAAGAGCCGTGTCAAGCACCTGGCCTCGATGAACGTGGCCAGCGACTTCTACGCCGCCCTGGACGAGTCCGTGCGCGGCCTGATCGCCAAGGCCGAGCAGCGCGCCGAGCACAACGGCCGCAAGACCCTGCGTCCCCAGGACCTCTGATCCCCGCTCCGCCGGACAGGCCGTGATCCGACCGACTCGGGCTTGACCCGAGCAGCCGCAAGAACCTGTCCGCGCCCGTTCTGTCGCCGCCCCAGGGCGGCCGCAGAACTCCCAGGCTGGATCGAAACGGGCAGCGCCCGGCTCGAATCGCCTCCGGGACTCGAGAGCCCGGGCTCGGCGCGCAGCGTCGAGCCCGGGCTCTGCCTCTTTCCGGGAGAGCGCGGCCGGGAGAGCGCGGCCGGGAGAGCGCGGCCGGTGCGGCCTGGGCAGCCGAAAGCTAGAGACAAGCTTGCCTCGGGCTCTGCGCGAGCCGCAAGACCGGGCTGTTCGCTTGCCGCAGGGCCGCCATCCGACGTCCGGATTCGCCACCAGCAAGTGCGGCCAGACGCTCAAGTCCGCGAGCGCACCCAGAATTCGGCCAGATAGAGCGGCTGCGGTCCCGCGAAGGCCTCCGCACCGCTGTGTGCAAAGCGGGCTTCGGCCAGGTGCAGCAGGGCTGCGGCGCTGGGCTGTGGGGCCGCTTCGAAGGCCGGCAGGGCGGCCCCCGCCGCACCGAGCGCCGGGACCGCGTCCGCCTCGGCAAACCAGCGCACGGCCGGGGAGGGGCCTCGAGACTTGGCCCAGGCCAAGAGCTGCTGGCCGGTTTCGTGGGCGGGCTTGGCCGCGACCGGGTCCAGGGGCGCCAGGTCGTCGGCGCTGCGCGCGTAGCGTCCAAGCGTGAACAGACCGCCGCGGGCGTCGGCCAGCAGCAGGCCGGTCTGGCCGGGTCGCAGGCCGGCGAACAGGCGCGCTTCGATGCTCGGCAGCCCGAGCACCTCGATGCCGAGGGCTCGGGCGAGCCCCTGCGCCTGGGCGCTGACCACGCGCAACCCGGTGAAGCTGCCGGGGCCGAGCCCGACCACCAAGCGCTCGATCGAGGCCACGCCCAAGCTGCGGCGCGTCAGCTCCGCGGCCAGCATGGTCAGCAGGTCCGCGCCGTGGGAGCCCGCGCCCTCGAATTCCACGGCGGGAGCGCCGCCGGCGGCGAGCGCCACGCTGGCCGGGCGCTGGCTGCCCTCGAGGGCCACCGCCAGGCGGCCGGGCGCGAGCCAAGCCTGCACCTCCTCCGCTTGGCTCATGCTCCGATGGCCGCGCGGATGCGCTCGGCGATGCGCTCCGCGCCGGCCTGGATCAAGCCCCGCTCGGGACCCTCGACCATCACGCGGGCCAGGTTCTCGGTGCCCGAATAGCGCAGGAACACGCGGCCCTCGCCGCGCAGCTGGGCCTCTAATTCGGCGACCGCCGGGCCGACCCCCGGCAACCCGCCCAGCTCCGGCTTGCTGCGCACGCGCACGTTGATCAGCACTTGGGGGAAGGCCTGGAAGACCGCCGCCAGCCGGGACAGGGAGCCTCCGCTGGCCCGCAGCGCTTCGAGCACGCGCAGCGCCGTATACAGCCCATCGCCGATGTAGTGATGCCGAGCGCCGAAGACGATGTGCCCGGACTGCTCGCCGCCGAGCCCCAGGCCGCCGGCGCGCAGGGCCTCGACCACGCGCCGATCGCCCACGCCGACCGTCTGCATCGAGAGACCGGCCTCCGCGAGCGACCGCTCGAGGCCCTGGTTGCTCATCACCGTGGCCACGATGCGCTTCTCGGGCAACTCGGCCCGCGCATCGAGGTGCCGCGCCAGGAGCGCCAAGAGGGCGTCGCCGTCGACCAGCCGACCGTGCTCTTCGACCAGCAGGCAGCGATCGCCGTCGCCGTCCAGAGCCAGGCCCAGGTGCGCACCCGAGGCGCGCACAGCAGCCTGCAGGGCCTGCGGATGGGTCGAGCCGCAGCCCAGATTGATGTTCTCCCCGTCGGGGTCATGGAACAGGGCGGTGGTGCGCGCGCCGAGCCGCTCGAACAGGCGTGGCCCGATCCGGCTGGAGCCGCCGTTGGCGCAGTCGACGACCAGCGCGAGCCCGGTCAGGTCCAGGCCCGGAACCGCGGCGAGCAGGTGTTCGAGGTAGCGCTCGGCGACCCCCGGGTCGAAGGCGGGGGGCGCGGCGGGGGGCGCCGGCGGAAGACCTTTCTCCAGCTCGGCTTCGATGGCCAGCTCGAGCTCGTCCGGCAGCTTCGACCCATCGCGGTCGAAGACTTTGATGCCATTGTCCGCCGCCGGGTTGTGGGAGGCCGAAACCATGATGCCGAGGTCGAACTGGCCGGCGCGGGTCTCCAAGGCCAAACCCGGGGTGGTGATCAGCCCGGCCGAGACCGCGCCGAGGGCCTCGGCGGCCATACCGCGGCACAGCGCGGCTTCGATCCAGGGCCCCGAGCGCCGGCCGTCGTGGCCGAGCAGCACATGCCCGTGGGCCAGCCCGCGCTCGCGGGCCAGCACGCGCGCGATGGCGCGTCCGATACGGACCACGCTGGGTTCGGTCAACGGCTCGACGCCGGCCTGGCCGCGGATGCCATCGGTTCCGAACAAGCGCCGGGGGGCTGAGTGGGGGACGGTCATCGGGGAGGGTCAGGGGGGGGCTCTCGCGCCGGGGCCGCGCGGCCCGGGGCGGCGTCGCCAGCCCGGAAGCGATCGCCGCTGCAGCGGCTCCCAGCGGGCATTCCAGGCTAATCGCCTTCGCTGGGGGGCGGAATGGGGCCGGAGCGCAGCTCGAGGAACAGCTCCTCGTCGCTCTCGAGAAAGACGCTCAGTTGTTCGCCCTGTCGGGGGCCCGGGACCCCCGGGAAGAGGCTCGGCCATAGGGATTGCGCCCAGTCCTGTCGCCAGGCGGTGCGGACCTTCAGCACCTGGCTCGAGCCGTCCGGCTTGAGCTCGGAGACATCCACGTAGGCGGCCAGGTTCTCGTTGACGAAGCGGCGGATGGCCTCGCTCTGGGGACCCGAGCCGGGGCCGGCGGGCCCCGCGGGCAAGAGCCCCCGGGTCACGACCTGGAAACTGGCGGTCAGCGAGTGGGGTGGCAGGCTCCAGCGCTCGAGCTCGGCCCGCCGCGCTGGATCCAGGCAGACCAGGGCGACCTCGCGCGTGACCGTGCCGATGGCGATCTCGACCGGGCGCGGGGCCAGCGTCACCCGCACGCTCGGCACGTCGACCAGACGCAGGCCTTGGTTGCGATTTTGCAGCGAAAGCTGCAGGTGTCGCGAGCTCGCCAAGGCGTCGTTGGCCGTCAATCGGATCGGCTCGAGGGCCAGGCGCTCGGGATCGGCGACGCACTGGGCCACCAGGGCGGCGGGGCCCCGCAGGCGCACCGTGCTCGGATCGAACTGGGTCTGGGCCAGGTCCAGCTGGAAACGCGTCTCCAGGCCGCTCGAGTCGATCACCAGGTTCTCGGGCGAGAGCGCCAGGTCGTGCTCGGCCTGTTCCTCGAGCTCGATCTCGAGAGCGGGCTCGAAACCGAGCTCCAGGCCGACCGTGTCGACGTTCCAGCGCAGCTCGTCGGCCTCGATCTCGAGCGCTCCCGCCGCGGGCACCTCGAGGGCCAATTCGGCCCGCGCGCGGCGCTTGAAGTCGTCGAGCCGGGTGCGCGTGCCGCGCACGCTCAGCTTGGCCTCCGGGGCGCTGCGCATCAGGAAGCGCTCGTCGGGAAGCCGCAGCACGAGCTGCAGAGCCTCGCTGGAGGGAGCTCCGGAGCCGGGGCTCACGGCGCTGACCTCGAATTCCAGGGATTCGGTCACCGCCAGCTCGCCGTGGGCGAAGACCAGCAGCAGCGAGGCGAACAGCAGCGAGCCCAGCAAAGGCACCGACTCCCGCCGCAGCCAGGCCAGCACGGCCCACAGGCGCTCGGCGCCGCCGCGGGAGCCTTCGCCCTCGAAGGCGGCCCGCGCGGCCCGCTCCAGGGACCCCACGAGCTCTCCGGGCGCGATCGGTCCCTGCTGCACACCCTCGGAGAAGAGCGAGATCGCTCCGCTCTCCTCCGAGACCACCAAGAGCAGCGCGTCGGTCTCCTCCGACAATCCGACCGCGGCCCGATGGCGCGTGCCGAAGTGCGGCGGCAAGTCCGAGCGATCGGACAGCGGCAGCATGCACGCCGCGGCCTCGATGCGCCCGTCGCGCACGATCAGGGCGCCGTCGTGCAGGTGGGATTCCTTGGCGAACAGGCTCTCCACCAAACCCGAGCGCAGCTCGGCCCCGACCGGCTCGCCGGTGTGGATCCAGGCGTCGAGCGGATGCTTGCCCTCGATGGCCACCAGGGCACCGGTCCGGCGCTGGGCCATGGCGCAGGCCGCGCGGGCCAACTCCGCCAACAGGCCCTTTTGCAGACCGCCTTGGCTGCTCGCACGGCGCGATCCGAGCTCGGCGAAGGCCCGCCGCAGCTCGGGCTGGAAGACCACCGCGAGCACCACCAGGGCCGCGCTGAAGGCGCCGCGCAGGACGTATTCGAGCTCCTGCAGATCGAGGGCGTAGGCCAGGCCGAACAGGCCCATGGCCCACAGCAGCACGGCGATCAGCAGGCCCTTCAGCACGCGGTCCCCGCGCGAGCGGCTCAGGAACGAGAGCCCCGCGTAGAGCACCGCCGCGAGCAGCAGCAGTTCGATCGCGTAGCGCAGCCAGGCGGAGGTCAGTTCCATCGACGGGCTTCCTCCGGAGCGCGCAGGGCGTCGATCAGCGTGAGCGCGGCGCGGGTTTCGGCCACGTCGTGCACCCGCACCCAGGCGGCGCCGCCGAGGGCCGCCACACAGGCCGCGGATAGGCTCTCCGACCGCCGCTCTCCGGGCTCGGTTCGGCCGCTCAGCCGGCCCAGGAACGACTTGCGGGACGCGCCCACCAGCAGCGGCTGGCCCAGGGCGCGCAGCTCCGCCAGGCGCGCCAGCAGGGCCAGGTTGTGCTCCAGCCGTTTGCCGAAGCCGAGGCCCGGATCGAGCAGCAGCTGCTCTTCCTGCACCCCGGACTCGAGCGCCGCGCGGGCGCGCCGGCGCAGGGCCGCCGCGACCTCGTGGACCGGCTCCACGTAGCGCGGGTCGACCTGCATGGTGCGCGGCTCGCCTTGGCGGTGCATCAGCACCAGCTTGCAGCCGCGGCGCGCCGCCAGCGAGAGGATGCGCGGGTCGTGCTCCCCGGCGGAGACGTCGTTGATCCAGGTCGCGCCCAGGTCCAAGGCCCTTTCGGCGACCTCGGACTTCTGGGTATCGATCGAGAGCTCGACCGCCCCCAGCCGGCCCTCGAGCGCCGCCAACAGGGGCCCGACCCGGGCCCACTCCTCGGCCGCATCGACCGGCTCGGCCCCGGGCCGGGTGGACTCGCCGCCCACGTCCAGGCATCCGGCGCCGGCGGCGGCCAGTTCCTGGGCCAGGTCCCGCGCCCGACCCACGTCCAGGCAGCCCCCGCGGAACAGCCGCCCGCCGTCCGAGAAGCTGTCCGGGGTCGCGTTGAGGACCGCCATCAGGCGCGTGCGCGGGCGCGGCGCGCTGGCCGCCCGCAGGGCCTCCCGCAGGGGGGCGAGCAGCTCCGGTCCGTCCGGGCCCAGGGCGGCGACCTGCCCCTCGAAGGCTTGGGCCGTGATCCACAGGCCCGCCCAAGCGGGCGTCCCGGGGGGCTGCCGCTCCGCGCCGGCGCCTGGGGGCGCCCCGAAACGCTCGGGCTCGAGGCCCGCCTCGCGCAGGCGGGCCAGGATGCCGGGCCGGGCCTCGAAGCTGAGCCAGCGGGGGATCGGCCCACGAGCTCCGCCGAAGGTCACGGGCGCCCGATCGCCGGCGCTGCACAGGGGGCCCAGCTCCAGGGCCAGATCCCCGAAGCGCGGATGGTGGGCCGGGTCCCGCGGACGGGCGCCGGTCGCAAAGGGCTCCTCGGCCAACGCCGCTCAGGCCGGCGACGGCGCGGCGCCGCCGAACTCGTGCCCGGAGAGGGGCTCCTCGCCTTCGCGGCTCTTCTGCCACGTGCGCGGATCGCCCGGGCTCGGTTCGATCGGACCGCCCTGCGGCGCCGGGCGCAGCTCGGCGTGGCGTTTGCCGGCCACGATCGCCTGGACTTCCTCGCCGCTGATGGTCTCGTAGGCCAACAGGGCCAGGGTGATCTCCTCCATGGCTTGCCGTTGGCCGCGGATCACCGCCTCGGCGCGCGAGTAGGCCTGCTCGAGGATCGAGCGCACCTCCTGGTCGATCTCGCGGGCGGTCTCCTCCGAGTGCAGCTTGCCGCGCGACAGCTCGGCGCCCAGGAAGTCGGAGCCTTCGCGTTCGGCGTAGTGGATCGGGCCGACCCGCTCGCTCATGCCGAGCTCGGTGACCATGGCGCGCGCCAGCTCCGTGGCGCGCCGGATGTCGTCCGAGGCGCCCGCGGAGATGTCGCCGCAGAACTCCTGTTCCGCGACACGCCCGCCGAACAGCATCGCCAGCTGGCCGAGCAAGCGCCGCTTCTGCGTGTGGAAGCTCTCCTTGGTGGGCAGGATCATGGTCGCGCCCAGGGCCCGGCCGCGCGGCACGATCGTGACCTTGTGGGGCGGGTCGGTCTCCTCGAGCACCGCGGCGATCAGCGCGTGCCCGGCCTCGTGGTAGGCGGTGATGCGGCGGTCCTCGACCTCCATCTTGCGCGAGATCTTCTGGCGCCCGTAGCGCACCTTGTCGCGCGCCTCCTCCAGGTCATCCATGGAGATCTCGTCGCGCTTTTGCAGCACGGCCATGATCGCGGCCTCGTTCACGATCGCCGCCAGGTCGGCGCCGGAGTAGCCCGGCGTCGAGCGCGCCAGAACGTCGGCGCTGACCGCGCTCGATTTCTTGACGCGCTTGAGGTGCACCTCGAGGATCGCCTTGCGGCCTTCGAGGTCCGGCAGGTCGATGGTCACCTCGCGATCGAAGCGGCCGGGGCGCAGCAAGGCCGGATCGAGCACGTCGGGCCGGTTGGTGGCAGCCACGACGATGATGCCCTCGTCGGTCGAGAAGCCGTCCATCTCGACCAGGATCGCGTTGAGCGTCTGTTCGCGCTCGTCGTGCCCGCCGCCCATGCCGCTGCCGCGCCGGCGACCGACCGCGTCGATCTCGTCCAGGAAGATGATGCAGGGGCTGTTCTCGCGGGCCTGCTTGAACAGGTCGCGCACGCGGCTGGCGCCCACGCCGACGAACATCTCCACGAAGTCCGAGCCGCTGATCGAGAAGAAGGGCACCTCGGCCTCGCCGGCGATGGCCTTGGCCAAGAGCGTCTTGCCGCAGCCCGGGGGCCCGACCAGCAGCACACCGCGCGGGATGCGCCCGCCGATGCGGGTGAAGCGCGAGGGATTCTTCAGGAATTCGACGATCTCCTTGACCTCGGCCTTGGCCTCCTGGGCTCCGGCCACGTCGTCGAAGGTGACGTTGGTGCGGTTCTCCTTGGTGTACATCTGGGCGCGGCTGCGCCCGAAGTTCATCACCCCACCGGCCCCGCCCTGGTTGCGGAACTGCCGCAGGATGAACATCAGCACCACGAAGATCAGCAGCGTCGGCGCCACCATCAGGAGGAAGCTGCTCCACAGGTTCGAGGAGCGCGCGTAGGTGGTGCCGCGGTCCTTGCCCAGGTCGAACTGGTGCCGCTCGAGCTGTGCGCCGCGCTGGGCCAGCAGGCCCAGGATCGCGGGCAGGTCGGCGCCCTCGGTCAGCGAGACCTCGAACCACAGGTGGCCGGAGCGCTCCGGCAGCGGAAACTGCGGCGGCAGGGATTGGTCCCACTTGGATTCGGGCCGGGCCAGCACCTCGACCAGCAGGCGGTCCTCGGTCCACACGCGCACCGGCGGCTCGGGGACATCGACGGTCGCGCCCGGCTCGCGCCCGGGGGCCGGCGGGTCGCGGCGCTCGAGGGTCGTGGTCAGCGACTGGGCGCGCAGCGGCTGGTACCAACCGCCCTCGATGCCGAGGACCAGCTTGTCCCACTCGATCCAGTCCTTCTTGCGCGCCTTGAGCTCCCGGAACAGCGACTCGTTCTCGACGCCGGCCCCGAATTCCACGGCGAAGGGCTCGGTCCCCGTGGAGCCCTGGGGGCGGAATTCGCCCTCGATGCGGGTGCTCTTCTCCGGCGTCCCGCGGAACTCCTGGGTGACGATGTCGCCCACGTACAGCCGGTACAGGTACTGATCCTGGGTCAGCTCGCGGGGCTGGCGCACCTGCTCGCCGCCGATCACCACGAGGATGATGATCAGCACGAACAAGAACACCAGGAAGGAGCCGAACGAGCGGTTCTGGCGCTGCTTGTCGGACCCGGACTTGCGTTGCTCGCGGCTGGTCGGTTCGTCGGACTTCTTGGGGTCGCTCATGGACGGTCGGGGGGCGGCCGGAAGGCCGATCTCCCTATGTTCGGCTATTGGTCGGGCAGGGCCCACCGCTTTTCCAGGTCTGGAGCCGAATTCCGGCCCCGCCAGGGCCCGGCAGCCTGCGCGAGCGGACCCCGGGCAGGTGTTCGTGTGGCGCCGGGGCCGCCGGAGTGCGGACGCAGCGGCGCGCCTCAGCGGGCCGCGGATTTCTCCGGCCCCCGCCGCCATGCCCGAAACCTGCCGGTCCGCTTGCGACCGGCGGCCCCTGGCCCTGCGGCCAACCGCAGAGCGGCCTCGTCCCCGCGCCCAGGGCCCCGAGCTCGGCCCGTCGCCGCACACAGCAGTGTGCCCGGAGCCAGACGCGGCCAGCCCGGCAGCCCCGGGAGCATCCCGAGCGAGCCGACCCGCTGCCACGGGCCTGCCGCAGCCCTAGAGCTCCGGGGCCGGCGGCCCGTTCCGGGCGCGCATCCCACCCTGCTCGAACCTGTCCGCCGTTCAGCGCGCCGGGCCGAACAGATCCAACACGACTCCATCGGCCAGGTTGCGCAGCAGCCGCTCGCGGGTCCCTGGCTCCGCCGAGGTGGTCGCCGCGCTGCGCAGGGGGTCGATGGCGAATCCGGCCGCCAGACTGCGGCGGCTGGTGCGCAACACCCGGCCGGTGTCCGCATCGACCAGTTCGGCCTCGATGGTCAGTTGAGCGCCCGATTCGAGCTGCACGTTCTGCTGGCTGCGCACCCCGGCCCGGCGGCTGAAGTCCAGGATCCTGCCGCGCAGCAGCAGGTCCGCCGGGCCGGCTCCGGCGCTGGCGATCGGGACGCGCTCGAGCACCGCGCTGGTCAGGGCCGCCTCCAGGGGCTGCTCGAGGTTGGGCAGCAGCGAGAGGTTGTCGAAAAATTCGATCCGCACCGAGCGCGCGCCTTCGGGCGCCACCAGCCCAGAATGCCAGCCGCAGCCGCAGAGCAGCAGAGCGAGCGCGGGCCCGAGCCAGACGGGGCTCGACGGCCGCATTGCGGGGCTGCGTCGCGCGCTCACGGACCCGATCCCACCACGCCTTCCGTGGGGGGCTGGGCGTCGCGGGGGGCGTCCTTGTCCGTGGAGGGCAGCTCAGTGCGACGGAATTCCGGCGGGAGCTGTGCATCGCCCTGGCCGGTGTCGGCCCAGACGAGCAGCGCATCCGCCCGGCCGGTGGCCTCCACATCGTCGATCAACTGAGCGCGTTGGCGGGCGCGCACCGCGTGGATGGTGGTGCCCTCCGGGCGCCGGACGGTGCGGTAGAATTGGGCCACCTCCAGGTCGGCCTCCACCAAGCGCCGCCGGGTTTCGAACAGGGCGGCGCGGGCGCGCTCGGCCAACTCGCCTTGCTCCGCGGAGGCCACGCGGCCGAGCCAGGCGGTCAGCTCACGCTCGCTCATCACCAAGCCGGCGTAGTCGTGGTCGATGCGCAGGTGGTCCGAGAGCCGCAGGGTCGGGATCAGCAGCTCGGCCTCCCGGGCGTAGGGGCTGTTCGGGTGGTAGAGCAGCAGGTCCGAGAGCCGGTCGATGGCCAGCTCGATGTCCCGGTCGTCCGCGTGCAGCGAGGCCAACAGGTAATACGCGTGGTCGCAGCGCGGGTAGGAGGGGTGCTGCAGCACGAGGTAATCGAGCACCCCAGGCGCCTGGGCGCGTTTGCTGAACAGGAAAATCCAGGCCCGTTTCGCTTGGCTCAGATCCAAACCGGCCTGGTAGACGGTTTCGGCGGCCTCGTTCTGCAGGTGGTGCCCGGGGTGGGCGGCCTCCAGGTCGCGGATCTCCGAGAAGGCGCGGTAGGCGCGTCCTTCGGCCAGGAACAGGCGCGAGCGGGCCACGGTCTGGATCGCCCGGCTGCGCCGCGGCAACCGCGACGCGCTCGGGCTGCGCAGGTCGCCGGAGCGCTCGGCGGCCGCCACGCGGGCCTCGGTGGCCTGCTCCAGCAACACCTCGCTGCGTTCGCGCAGCGGCGAGGGCAGGTTGCGCACCTGGCGCAGGCGCAGACAGCGCTCGCTGACCTCGCGCAGGCGGCCGGCTTCTAGTTCGGCTTCGGCCAGGCCCAGCTGGCGCTCGACCTCCTCGGCGCTGGCGCGCTTCGAGGGCAGGTCGGGGATCGACGGCTCGAAGACGCTTTCGATCGAGGCACAGCCGGCGCTCAGCCAAAGGCACAGGGCGGCCAGGAGCCGGAGCGGCGCGCGGGATCCAAAGGCGGCGGAGGCCATGGGACGGCTCAGGGTAGCGGCCCGCGCGGCGGAGCGATCCGGGGAGGTCGGGGCGGCGTGCCCCCGGCAGCCCCGGCGGCGGCGCCGGTCCCGGCCCTGCCGGGGACCCGCAGCCCTCGAACGCCGCCCGACGCGCCGGGACGCGCAGGCGCCGTCGGCGTGGTTCCCCGTCGATTCGATCCGCGGCCTCAGCGCCGGCCGCGGGCCCGCAGCGGAGATTCGAGTTGCCGTTCGAGCAGCCGCTCCAGCAGGCTGCGCGCCTCCGCGAGGCCGGGAAAGGCCCCGCGCACATGGGCTTGGTCCTCGCCCAGGCCGGCCAAGCGTTCGAGCCAGATCGCCCGGGTGGGCAGGGCGCCGTCGCTCCGGCGACGGCAATCCGGGCACAGCCGGCCACCCGCGGCCGGGTCGAACCAAGCCGGCGCTCGCTCGTCGGCTGCGGGGCTGGCACGGCGGCCGCAGGCGGCGCAGCGGCGCAGGGCCGGCGCCAGGCCGATCTCTGCCAGGCAGCACAGGTCGAAGCGCAGCAGCTCCGCCTCGGGATCCACGCCGTATTCCAGGGCTTCCAGGGTCCCGTCCAGGAGGCGGAACAGCCCCGGCTCAGGCTGGCCGGAGCGCGAGCACAGCTCGGCCAGCTCGAGGGCGGACAGGCCTGCGCGGTAGGCGCTCAGGGAGCGCGGCACGGCCCGGCGCGAGCGCTCGGTGTCCCCGGCGATGAGCAGCCCGAGCGCGCCCGGCCCCCCGGGACGCCAGGTCAGCTCGAGGCGATGGAACAGGTCCAGCACCCCTGCAAAGCGGCTGGTCAGGCGGTAGGCGCCGCGCGCCAGCAGGCTCACGCGGCCGTGCTGCTCGGTCAGCAGCTCGACCACCAGAGAGGAATCGCCGTAGGGCACCCGCCGCAGGCACAGGGCTCG